>CAZFJR010000118.1:0-8972 GCA_964519235.1 uncultured Salinivenus sp. | reverse complement strand
GATGCACCTCTCGTTTCGGGTGGCTGCGCTGCTGGGACGCCGCGAGACCGACGCGTCGACCCCGAACCACCGGCGCCTGCTCCGCCTGCTTACGCCCATTGCCAAACTCACGACCGCCAAGCAGGCCGTGGCAGGCACCAGCGAGGTGCTGGAAGCCTTTGGTGGGGCGGGGTATGTGGAAGATACGGGCCTGCCCCCTCTCCATCGCGACGCCCAGGTGCTCCCCATCTGGGAGGGCACCACGAACGTGCTTGCGCTGGATCTTGTGCGGGGCCTGCAGGCGAAGAACGACCTGGACCTCATCGGCGGCGAGGTGGAGCGGTGCCGCTCTGCAGTCCACGACGCCGCGCTTCAGACCGCCGTGCAGACAGCGCACGACGCGTTCGAGCACGCCGCCGCCTGGTTCCGCGGCGCACAGTCGGACGGCCGCGACGCGCTGCAGGCCGGAGCGCGACGTTTCGCACTCACGCTCGGGCACGCACTGGAGCTCGCCTACACCGCCCGCCATGCCCAGTGGGCCTTGCGCGCCGAGCAGGATGAACGGCCCAAAGCGGCGGCGGAGCGCCTCACGGCAAGCCCCATCGATCGCATTTCTGAGTACAGCGCCACAGGAGCCGACGCTCTGGTGCAATAGCCCTGGTCCAGGCACGAGGAGGCCTCGCGGACACGCTCACGCACGCCCGTCCAATCGTACGCCTGTCCACTTCCATGCGGAGGAGTTCCTCTCACGTCTCGTCCCCCAACTGTCAGGGCCCGATCGCCGTCAGTTCAGGCAGAGAATTCCGACGGGCGTCATGTGCACTGGCATGAAGGGGGCGGGAGGCAGAGTGGACGCCGACTCGGCGGTGGCGTCGGGGGCCGGGTCAGGGGGAAGCTCCTCGCCACTCGGTGCAAAGAGCGCCATCGATTCCGCGATCGGCTCTTCCTCCCGGTCCCGCAGCACAGCGCGCACGTGATAGCGGGGCGGCTCCGCAAACACCACCTCCGCGGAGGCCTGCACCGGCCCCTGGTAATTGGGGCGCTGAACGCTCAGGCTGAGCCGATCCATCGAGAGCACACCGTCTTTCTCCACCGATCCGGCCGCCAGCGACGAGACGTCGCTGAGCAGTTGCTGGAGGGGCCTCCGGGTTCGTACTGGCGACTGTCCCGCCTCCCCGACGGTCCCCGCGAGTTCGGCGTGCCCGTACGAGATTTCGACGGACCCGGTTACTGGCTCTGCGGCGTCCGCCGCGTACAGGTGCTTAAGGCGCTGGTAGTGATCGTGGGCAACCATGCTAGAGCGAAAACGGTTTGGTAACCAGAGGCGCGAAAAAGTTCAAACATTTCGCCGCGAGGCCAACCACCCGGCACGCGTGCCCATACCTTCTGCGAAAAGAATGCCAGGCCGCCGTGCCTGCCCAATTGACAGAGGCAGAGGTGTTTTGACCGGGCCCGGCCCGTGCCTTCTGCGAGACTCCTGTAAGCCTGTCATCTCTCATCCCCACTCGTCCCCGCCTTTCTCCATGCCCCTTACTCCCGACCAGCAGCAAGCTGTCGCGAACCACCTCAAGTCGCGGGCGCAGCCACCGCAGTGCCAAGTCTGCGGAGCAGCCAACATGGTGGTGCAGGAACACCTGACGCACCCATACGCCGACGACGAAGGCGTCTCCACAGAGCCACTGGTGAACGTGGTCTGCAAATACTGCGGCCACGTGCTTCACTTTTCGCCGTCCGTCCTGGGCCTTTCTGTCGAATAGGGCTCGGCAGCGGCCGCCCTCGGACTGGCAACGGGGAGCAGCGGGCTGCGTGACACTTCGGTGAGGCGCGAACCAAGGAGATCGATTCCGGGCGGATCTTCTCGTCCGGCCTTGGTTCTTGCTTCAAGCCCGACGCCTCGCGACATGAAGTGGCTCAAGTCCGCAGCCGTTGGCGGTTCTGGGCATTCGCCCTCTCCCAATCATCCCCTGCACCTCGGGGTCGCGGGAGAATACATCACTGTTACGTTCGGTCTGCATTTCCTGCACGGACGCGTTGTCGGCGGTCTCAACCTCGCCTGGATCTGTGAGGCGCACGGTCAGAAGTCTGAGCGTCGCCCGGAGGAGTCGTTCTCCTGAATGTCCATGTGTAGCAGGAGCGCAGCGACCGTAAGCAGGACCCCAAAGAGGGCAGGCATGACACCGACGACCATGTAGAACCTTCCCGAGAAGCCCCAGGAGGGCCCCAGCCAGAGGGAAATCACGGCCCATCCGTAGAAGAGGGCAGCCCCTCCGAAGGCCCAGGGAAAAAGTTTTTGCTTCGTCTCGTTGGTCATGGGACTAAGGGAACAGCGGTAAGCGAGAGCGTGCTAGGTCGTCTGTGCTTTCGCCGCAAGGCGATCCACCTTGTCCACGTACGCATCCGGATCGGCCTTCCGCTCGAGCCCCCCCTGGCTCATGTAGCGCACCTTTCCGTACACCGGCCGCTCCTTCCAGCCCCGATCGTGTAGCCCAAACACCCACGCTACGTTTGCAAACGAGTTGGGGTCTCGACCGTCCAAAAAGTAGGTGTTGTTGAGGTGGAGGGTCCGTTCGTACGCCGTGTGCGGGTCGGGGGACCATTCCAGAATTTTCTTTCCCCAGTACATGCGCATGTAGTTGTGCATGTACCCAGTCTCGCGCATCTCTTTCATCGCGGCGTTCCAGTAGGGGTCGTGCGTGTCCCCTTGCTCCAACTCGGCATGGCTGTACACGTATTCACGCTCGTCGTCGGCGTGTTCGGCCAGGCTCTCCCGTGCCCACTCCGGCAAGCAATCGTAGGCGTCGTACGTGTCGGGCCGGAAGTGCACGTGGTTCACTGCCAGCTCGCGCCGCACCACCAGCTCTTCGATGTACGACTCGGTGTCGGCCTCCGGCCCGTCGGCCTGCCGTACCTGCTGCGCCAGCCACACGGGCGAGACCTGCCCAAAGTGCAGGTACTTGCTCATGTGGGACACCGCATGGGTGTGAATCTGGTTGCGGTTCCCGTCGTACCCATCCAGGTGCTCGTCGAGGAACTGATCCAGGATGCGTTCGGCCTCGGACGCCCCCCCACGGTGGAGCGCAGAGACAGGAGACACGCTCCGATCCAGCGCCAGTTGATCCGTGACGGCCCCGATGTCGCCGAGCGAGAGCCCCTCGTCGATGTCAAGGGAACGCGACGGGTGCTCCACAGGCGCCCGATCCGGAAGATTGAGGCACCGCTCCAAGTGTTCATGGATCTTCGGCCGGATGGTGCGGGCCGCGTACTCGGCCTTGTCCGTTACGGTCTCAACCGGAACCACGACGTCCCCCTCCACCTGCTCCATCCGGCACGGCGCCCTCTCGGCCACACGGGTTCGCCACTGCTTCTCGTGTCGGAGATACCCCCGGTCAGTCACGAGGAGGGCCGCGTCGTCCGCATAGTCAAGGGCCACGTCGTCGGGACGGCCGCGGACCACCACCATCTGGAGCCCTCGTTCCGCGAGTCGCTGCTGCGCGTCGCGCAGCCCTTCGAGCATAAAGGTGTGCTGGCGAAGGTTCGCGTCCGGATCGTCGTCTGTGAGCCCAAACACGACCAACAGGGGCAGGCCCTGCTCGTTCGCGTGACGGAGCGCTCGCTCCAGCGCAGGGTTGTGCTGGGCCCGCTGGGACTGCTGCATCCAATACAGCACGTACTCGGCCTGCCCGGCCACCCCCTGGTCGTTAAGCGATTGCACACGGTCGGGGAGAGGGTCGGGCATGGCGGTGGACTGCAGTGTGGGAAAAGACAACAGCTGCAAAAACGGAGAGTCCGCACGCAGTGTCCTTGCAGGTACGACGCTCTGCCCAGACGTGACCCAATCGTTTCGTGCCCAGGCGCTCTATCTGACAGCGGCCTTCTACACGGCGTCCTCCTGCACGGCGGTCTCTCGCATCGCCCCTTGCACGTCCGACGTCGCCACGCTTACTCCATCCGTGGGGAACTGGAGCTGGTTTTCGGAGGCGGCCACGACGGACGCGACCATCGTGTCGCCCGTCACGTTGTTGGTGGTGCGCAACATGTCGAGTGGGCGGTCCACCCCGAGGATGAGGGCGAGGCCGGCGCTGGGCACGCCGATGGACTCCAGGATGGCCACCAGCATGACAATGCCGGCGCTAGGCACCGCCGCGGTCCCGATGGAGGCGAGCACCGCGATGAGAATGATGTTGAACTGCTGCGTAAAGGCAAGACCAATGCCCAGCACCTGCGCGATAAAGACCGCCGAGACGGCCTGGTACAGCGCCGTGCCGTCCATGTTAATCGTAGCGCCCAGAGGCAAGGCAAACGACGACACCTCCTCGGACACGCCGAGGTTTTTCTCCGACACCTCCATCGTGACCGGCAGTGTGGCCCCGCTGGAAGACGTGGAAAACGCGACCAGTTGCGCCGGGGCAATGGCACGGAAGTAATCGGGAATAGAGATGGAGGTAAAGAGCGACATGAACAGGGGATACACCCCAAACACCATCACGGCGAGGCCAATTACCACCGTCAGACAGTACAGCCCCAGCGCCCCCAGCAAACTGGCGAGATCCGTGGGGCTCCCCGCCGCAATCGACGTGATCGCGTCCGCGAGAAGCCCGAAGACCCCTACCGGGGCCGTGAGCATGATCAGTTCCACGGCCTTGATAATGAGCTCAAACAGGCTCTCAAAAATATTCAGCAGCGGCCGCGCGTCTTCTTTCGGAAGCAGCATCAACCCGATGCCGAAGAAGATGGCCACGAAGACGACCTGCAGCATGTTGCCGTTGTCGGAGGCCGACTCGAAGAAGTTGGACGGCACCATGTCCACAAGCGGCTGCAGGGGCCCACGTCCTTCCGCCTGTTCGGCCACGTCCATGCTTTCCTCAATATCCCCCTGGTACGTCTGCTCCAGCTGAGTGCGCATCTCTTGCGGCACTGTCGTGCCGGGCTCTATGCTGTTGACCAGCACCAGCCCTACGATGAGGGCGACGGTGGTCGTGAGCACGTAGATGCCGAGCGTTTTCCCGCCGATGCGAGAGAGTTGCTCCAGGTCCCCGAGCGACGCCACCCCCACGATCAGTGACGCGATGATGAGGGGGACAGCAATCAATTGGAGGAGATTCAGAAAGATGGTTCCGAACGGAGCCACCCAGTCGCTCGTGAACTGCCCCCATCCCGCCGATGCCGCGACGATCCCGTAGAGGAGGCCGAGCACGAGGCCAATGATAATTTGCCAGTGGAGCTTTTTGTACCAGGGCATAGGGGGCATCCATTTGGGCAGGGAAACAGACGAAACGGCACCGCGCGCGGCGTGCACCACGCCTAAACTAAAGGCTCATGTTCTTCCTCCACAACCGGACCCGCCACGCTGAGGTCCACTCGCGTTCCAACGGCGTAACTATCCTGCCAGTCCCGCCCATAGAAGCGCTGTGAGCGCACCTGTGACCGTGCCGATCAGGTTGACGGCGTTGTTGCCAATGCGCGCCCATCCCCGCACCAGTTGCGCATCATCCGAGGAAGGCTCTTCTACGAGCGGGCCGGAGGCAAGCACGCGGTAGCGCGCCTGCAGAAACGCGCCGGCTACGCTGTCCGCTATCATCCCCGCCAGACCCGCTCCCAGCAGCGCCCCGCCTGCCTCCAGCACCGGGCTCCCCAGAGGCCCTTGCAGCCACAATGCCGTGCCCACCACGCTTCCTGCGCCGGCCAGTGCGGCGCCCGTACCCACCGCCGACACGGCGCCGGAGGTCCCCGCCGGCACCCGCCGCGCATGCCGCAACGCCCATGGACGCCACGGCGACAGCCGACCCAGCTCTGTAGCCCAGGTATCGGCTGCGGCCGCGGCCAAGGCGCCCACGAAGGCCAGATACCCGTGCTCCGGCGCCACCAGCCCCAGCGCCACGGCCGCGAGGGCACTCCATGCTACCCCCCCGTTCGCCATCACCTGCGCCTGCGTCCGCCGTTCCGACGGGCCCCCGCGCGTCGGAGCGCGCCGCCCCACGCCTGTAAGCACGCTCGACGCCCCAAAGAAAACAACTCCCGGCCCTACCCACGCCCCGCCGCCCAGCGCCACGAGCGATCCCGCGAAGAGCCCCGCCGTGCCCGCTCCGCGACGGTCCAGCGCACCGGTCCAGTACGCCCCGACGGCAAACGCCGCTCCCAGAACGAGGGCCCCTGAGAGGGGCGCCAGCCCTACGTGTCCCTCCTGCAGCGGCACCAAGACTAGCAGAACGGCGATCACGACAAAGAAATTGTCCCATCCGCGACGGCTCGCCGCTTCGGCGGCGGTTGACGCCAGCGTTGCCCCCACCGCGGCCCCAAGTCCGGTCGGCAGGGTCCAGCGCCCTGTCCCCACGAGCATTCCGGTCAGAAGGGCGAACGCAACCCCGGCAAACGCCAGGCTTCCCGCCGCCGTGGTCGTCTGGCTCAGAGGTGTCGACTGCCAGCGCTCGCCCACCCACGACGCCGCCGGGTCGGACAGAGCAAGCACCAGATACGCCGCGTGCAGCGGAAGGAGGCGCTCCGGGCTCATCGACCACGTGGCCGCCAGCGCGGGCAGCACAGAGAGGGGCAGTGCTACCGTTCCCCAGCTCTCCGGACGCGCCTCGTGAATGCCGGCCCACCAGCGACGGACGCGGGCGGCCGCATTCACGATCGTAAGCAGTACGGCGAGTCCGTACACCGGAAGGGGACGCGCGAAAAGCAGCGGGGTCGCCGCAACAAAGAGCGCCACGCCTGCATGCACCAGGCGCCGCGTCGTGGCGGCAGACACGCCCCTACGCCGCAGTCCTTCGCCCGTGCCGACCAGCGCCGCAAGCCCCAGCAGAGCTCCCAGCGCGCGCACGCCCTCTCCATCAAGAAGCACGTCGCCCGGCATACAGGCAGCATCGTCGTCCATCAGAATGCGACCCCCCGTCCCAAAACACCACCGCCCCGGCGGCACCATTGCGGCGCGCCGGGGCGATGGGACTCAATTCGTGACCCTTACACAGGCTACTCAGACTCAGAGGCTTCGATCTGCTCCACCTCTTCCTCGCTCGGGGCTCCGTCGCCCGCGGCGCCATCGCCCGCCGGAGCTTCGCCATCGCCGCCGATTGCGGCCTGGAGCTCTTCGAGCTCGGACTTCGATCCCACCACGAGGTCGCGGTACTCGCGCTGCCCCGTGCCGGCCGGGATGGAGTGGCCCACTACGACGTTCTCCTTGAGGCCCTCCAAGGGGTCTGTCCGGGCCTTGATGGCCGAGTTGGTGAGCACCTTCGTCGTCTCCTGGAACGACGCGGCCGAAATCATGGAGTCCGTGGCGAGGGACGCCTTCGTGATGCCGAGCAGGACCGGCTCTCCTACAGCGGGCCGTGCCTCACGCACCTCAATTTCCGGCTTGTCCTCGCGCTTCAGGGTCGAGTTCAGCTCGCGCAGGCGCCGGCGCCCAATCACCTCGCCAATCTCCACGCTCGCATCGCTCGGGTCCGTCACGACGAATTTGTCGTACAGGTCGTCGTTGACGTTCGACATCTTCTGGCGGTCCACCTTCTCCCCCTCCAGGAAGTGCGTGTCGCCCGGCTCGGTGATCTCGACCCGCTTCATCATCTGGCGGATCACAACCTCGAAGTGCTTGTCGTCAATGTCGACGCCCTGAAGGCGGTAGACCTCCTGCACTTCGTTGAGGAGGTGCTCCTGCACCGCCCGCGGTCCCTTAATCGACAGGATGTCATGCGGGGCAATCTGGCCGTCCGAGAGGCGGTCGCCAGCCTCCACGTAGTCGCCCTCGTGCACCAGCATGTGCTTCGAGAGAGACACCATGTAGCTCTTTTCCATGTCCCCGTCGCGGCTGGTCACGATGATTTCCTGCGACCCGCGCTTCTGGTCTCCGAAGCTCACGATGCCGTCAATCTCACTCACGGCCGCCGGCTCGTCCGGCGTACGGGCCTCGAAGAGCTCCTCCACGCGCGGCAGGCCTCCAGTGATGTCGCTGGTCTGGGCCGCCTGGCGCGGAATCTTAGCGAGCGTCTGTCCCGCCTGCACCGTGTCGCCCTCGTCCACCTGGATGCGGGCATCAACGGGCATATTGTAGTCCCGGGCGTCCCCGTCCTCAGTTTCAACGACGATGGTGGGCGTGAGCGTCCGCTCCCGGCTCTCCACAATCACCTTCTCCATGTGGCCAGTCTGCTCGTCGGTCTCCTCGCGGTAGGTCGTGTCTTCGATGACATCCTCGAAGCGCACCGTTCCGTTGGCCTCCGTCAGGATGAGGCTGTTGTAGGGGTCCCAGCTGGCCATCACGTCGCCCTCGTCGACCTCTTGGCCTTCCCCCACCAGAAGCTCGGCGCCGTAAGGCACCACGTAGCTGGTCAGTTCGCGGCGGTCGCCGTCCGGATCCATGATTCGGATCTCGCCCTGCCGCGAGAGCACGACCTCCTTTGGCCCGTCGGTGTCTTCGTAGGTGACCGTGCGCAGGTTCTCAAACTCGAGCGTGCCGGCAAACTTTGCCTGGATGGTCGACTCGCCCACCTCACGCGTGGCGGTCCCTCCCGTGTGGAAGGTGCGGAGCGTGAGCTGCGTGCCGGGCTCCCCAATCGACTGGGCGGCCACCACGCCGACCGACTCGCCCACCTCCACCATGCGGCCGGTGGCCAGGTTTTCGCCGTAGCAGAGCGTGCAGACGCCGCGCTCCGCCTCGCAGGTGAGAACCGACCGGATGCGGACCTCTTCGATCGACGTCTGCGCAATGCGGTCGGCAATGTCGTCGGTAATGAGCTCGTTGGCCTCCACGACCAACTCATCGGTGTGGGGGTCGTACACGTCCTCTACCGACACGCGTCCGGTGATGCGGTCTGAGAGGGGCGCCACCACTTCTTCATTGTCCTTCAGTGCACCCACGTTGATGCCCCGGAGCGTGCCGCAGTCGTGCTCCGTCACCGTCACGCTTTGCGATACGTCCACGAGGCGGCGCGTGAGGTAGCCAGCATCGGCGGTCTTGAGCGCCGTGTCGGCCAGCCCCTTCCGCGACCCGTGGGTGCTGA
>CAZFJR010000117.1:0-9229 GCA_964519235.1 uncultured Salinivenus sp. | reverse complement strand
CTTAAGACCCTGTGCGTGCGTGCCGCCGTCCTCCGTCGGGATGCCGTTGACGAACGTATGGAGCTGCTCTTTCGGCGCGTCGGTCCACTGGAGTGCAATCTCGAGGCGACCCTCTTCGTCCAGGTCGTCGTCCGCCAACATGAACACGTCCTCGTGAATGGGGCTCACCTGGAGGTCTTCCACGAGGTGGCCCAGGTACTCCTGAATGCCCCCCTCGTGGTGCAGCTCGTAGCGCTCGTCGCTCGTCTCATCCCGGAAGACAATCTTCAGGTCGCGGTTGAGGTAGGTCTTCACCTCCAGGTGCTCCCGGATCCAGGAAGGGTCGAACGCCACGGACTCAAAGATGTCGGGGTCGGGCCGGAACGAGATGGTCGTCCCCGTCCCCCGCGTGCTCTCCTTCGTCGTCTCCAGGCCCGTCACCGGCGTCCCGCGCCGGAACCGTTGCTCGTACTCCTTCCCGTCGCGCTTCACCGTGGCGACCAGCTCCTCCGACAGCGCGTTGACCACCGACACGCCCACGCCGTGCAGGCCGCCGGAGGTGATGTAGTTGCTCGCGTCAAACTTCCCGCCCGAGTGGAGCGTGGTGAGGATTAGTTGCACCGTCGGGATTTCTTTCTCCGGGTGCTCGTCCACCGGGATCCCGCGGCCGTTGTCGGACACCGTCACGTGCTCTCCGTCCTCGTGCAGCACCACCTCGATTGTGGAGGCGTATCCGTTGGTCGCCTCGTCCACGGCGTTGTCCACCACCTCCCACAGGATGTGGTGCAGGCCGGGCCGCCCCGTCCCCCCGATGTACATCCCGGGGCGCTTCCGGACGGGTTCAAGGCCTTCGAGGACGTCGATGTCTTGGCCAGTGTAGGTCTTGGGCATCTGTTTGGGTACCTGTAGCCGAGTGGGCAAGTCCGAAGGGGCGAATTTGGCTCTCGATGAGGCGGCACTACGACGCGTCCTCCAGGGCCACCTCCACCGGTTCGGGGAAGACCTCCGCGAAGTAGCCCCGCTTGATCACCAGCGTACCTTTGGCGCCCCGGTTGGTGACGTCGAACTTCGTGGTGCGCACGATTTCGTCCCGTCCGTTGTTCGTTTGCACCGCCAGGCCCTCGCGCGCCTGGGTGCTCAGGGTGAACCCAAGAACTCGGTCGCCGTCCTCCAGTCGGATGGCGCGCACGCCTTTTGCCGGGCCTTTGTAGACCGACACCTGGTGCGCCGGAAAGATGAGCGCACGGCCGTCGTGGGAAGCCAGGCACACGTTTTCGTCGCCCCGCGCCAGGTGCACCCGCACCGCTTCGTCCCCGTCGTCCAGGCGCATGTATTTGCGCCCCGTGCGGATGGACGGCTCCAGGTACCCATCCAGCGTAAATCGCGTGGCTCGCCCTCCTTTCGTGATCGCCACCACGTATGGGTGCCTCGGCGCCTCGGGGTCTTCTGGGTCAAACATTTCGCCCGAGTCACTCGGCTCGGGCGGAACGGGGTCGGGCAAGGCCCGCTCATCAAAACTCACCACGCCGACCACGTGCTCGCCGTCGTCGAACGAAAAGAGCTTCTGCACCGGATCGCCGTAGCCGGTGGTGCTGGGAATGTCGGCAATGCGGGCGGTGTAGCAGGTGCCGTAGTTTGTGAAGAAGCCGACCGTCGCCCGGGTCGACCCCGCCAGCACCCAGCCCACCTCGTCCCCGTCCCGCGTCCGAATGGCGTCGAGGTCGGAGTAGGTGCCCTGCCGCTTCACCCAGCCATCGCGCGTGACGATCACGTGGACGTCGTCGTCGACGATGTAGTCTTCCTCGGTGTACTCCATGTCCGCCTGTGGCCCCACAATGGTGCTGCGGCGCTCGTCGGCGTACTCGTCGCGGATCTCCTGGAGCTCGTCCTGGACCAGGCCCCACCGCGCCTCCTCGTCGTCGAGCAGCCGGCGGATCTCTTCGGCCCGGGCCCGCTTCTCCGTCAGCTCTTCCCGGATCGCCTCCACCTCCATCTGCGACAGCTTGTACAGGCGCGTCTCCAGGATGGCCTCCGCCTGGTCCTCGTCCAGCTGAAAGCGGTGCATGAGCCGCTGCGTCGCGTCGGCCTTGTTCGTCGAGGCGCGAATGATCTTGATCGCCTCGTCGAGGGCGTCGAAAATCGTCTCGAAGCCCTCCAGGATGTGGATGCGCGCCTCCAGGTCTTCCAGTTCGTTTCGGAGCCGCCGCGTCACCACCTCCAGCCGAAAGTCGAGGAAATGACGCAGAATGGTGCGCAGGTCCACCTGCCGCGGCGCCTTCACGTCGGTGCTCTCGGTGGGCACCAGGCAGGTCAGGTTGACGTGGAATCGCTTCTGCAGCTTCGTGTGCTTGTAGAGGTACGCCAGGGCCGCCTCCGTGTCCGAGCCCCGCTTCAGCTCCAGCACAATGCGCACGTCGTCGGTCGACTCGTCGCGGACGTTGGAAAGCTGCGGGACATTCTCCTCCGCAATGTGGTCGGCGATTTTCTCCACAATCTTGCTCTTGTCCACGCCGTAGGGCACCGACTCGATGATGACGCGGGTCTTGCCCTTGGGGCGGTAGGCCCCGCGCATCTCGATCGTCCCGGAGCCCGTCTCGTAGATTTCGGCGAGCTCCTCCGTTGTGTTGAGGATGCGCCCGCCCGTAGGAAAGTCCGGCCCCTGGATGTGCTCCTCCACGAGGGTTGTGGTGGTCACGTCCGGCTCTTCGACCATGTGAAGCGCAGCGTCGACGACCTCCCCCAGGTTGTGCGGGGGGATGTTGGTGGCCATCCCGACCGCAATCCCGCTCGCGCCGTTGACGAGCAGATTCGGCACGCGCGACGGGAGCACCACCGGCTCTTCCAGGGTGCCGTCGAAGTTGTCCCGGTAATCGACCGTCTCTTCGCGCAGGCCCTCCAGCATCTCCATGGCGAGGGGCCGGAGCTTGGCCTCCGTGTACCGCATCGCCGCCGCGTTGTCGCCGTCAAGGGAGCCAAAGTTGCCGTGCCCGTCCACCAGCGGCGCCCGCAGCGAGAAGGACTGCGCCATGCGCACCATGGCGTCGTAGATGGCCTTGTCGCCGTGTGGATGATATTTACCCATCGCCTCGCCCACGACAGTGGCACTTTTGCGGTGCCGCTTGGCGGGGTACAGGTTCAGGCTGTCGAACATGGCGTACAAGATGCGACGCTGGACCGGCTTGAGGCCGTCCCGGATGTCCGGCAGGGCCCGGCTGGTAATGACCGAAAGCGCATAGTTCAAGTACCGCTTCCGCGCAGTCTCGTGGAGCGGGATCGATTTTTCGACGGGCATGGGCGTCGGTCAATAACGGAGGTTAGCAGCGCACACATAGTTTACTCACACTGAGTTGGAGATACAACACAGCCAAAGCGCCGTTTCGCGAGACTCAGTCAATTCTGTAAGACCCTGCAACGCAAGCTCAGGATGTGCGGCCGACGTTCGTGGGACAGCAGGACTCAGCACTCCGGCTGGGACGAAGAACCCCGGCTGGGGCATTGCAAACAAGTTCTTTTAGTAGAATTGCAATAACGGAGTTATTTCGCATCCTCCCGCTTTCTCAAGAGGCCTGGCCGCTTTGGAGAGGAGATGTGCCCCCCTCTCCTTTTTCTCAAGAAATTGCCCTTAATGTGCTGGGACACTTGAATTTAATTTGCGTACGTGTGCAAATCCCCGCCTAATAGTTTAGGGTGAAGTAGTCTCCCTCGTCGTCCGGATGGAGGTGCAGGAGATCGGCTTTGGTGAGTCGAAGTAGGGTTTGGGAAGCTCGCTCGGGAGAAATGTCGGCGAGCTGCGCGAGTTGGGGAACGGAGATCCGCCCGTAGTCGTCGAGGTAGCGCATGAGGAGTGACTCGGTGTCGCCAAACTCAAATGTGACCCCGGAGCGGTTTTGCTGCTCCCGGAGCTCCTGTATGGTTTCCGGGCTGGCCTCAATGCTTTTGGCCTCCACACGCACATAGGCTTTTCCCGCCCCGTCCTCCTCCCCTTTGGCAACGACAGCGTGGGGTTTGGAGGCGCTTTCGGGAATGGTGACGACGAGTACGTCACAGCGCGGCTCCACCACAATTCGCTCGGTCTGGTATTCCACCTCGGGGCGGCAGTGGGCCTGCACCGCCTGTCGAAGCAGGAACTCCTCCTCCGATGCGTGGTCGATGCCAAGAATGGTGCCGTCGTCGTCTACTCCCAGCACGATCCGGCCGCCGTGCGTGTTGGTGAGCGCGACAATTTCTTTCGCAATGCGTTCTGGCTGTGGGACGCGGCGCTTAAACTCCAGGCTGATCCCTTCCCCCAGTTCCACAAGCTGCTCAAGTTCCCGGCGAGTCATACCGATGCGTTCTAACTGGCGGTGGTGTGCGCGGCGGTCGTCTCTCCTCCAGCAACGGACGGTGCCCCCCACAGGCCTCGTGCGACAGGCCTTGTGCGACAGGCCTTGTGCGAGTGCGGTCGCGGCCTGGACGCTCATTGCACGGTCACAAGCTGGGCCGAGCGTCTGTGGGGCCCTGGATCCAGAAGGCAGGAGCAAGCAAGAATTGATCGTACGAACGGGATCTTCCGAGCACTCCCCGCAGGTCGGCCAGTCACAGAACGGGTCCGACTCATGACCGACCGAATGTGCCCGCAACGTACAGGGCACGCACGAGGACGCATGTCCCGGAGGAACTGAGACACACATCGAACGGCAGACTTTTGGGGACGCAGCGGGTCTGCGTGCCCTTCCGCTAGCTCTTCAGGCTTTTTGGAAGCCAGTGCTCACGCTTGGCTGATCGAGTCATCAGATCGTCCACTACATTATCGGGGCGCTCGCCCTTAAAGAGCACGGCGTGGACGGCTTCCGTGATGGGCATTTCCACTCCATGATGTTGCGCGAGGGCGCGGATCGAGCGCGTTGTTCGCACTCCCTCGGCCACCATGTCCATCTCCGTTTCCACCTCTTCCAGCGTTCGCCCTTGCCCAATCTGTTCACCGAAATACCGGTTTCGACTGTGCGCGCTCATGCACGTCACGAGCAAATCGCCGATGCCTGCCAGGCCTGCGAAGGTGCGCACCTCAGCGCCCATCGCCAATCCCAGGCGGCGCATCTCGGCAAGGCCCCGCGTGACGAGGGCCGCCTTGGCGTTGTCGCCGTAGCCCACCCCGTCGCTAATGCCCGCGGCGATGGCAAGCACGTTCTTGGCCGATCCACCAATTTCCACCCCCACCACGTCGGTGTTCGCGTACACCCGGAGGCGCTCGGTCATGAAGGCGTGCTGGATCCACTCGGCCCGGGGCTCGGTAGGGGCGGCAGCCACCACGGTGGTGGGCCGGCCTTGGGCCACCTCCTCGGCGTGGCTGGGGCCGTACAGCACCCCAATCTGCTGAGGCGACACGTCGGGAAGCTCGTCGGCGAGCACCTGCGACATGGTCTGCTGAGTCTCGTTCTCGATCCCCTTCGCCAGGGACACCACTGTGATTCCCATGCGGGTGTGAGACGCCAGCCGGGCCACCACGCTCCGGAAGCTTTGCGACGGCACCGCAACGGCCCACAGCGAAGACGCCGACGCGGCCTCCTCGAGGTCTGTCGTAATGCGAACGGAGGCGGGAATTTCGACGTCGGAGAGGTAGCGAGGGTTGTGACGGGTTTGCCGCATCCGTTCTACAGCCTCGGTGCGACGCGCCCAGAGGGTCATGTCGCGCCCTTCTTCGGCCAGGTGCACGGCAAGGGCCGTGCCCCAGCTTCCGGCCCCGAAGAGCGTGATGGAGTCAGCCATAAAATCAAACTCAGATCCAGGGAAGACGGGTGTGCGACTGCCCTCGAACAGGCGTGCGGAGAACCGTCAGCGACCGATCGGGAGAGCCGTCGAGGTGGCGGCAGGCAAAAGACAAAACGCAGGGAACGGAGACACGACCTCCTCGCATGGTGGCGTCGACATGTCCCTCTAAGAACGGCCCGGGTCAAAGTTCCCCACGCCCGAGCATGCCCTGCGCTGGCTCGAACGAGCTGATTTGGCTTTCGGTGCCGTTCAGCAGGCGTTGAATGTTGGAGCGGTGCGCCACGACAATTGCCGTGGCCAGTGCCAGACCAAACACGAGGATGCTCGGGTCAAGGTCCGCCCCAAAGACGTAGCGGCGGAGGGCGACGATGGTCGGGAACGCAATGGCGGCGCTGATGGACGCCAGCGACACGTAGCGCCACGTCACGAGGACGGCAGCAAACACGCCCAGGGTGAGGGCCATGGTGAGCGGGGTCAGGGCCAGAAGCATGCCGGCGGCGGTGTTGACGCCTTTCCCCCCTTCGAACCGCGCAAAGATCGGGTACATGTGCCCCACCACGGCCACCAGTCCTGCGAGCAGCCCCAGCACGGTTGCCGTTTCCCACCCGAACACTCCGAGATCGGGAATGGGATCGATACGCACGGTGGACGCAACCCCTCCAGCCGCCAAGAGCCCCTTTCCAAAGTCCACCACCGTAGCCAACGCCCCGGCCTGCCATCCCACCACCCGGAAGGCATTCGTGGCCCCGCAGTTGTGGCTGCCGTAATTTCGGATGTCAACCCCGTGCAGGGCTTTGCTCGCCCAGAGTGCCCCCGGCACAGAGCCGAGAAAATAGCTGGCGAGCACGATGAGTGTCAACGACCACATGGCAGCGTCTCAGTGGCAATTCGAGGTCGGCAAATGGCGGTATTCGGGGACATGTCCCCTGCACTTGGTGTGTTGGGAGCCCTTACACGAGGGACGTGTCGTATCTTCGCGGAGGCAACGAATGTTCCCGAACCGCCCGCTGAAGGCCCCATCAGGGCTCTCGGCAGAGAGGCCAGATCAGGGGTCGGGCTCGCCGGGCTCAGCCTCCACGTGCCCGATCCGAACCGGTGCGCAGTCCGCCTTTTTGAGGCAGTCGACGGCCGTTGGCACGTCCTCCGAGCGCACAATGGCGACCGCCCCGATGCCAAGGTTAAAGGTACGACGCATGTCGGCCTCCGGCACGTCGCCCAGGTCCTGAATGAGCGAGAAGATGGCCGGGCGCTCCCAAGCGTCGTAGTCCACGACCGCCCTGCAGCCTTCCGGCACCACACGGCCCAGGTTGCCGGGCAGGCCGCCCCCGGTTACGTGCGCCAGACCGCGCGCCAGGGCGTCGTCCAGCAGGTGTTGAATTGGGCGCAGGTACGAGCGGTGCACGCGCAGGAGGACGTCTCCCACCGATGCCCCTCCGAGCTCAGGCGGTCGGTCGTCCACCCTGTACTCGTCGAATAGCACCGTGCGGGCAAGGGTGTATCCGTTGGTGTGGATGCCCGTAGACGGAAGCCCCAGGAGTACATCGCCGGGCTGCACGTCGCGGCCCTCCACGATGTCCGCCTTGTCGACCATTCCCACGATGCTTCCCACCAAGTCGAAGTCGCCCTGCCCGTACACGTCCGGCATTTCAGCAATTTCGCCGCCCACCAGGGCACAGTCGTTTTCCTTGCAGGCCGTCACGAACCCCTCCACCACCGCTTCGGCCGTATCGGGGGTGAGCATGCCCACGCCGTAGTAGTCCAGAAAATACAGGGGGCGGGCCCCGCACACGGCAATGTCGTTTACGCAGTGGTTCACCAGGTCTTGCCCTACCGTGTGGTACCGCCCGGCCCGTGTGGCAACTTTGAGCTTTGTGCCCACCCCGTCGATGGATGACACAAGAACGGGCTGCTCCACGCCCTCCAGGGCGGGCTGGTAAAAAGACCCAAACGCTCCAATGTCGGCCAGCACCCCGGGCGTGAATGTTTCCTGCACGGCCGAGCGGATGCGATCCACGGTTTCGTCTCCGGCCTCCACATCAACACCGGCCTCCTTGTAGGTCGTCATGGCAAAGCAGTTGCGTCGTGAGCATGATAGTCGCAAGCATGATAGACAGAGAGCCGCAAGAGCCGCCCGGCCGGGGTCGCTTACGAGCGCCCGAACACCACCTGCAGGTAGACCTCGAACCGACGAAAGGCCGACAGCCGAACGGGTTCGGACCAGAGGTCGTAGTTGCGCCGCTCCAGCTCGTCGAGCAGGGCGAGGGCGCCGTGCCAGTACCCCCGAAGCGCGTAGCGTTGGCGAACCCAGAGATCGTCGGCGAGGGCGCGGCCACGCTGCAGGGCATCCCGCACCCGAACGCTTTGCTTCCAGAGCAATCGTTGCACTGCTTCCGTCGCCGGACCGGTTCGCAGCTGCTTGGTCGTCACGTCGTACTGGCGGCACTCTTCCAGCGGCACAAAGAGGCGCTCGCGCGCCAGGTCGTTCGGGAGGCGGGCCAGGTGAGCCAGGTAAAAGAACCCACGGCCCAGCTCGTCGGCCCAGCTTCGCTGTACCGAGTTGGTCAGTCCGGCGAGCGCGGCCAGCAGGCGAGCGTGGGGGACGGCCCACAGCCGGGCGAATGTATCCAGCCGGTCGGCGGTCTCGAAGCGGGTAGGTCCGTGCAGGAGCCGCGCCGCCTCCACCTGCGCCCCTAGCCACGCAAGGGGCAGGTCGTACGTCCGGCAGGCCTTGTACGCCGACACGGCCGTCTCTTTGGGAATGGCCCGCAGGGACTCTCCCGATTCGGCCCGGTCTCGTTCGGCATCGAAAAAGGCCTCGGCCACGGCACCCGGCGGCACCGATGGCTCCGACAAGGCCGTGTGCCAGTCCCAGAGGGCCTGCGCTGCCGTCCGCCGCTGGCCCCACCACTCGTCGTAAAAGGGCCGTGGCAGGTCCGGAGAAGGATCGGCATTCATCTGCACGAAACCGAAAGGCGTGACGCAAACAGCGCAGCAGCGGGGCACCCAAACACCGAACGGGGAAGCCGCCACCGGACTTCCCCGTTCGGACCGTATCAAGCCGGGTCGGCGCTACGCCTCAACGTCCGCAAACTCCTGCTTCACGACGCTGATCTGGCTTCCTTCGAGCACCATCTCCAGCTCGCGCTCCGACAGGTCGTGCTCCACGACGTAGGTTTCGTCCTTGTCGGCGTTTCTGACCTCCACGTCCGTTCCCGAGCGCACCTGTTCGCGCAGGTTCCGGAGCTGCAGCGTATCGCCCTGGTCGATGCTGTCGTAGGACTCATCGTCCTTAAACAGAAGCGGCAGGATGCCGAAGTTCGCCAGGTTCTGGCGGTGAATGCGGGCGTAGCTTTTCGCGATCTTGACCCGCGTGCCGAGCCAGCGCGGCGCAATGGCGGCGTGCTCGCGGCTGGAGCCCTGGCCGTAGTTGGTGCCGCCCACCACCGCAAAGCCGTTGTCCTGATGCTCCATGGCGCGGTCGAAGAAGCTCTCGTCGACCTGC
>CAZFJR010000116.1:5064-9259 GCA_964519235.1 uncultured Salinivenus sp. | reverse complement strand
TCCCGGCGGTCGTCTCGCTGCCGGGCATTACGGACCGGCTGCAGGACGGCGACGTGGTGCGACTCGATGGGTCGACAGGGACCGTCGAACGGATCGAGTCGCCGTAGGGCCCCATCCGGATTGGACCGTAGAGACATCCCACCGGGATGTCTCTACATTTAAAATGAAAAAAATATAATCGGTAGAATGAATCGGGAATCGTCGATGTCGGAACGGATTGCCGGCTGGATCTACGACCGGCGGTGGGCCTGCCTGGGCGTGTGCCTGGCCCTGGCGGGGGTGGCCGCCGTGCCGGCGCTGCAGGTGCGGGTCGACAACTCGGTGCAGAACTGGTTCGTGGAGGGGGACCCGGCGCTCACGGCGTACCGCTCGTTCCAGGACACGTACGGCAACGACGAGACGGTGCTCATCGCTCTCCGGCGCGACGACGGCATGCTCACGCCGACGGGGCTCCAGTTGCTGCACGAGACGACCCACGCGCTTCGTGGGGTGGAGGGCGTCGCGTCGGTCCGGTCCCTCACGACGATGCGCCAGATCCAGGTGGGGCTGGCGGGGCCGCGGCCCGTATCGCTGGTGCCGGACCGGCGCCTCTCCGCCGAGCAGGCGCGCTCGCTCCGACGGCGCATCCTGCAGCGGGCCGACTCGACGCTCTACGGCCGGTTCGTCAACGACGACGGGACGATGACGGCCCTCCTCGCGCGGATGCGGCCGAACGACGAGATCGACGGGCGGCGCGACGTGATTCTGGGGCGGATGCAGGACACCCTCGATCGGGTCCTGGAAGGGACGGACGTGCAGCGGCATCGGGCGGGCGTCGGGGTCATCCTGCACGCGCTCAACGAGGCTTCGACGCAGGACTCGATGCTGGTACTGCTGGCGGCGAATGTGCTCATCTTCCTGCTGCTCTGGGCGTTCTTTCGGCGGGTTGCGCCGGTGCTCCTCACGCTCGGCGTCGTGGGCGTGGCGACGGTGTGGCTGATGGGCGCCTACGGGTGGGCCGGGCTCGCCATCAACACGGTGACGCTCGTGATGCCGACCCTCGTGCTCGTGATCTGCACGGCCGATTGCGTGCACCTCCTCCGCCACGCCGCCGACCTCCCCGAGGGCCTGTCGCCTCGCGAACGGGCGGTGCAGACGATCGGCTTCCTGCTGCGGCCCTGCGGCATCACGACGCTCACGACGGCCCTCGGCTTTGCCGTCCTGGGCGTCAGCTCGATGCCAGTGGTGCGGCATCTCGGCCTCTTCTCGGCTCTGGGACTGGTTTTTGGGCTGATCGCGGCCGTGGCGGGGTGCACGTGGGGCCTGGCCTACGAGAGAATTCTTCCGGTGCCGTCGGGGCGCGGTGGGCTGCGGGAGGGCGTGGCCTCGATTGTAGAAGCGAGCCTTCAGCACTCGCGGGCCGTGATGGCGGGGACGCTCCTGCTCGCCATGGGCGCCGGGTGGGGACTCAGCCAGATTACGGTCGACACGAACTCCATCGGCTACCTCTACCGCGACCACTCGGTGCGACAGGATTCACGCCTCATCGAAGAAGAACTGGGGCCGTACGCGCCGCTCGAATTCGTCGTGCGCGCCGACTCGACGAGCGGCGGTCCGGCGGACGTGCGCTCGCCGCGTGTGTTCGAGGCGGTGCAGGAGTGGCAGCGGGACGCCGTGCAGACGAACGCGGTGGGGTGGAGCTACTCGGCGGTCGACGGCCTCCGGCGGCTCCACACGGCGATGGCGGGTGGAGGCAGAGCGGTCCCGAACAGCGCCTCTCGGATCAAAACGCTCACCCAACTCGGCAAGGGCGACATTCCGTACGTCGCGGACCTGGCGGCGCATCCGGACCAGCTGCGCGTGACGTTCGGCGTGCCGATGCAGTCGGCCGACGGCATTGGCCGCGCTCTCCAGAAGGTGACCGAGGCGGCGCGCCTGCCGGACGGCGTGTCCGTGCAGGCCACGGGCTACCTGCCGCTCTACGTGCGCATCATGACGCTGGTGGTGGAGTCGCAGCTCTGGACGTTCGGGCTGGCGCTTGCGGTCATTCTCGGGGTCATCGGGCTGCTCTTCCGGTCCGTGCGGGCGGCCCTGTGGGCCCTGGTGCCGAATGTGCTGCCCGTGCTCCTGACGCTGGGGGTGATGGGCTGGATTGGCATTCCGCTCGACGTGGCGACGGTCACCATTGCGGCGGTCCTCTTTGGCCTGGTGGTGGACGACTCGGTGCACCTGCTGCATCGCTACGGGGTGGAGCGGGAGCGGGGCCTCGATCCCGGATCCGCCATCCGGCGGGCGGGAGAGGAGGGCGGTCCGATGCTCGTCACGACCACCTGCGTCATCGGCCTCGGCGTGCTGGTGCTCACCCTCGCGCAGGTCAAGTCCGTCGTCTGGTTCGGCGGACTGACGGCGCTGGGCATTGGGCTGGCGCTGGTGGTGGATTTGCTGATCTTTCCGGCGCTCATCGCCCTGAGTGAGGCGTGAGGAGTGATGCGTGATTGGCCACCGAGAAGCGACATTTTTAGAGGAGTCAACGACGGTGAGATGAGCACAACGGAAGCGATGGATCGGTCCGGAACGAATCAGGAGGAGGCTCTGCCGGCGCCCGACGGCCTCCGGTACGCGCAGTGCTGGGAGGACGCCGATGTGCTGGTGGAGGGGCTCGACGTGCAGCCGGGCGACACGTGCCTCTCCATTGCGTCGGCGGGAGACAACGCGCTGGCGCTGCTGACGCAGGATCCCGAGCGCGTGGTGGCGATCGACCTGAGTGCCGCGCAGCTGGCGTGCCTGGCGCTGCGTGTGGCGGCGTACCGCAGCCTGGAGCACAGCGAGCTTCTGGAACTGATTGGCTCCCGTCCGAGCAACCGCCGCGCGGCGCTCTACGACCGCTGCCGGTCCGCGCTGGACGGGACGCCGCGCCGCTTCTGGGACGCCCACCCTGA
This sequence comes from uncultured Salinivenus sp., assembly GCA_964519235.1. Taxonomy (GTDB): domain Bacteria; phylum Bacteroidota; class Rhodothermia; order Rhodothermales; family Salinibacteraceae; genus Salinibacter. The sequence goes on along the minus strand of CAZFJR010000116.1, from coordinate 6,341 downwards.
ACTCATCGAGCGGGGCATCGGGGCCGTCGGGAAGTTCGAGCGGTACTTCCGGATCTTCCGGCGGTGGGTGCTGCCGTGGGTTCAGTCCAAGCAGAACGTCGAGCGGCTGCTGGAGGGCGGATCGCTGGAGCAGCGGCGGGCCTTCTACGACGAGCACTGGGACCACTGGCGGTGGCGACTGGTCTTCCGCGTCTTTTTCTCGCGGTTCGTGATGAGCCGCCTGGGCCGCGAGCCCGCTTTCTTCGAGCAGGTGGAGGGGCGAGTGGCCGATCGGCTGCTCAACCGCGCCCGCTACGCCCTGACCGAGCTCGATCCCGCCGACAACCCCTACCTGCAGTGGATCCTGACGGGACGCCATCGCACGGCGCGCCCCCTGGCCCTCCGCCGTGAACACTTCGAGACCATCCGAAGCCGCCTCGACCGTCTCACCTGGGCGCAGGCCTCACTGGCAGACTACCTTGAGGCGCGAGACGCAAACACGATCGACCGCTTTAACCTGAGCGACGTGTTCGAGTACGTGCCGGAGCGCCGCTACCACGCGCTGCTCGATCAGCTGGCCCGGGTGGGGCGACCGGGCGGACGACTGGCGTACTGGACCCTGTTCGTCCCGCGGTCGCGCCCGGCCTCGATGCGCGACCAACTGGTGCCGCGGACGGAGCGGGCTGACGCCCTCCACAAGCAGGACCGGGCCTTCTTCTACGGCGACTTCGTCCTTGAAGACGTAGCTGCGTGATGGCGTGTGGGCGTCTAGGTATGGACATCAATAATGAATGCGAATTAAGAGTTGAGACGAACGCAGCCCCGTCGTCCCGAAAACCTCGCAAGCCTGTCATCCCGCACCCCGATGCGGGATCTCCTCGGGAGCAGCACCGCTGTATTCGGTGAGATCCTGAGTCAAGCTCAGGATGACGAGCCTTCGGTTGGGGTTTTTTTCGGAACGACATTCCGGAGCGTTGAGCGAGGTGCCGGCAACTCTTAATCGGCACAATGAACGCCGCCACGCCCAAACGCCATCACGCGATGATCGGAAGAGGAGACAGCCTCGACCAGGAGACTCGCATATCTCGAAAATAGCGACCAAGCGCCAATGCTCTCCCCCTGGATCGGCATCCCCTCCATTCTCGCCGCGCTGGCCGGCCTGTTGGCGGGGCTGCGCCGCTACCGGGCGTGGGCGGGGCTCGATCCGGAGTGGACGCGGAAAATCGCGCACATCGTCATGGGTGGGGTCGCGCTCACCTTTCCCTGGGTCTTCGACACGGCGTGGCCGGTCGTCGTCC
>CAZFJR010000116.1:0-4964 GCA_964519235.1 uncultured Salinivenus sp. | reverse complement strand
GGGGTCGCGCTCACCTTTCCCTGGGTCTTCGACACGGCGTGGCCGGTCGTCGTCCTTTCGGCGCTCGCCCTGGCGCTGATGATTGGGCTCCGCGTCTCCGCGCGGCTCCACGAAGCGATGGGGCAGGCGCTCTACGGGGTCAACCGGGCGTCGTACGGCGAGCTCTGTTTTCCGATCGCCATCGGCCTCCTGTTCGTCCTTTCGGGCGGGGACCCGTTTCTGTTCTGCGTACCGATCCTGCTGCTGGGCGTGGCCGATCCGGCGGCCGCGGCCATCGGGCTGCGGCACGGCAAGGTGCTCTACACGACCGACGACGGCATCAAGAGCGGGGAAGGGTCAGTCGGCTTCTTCCTGGTGGCGTTCTTCTGCGTGCACATTCCGCTTCTCTTGGGCACCGACACCGGGCGGCTGGAGACGCTCCTGATCGCGACGATCGTGGGCCTACTGGTGACCTCGCTCGAAGCGATCGCGTGGCGGGGGCTCGACAACCTGTTCGTCCCGCTTGGCGGCTATGCGCTGCTCACATCGCACCTGGCCATGGACGCCGACGCCTTGCTCCTCCGGCTCGTCGTCATTGCGGTCTTGTTCAGCATCCCGTTCTTGTGGTACCGCCGATCCACCCTCAACGGAAGCGCCTCGTTCATGGCGGCCCTGGTCGGGTACGTGACGTGGTCGATCGGCGGCCTGTCGTGGCTGGCGGCACCGGCCCTGCTCTACTTTGGCTACACGCTTCTCTGGCCCGCCGCACAGCGCAAGCGGCCGCACGGGCATCGCGTGCACAACGTGCTGGGCGTGGCCTCCGTGGGGGTCGGGTGGCTCTTTCTGGGGGTGGCCGCCGAGGTCCCCTCGCTCCTGTACCCGTACACCATCGCCTACGCCGCCTACGTCGCCGTTATCGGGATCGAGCACACCGAGGCATTTCAGGGGGCTGCCGCGCCCGGGGTGCCGCGGGGCGAGATTCCATTTTTGCTTGTGAGCACCCTCCGCAGTGCCCTCCCCTTCGTGCCGCTCCTGTGGTTGGTGGACGGCGTCAACCTGCCCCTGATGGCGCCGCTCGGGGTGGGGCTGACGGTGGCGGTCGGGCTCGCCGCCACGATTCTGTACGCGTACGCTCCGACCTTTCGGGATCAGCCGAATCCGTTCCTCCTGCACCTCACGCGAGCAGCGCTGGTGGTGGGTACGTCGTCGCTCGGGCTGATCGTGTTGCTCATTATTGAGGCGTCGTAACGGGTTGCGTAGTGCGTATTGCGTAGTGCGTATTTTTCAATCTCAAGAAGGCTAGTGGGCTTGCACAGGTGCTCTGACAAAAACGTCGCTCCAGACCCCGATCTGGAGCCTATCCGGCCGTATGGATTATAGGCTCCAAATCAAGTTTGGAGCGACGAAGGGATAGAAGGGCTCCATGAGAGAGTGCTTCAAGGATCTACCAAAGTACGCGTGCAGGCCTACTAGCGATACGAAATACGCAATACGAAATAATACGCCACTCGCGGATCGAACCTATTTCGCAAACGCATCCTCCACCATGCCGACCCTTTCCGCTCTTACCGACCCATCGACGATTGCCGAACTCGACGGGCCGCCGAGCGCATCGACGCTGACCCCGGATGCCGTTGCCCATCAGGCGCCCGATGTGCACCTGGCGGTTCCAAACGACGGGACAGGATGCGTGGCGCGGTGCAGCGTGTGGTGGCGCGAGACCCCGGCCTACCAGGACCACACCGTCGGGCTCGTGGGCCACTACGCGGCGGCCGAGGCGAACGCGGGCCGGGCGGTGCTGGAGCGTGCCTGCCGCCGGCTGGCGGAGGCCGGCTGCACGTGTGCGATCGGGCCGATGGATGGGGCCACGTGGCACCCTTATCGGTTCGTGACGGAACGGGGCGACCGCCCGCCGTTCGTGCTGGAGCCCTGGCATCCGCCCACGTATCCGGGGCACTTTCGGGATGCGGGGTTTGAGCCCCTCGCCCGCTACGTCTCATCGATCGGGGCCGACGCCGACACGCTTCAGAATCCGTCGGTGCCTGACTCCCCGCCGCTTGACGGCGTGCGCGTACGGACGCTCGACCTGGACCGCTTCGGGGAGGAACTGCGTCGCCTGCACGGCCTGGTGACGGCCAGCTTTGCCGACAATTTTCTCTACACGCCCCTCCCCGAAGCCGACTTCGTTGCGCTGCATCGCCCGTACCGCTCCGTCGTCGAACCCGAGTGCGTCCGCCTGCTCGAGCAACAGCAGGGCGACGGGACGCGCCTCGTCGGGGTGGCGTTTATGGTGCCGGACGTGCTGCGGTCTAAAACCACTTCCTCGCTATCGCTCGGGGCGCAGTCTGAAACTACGTCCTCGCTACCGCTCAGGGCGCAGGCCGAGCGCGGCGAACCGGTCGACACGGCGGTGCTCAAGACGCTGGCGGTGCACCCCGACCTGAGGGGGCAGGGCCTCGGCCGGTGGCTGACGGAGCACGTGCACGCGGTGGCGGGGCAGCGGGGATATCGGCAGGTGCTCCATGCGCTCATGCATGAGGACAACGTCTCGCGTCGGCTCGGCCACGGGGAGATTCTGCGTCGCTACACCCTGTTTCGGCGGGATCTCTCGTAGTCCTCGTGTGAGATTCGTCGTAATGCGTCGTGGTTTTCTATCGGAAGCAGAGGCCTGTTTCAAGAGGGTGCCACTTCCTACTGGAATTTGGTGTTCATTTTTCGCTAGATCGAAAAACGAACCAAAAAGATCACGGCTGTGAAGAAAACGCCTGACATCTGCTCCGCCTACGCTGGAATTCTTCAAACTCCCTCGCTTCGCTCGGTCAAACAGTGAAGAATTTCCAGACGCTTCGGCCTCCGCAGCCGTCCGGGCGGCGTTTTCTTCAAGGCCGGGGGCTAGGTCGTATCTGGACAGCGTTCCTTTGAGATCTGAAAGAGGGATCGCAGTCTCTTACAATTGACTTCGAAAAAACTACCCGCCAAACGCTCAACGCAAAACCCGCAACGCGGAACGCCATGAACTTGGTCGAGCTTCTTCAAAATCAGGCCCGTGAGCGCCCCGACGTGCCCGCCCTCATTGAGAAGGCCGGGGGGCGCCGCTCCTGCACGTTCGCGGACCTGGAACGGCGGGCGGCCCAGGGCGCGGCCCGGCTGGGGGACGCGGGCATCGGCACGGGCGACGTGGTGCTCGTTCTCCAGCCGATGTCGATCGAGCTCTACGTAATCGTGACGGCACTCTTCCGGATCGGCGCCGTGGCGATGGTGCCCGACCCGTCGGCCGACCGCGATCACATTGCCGACTGCTGCGAGCGCGCCGCCCCGAGTGCCGTCGTGGGACCGCCGCGCGCCCATCTGCTGCGGCTCTTGTCCCGCCCCGTCCGGCAGATCCCCCACGCGTTCGTCACCGGCGGGTGGCCGCTCCCCTTCACAACCCGGTGGCCCAATCGGGAGGCAGAGAGCGGACAGGCCGCGGTGGCCGAGTGTGATGCCGATACGCCGGCGCTCCTCACCTTTACCAGCGGCAGCACCGGCACGCCGAAAGGGGCGGTGCGCACCCACGGGTTGCTCCGGGCGCAGTACGAGGCCCTCTGCGACAACCTCGACCTGCGGCCCGGCCAGATCGACCTCGCCACGCTTCCGGTCTTCGTCCTGGCGAACCTGGCGGCGGGCGTGACCACCGTCCTCGCCGACGCCGACCTAAAGGCCCCGGCCCAGATCGATCCCGGGCCTGTGATCAAGCAGATTGAGGCGGAGCGGCCTACCCGCACCACCGCGTCGCCGGCTGTCTTCGAGCGCCTCATGGCCGTGGACGGGCGCGTGCTCGACCGCTTCGACCGCCTCTACACGGGCGGCGCGCCGGTCTTTCCCGACCTGCTCGACCGAATGCGATCCGCGGCGCCGTCGGCCGAGATCGTCGCCGTGTACGGGTCGACCGAGGCCGAGCCGATTGCCCACGTGACGGAGGACGACATTCAGCCCGCGGATCACCAGCAGATGATCGAGGGCGGCGGGTTGCTGGCGGGGCAGCCCGTCGACGCGGTGGAGCTTCGCATCCTGCCGGACCGCACCGGCACGCCGATCGGACCCTTCTCCCGAGACGAGTTGGAGGCCGAGGCGTGCCCTCCAAGCACGCCCGGCGAGATCGTGGTGGCGGGGCCGCACGTAGTGCCCGGCTACCTCGACGGGCAGGGCGACGCCGAGCACAAGTTTGAGGTGGACGGCACCCGCTGGCACCGGACCGGCGACGCGGGACGGCTCGACGAGCAGGGGCGCCTCTGGCTCCTCGGCCGCTGCGACGCGACGGTGCGCGACGACCACGGCACGCTCTACCCGTTCGCTGTGGAGTGCGCCGCCCGCCTCCACGACGACGTGCGGCACGCCGCCCTGGCACAGTGGGAAGGGCGGCGCGTGCTCGCGGTGGCGCCGATCTCGCCCACGCAGGGCGTCGATCGCGAGGGCCTGCGGGCACAACTCGCGGACGTCGGGCTGGATGCGGTGGTCGTGCTGTCGGAAATCCCAATGGACCGGCGCCACAACGCGAAGGTCGACTATCCCGCCCTCGCCGACCGGCTCGATCGGGCCCTCTCACCCGGGCGGTAGGCCGCCGCCCACTCGTTACAGGATCGGGGTGGATTGGGAAGGCCTCGCCCTCGTCTCTAGAGGAACAGCGGCGGGGGTGATGCGGTGCCATTGGCGCTTTTTGCTCCGGTCGCTGTTCATCCCCAGATGTCCCCCTCCATCATGGCCCTCACCGATCTCTCGACGCTCGGCGAACTGAAGGACGCCGGCTATCAGGTCCGCTCCGTCAAGGACGAGATGCGGGCCAACCTGATGGCGAAGCTCCGCGCTGGCGAGGACATTTTTCCCGGCATTATTGGGTACGATCAGACCGTCATCCCCCAGCTGCAAAACGCCATCCTGGCCAAGCATGACATTATCCTGCTGGGGCTGCGCGGGCAGGCCAAGAGCCGCCTCATCCGCATGCTGCC
>CAZFJR010000115.1:8814-9264 GCA_964519235.1 uncultured Salinivenus sp. | reverse complement strand
CCATTTGCCCGAGCACACGCCGGTAGAAGGGGAAGAAGTCCATGCTACTGGCCATGCGCACGCCGAAGGGCGGGTTGGTCACGACGAGGTCCGCCGTCACGTCGTCAAACGTGTCGGCGAGGTGCCACGCGTCGCCTTCGCGAACGGAAAGCCGGTCGCTGCGATCGGCGCGTTCAATGTTGTTGCGGGCCCCCGCCACGGCCTCTTCGTTCCAGTCGTTGCCGTAGCCGCGCACACTGGGCCAACGGTCGGCGGCTTCCAGCAAGAGGGTGCCGGAGCCGCAGAACGGATCCAGGAGCACAGTGGGCGGGGCCTCGAGATGAGCGAGGCGGAGGAGCGCGTAGGCCACGTTGGCCTTGAGGGCAGCCCGCGGCTGGTAGCCCTCCAGGTGCCGGCGGCTCAGGGCCTCGCGGGTGTGCTGCACGCTCACGAGGCAGCGGTCGTCGTGCA
>CAZFJR010000115.1:0-8804 GCA_964519235.1 uncultured Salinivenus sp. | reverse complement strand
GTCGTGCACGTCCGCCCGCACCTCCACGTCGTAATCTTCCAGGTCCACCGAGGCGTCGTAGCGCGCATCGAGCGCCCCGCCGGCCCACTTCTGCACGTCGACGCTCGTGAAGTCGTGGGTCCCCTGCCGCACCGACGAGGCGCGAAAGGTGTCCGCCGTCTCCATTGCCGGCACGCCGTGGGCCTTTACGGTGTCGTGGATCGCCCGCAGGGCCGCCTCGCTGTCGTCGGGCAGCAAGAACGTGTAGAGGGGCGCCAGGACGTGATGCACCGCGCGCATCTGCCGGGCCATCTTGAGAGCGGCGGGGGGCGTGGCGTCGACCTCCACGAGCGCGTAGCTCTGCAGGCCGAACGGGGCGTCGTCGGTCTGGGGGACCGCAAGGCCGGCCGCCTGCGCGCGCTCCCGGAACTCCTCGATCGCCACGTCCTCCAGCCCCATGTTGACGGTGAACAGAAGGGGTGTGCGATTCGGCGATCGGAGGGTCGTAACGGCGGGGCGGGCGGGCATTCGGGGTGGGAGGCGTGGAAACACACAACGCCCGCTTCTACCGGAGTTGGGGGAAGGGGTTCAACAGGCAAACCCACAGGCGGACAGGTGGCGGCCCCTGAGACAGAGTGGAACCCGTTTTGGAGCGAGAAAGTTGGTAGACGTGCATTTGCATTGGTACACGTGCCTCATGAATTGTCTTCGGACTCCCGGCATCAGCGGCGGTTGGGCCGTCGTGCTCGGCCTCCTTCTGGCCGTAGGGCCGCTGGTCCAATCCGTGGCCGCGTCGCCCTGCAGCCGGGCTGCGGCGCCCCAGGCGGCGACTTCGGAGGTCGTCCTGGCGCCTGCAACGCCCAGCGCGCAATGGGTCTGTCCGGAGGCCTCTCCCGCAACGATCGTGCGGGCCCTCTCCTCCGAGCCTCCCCCTCTTGACTTCGGCCTCGATGCCGACGACGCGCGCCGCCGAGAGACTTCCTTCCCGCACGCCGAGACCATAGCGGGAGGCCCGTCTCCTCCACCTCTTTCTCCCGTGCTTCGGACCCTGCGTCCGGTTGTCCTGCAAATTTAGTCGTCTCCGTCCGCCCCCAGTTCTCCTGGGGGTCGTCCGCCGGGCCTTCTGGCCCTGCCCTTTCTTTTCTACGCACAATGGAGACGACTGTCTTATGGAACTTCCACACTGGTTCTGGTCCCTTCTCGCCGGCGCGCTTCTCATGCTCGCCCTCGCCGGCGTGAGCACCGCCTTGCAATCAGACCCCGCGCCGCAGTGGGCCACGTCGGAACGTGCCTCGGACGAGGCCCCAAACTTTTCCCTCAAAACGCTGAGCGGCGACACCTTTCGCCTCAACGAGCACCGCGGGAAGGTGGTGGTGCTCAACTTTTGGGGCACCTGGTGCCCGCCGTGTCGCGAAGAGATTCCGATGTTCGTCAAGCTCCAACGCGAGCTGGGCGATGAAGGCCTCCAGTTCGTCGGGGTGGCGCTGGAGCGAAGCGCGGGGCCGGAGGAGGTGCGCGCATTTACCCAAAAAATGGACATGAACTATCCTGTGGGGCTGGGAGACGGCTCCATTGCCCGAAAATATGGAGGCGTGCGCGGGCTTCCGATGACGTTCATCATCGGCCCTGAGGGCATCATCCAGGGGCACATTCCGGGGATGGCCACCGAGTCGATGCTGCGGCCGGGGCTGGAGAAGCTGCTGAAGACGACCACGGCGGACGGATGACCGCCGCGGTCCGCTCCTTGCTCCTTCTCCCCAAGAGCCCTTCCCCATGCCCGATTCAGACGCCTCTTCCTCTCCCGTTTGGCAACCGGCGTGGACCTACGTGAAGCGCTACTGGCACTGGCCCGTGCTGCTGGTGGTGGGCCTCTACGCGTATCAGCAGTACATGCCGAGCATCGACCTCTCGACCGTCGAAGGACAGGCTCCGAACTTTACGGCCCGGACGATGGCGGGCGACCGTTTTCGGATGCAGGACCACCGGGGGGAGGTTGTGGTGGTGAACGTGTGGGCCACCTGGTGCCCGCCGTGCCGCGTGGAAATGCCCGGGTTCGTGGACCTGCAGCGGGAGCTGGGCGACGAGGGGGTGCAGTTCGTCGGAATCTCCGTGGACCGGGAGGGCGCGTCGGCGGTCCGGCCTTTTGCGGAGGAGAAAGGCATCAACTTTCCGCAGGTCATCAGTCCTCGGCTGGCGGCACGCCACTTTCCGGGCGATGTGGTGCCGCGCACGTACGTGATCGACAAGCAGGGCCGCATCCGCTACAGCCACAGCGGGGTGCTGCTGAAGTGGGCACTTCGGGATGCGCTGGAGACACTGGCGGGGGAGTCCACGCCTCAGGACGAGTGATGCTCAGAACGATTTCGCTTCAGGATGCTCCAGTGAGAACCGTATGTGCGTCGGGCCGCGCGGCAAGCTCCTCTTCGTCGCAGTCGCCCTGCGGGCGGTGCGGTCCTACACGGAGGAACTGCGCCGCATCAAGGAGCGCCGTATCAAGGAGCGCCCCGCCAACGTCACGGCACGCGGGTTATGTAGGCGGTACCGGTTTCCGTTTCGGGAACCGAGCCGATAAGCGCGATGCGGCCGTCGAGGGCGAGGGAGGCCCCGAAGTAGACCGTGCCCAGGTCCAGAATGGTTTGCTCCTGCCACGTGCCGTTCCGGCGGCGAAAGACGTAAACCACCCGGTCGATGTTGATCTCGTTGCCGAGCTGCTCGTCGTACCCCGTCACCAGGGCCCGCTGGCCGCTCACGGACACCGCCGAGCCGAAGGCGCCGGACTCGTACGGAATGGACGGGCGGAGCGTCGTGGAGCGTGCCCACGTCGTGTCGCCGCGCGTGTACACCGTCGCGGTGCCCGAGGCATCGTCGCCGGCCCGGTCCTGGCCCACCACCAGCGTGCGGCCGTCCAGGTCCAGGTCGATGAAGAAGGCGTCGATGCCACGCAGGTGCGCGTCCTTCCGCCACCCTTCCGCGTCGTGCCGAAAGACATGGACGGAGCCGGGATCGCGCTCGAAGAAGGTGGACGCCCCCACAGCCAGGTGCGGCCCATCGAGTGCCACGTCGCCCCCGAGGCTTCCGGTCTGGAGGCTGTGAGGGGCCGTGAGCCGGGCGGTTTGGCCCCACGCATCGCGGGAAGGCCGGTGCCTAAAGCCGTAGACGGCTCCGCTGTAGGCCCCGTCCGGATTACCAGCCGTGCTTACGGCGGCACGGTCTCCATCGAGCGCGACGCCCGCCGCGAAAGGGCCCTCCTGCCGGTTGTCGCGTCCGGTGAGGCGGGCGGTCTGCTGCCAGGCGCCGTCTGCCGTGCGCTCAAAGACGTAGGCTGCGTTCTGGCCCTCGCCCGCAAAGTGCTCGCTGGAGGCGCTGACCAGAAGCCGCGGGCCGCTGAGCGACACGTCCGCCCCAAAGAAGGCCTTGGCCCGGCAGGGCTGGGGGACGAGGCGCGCCGTGAGGGCCCACGACGTGACCAGCGGGCCGGGCTGCCGTTCGTAGACGAAGACGGCCCCAGCATCCTCGCCGCACACCGATGCCCCACTGGCACCCACGACGGCAATCGAGTCGTCGAGGGCCACGGACACCCCAAACGATGCGGCCTCCAGGGTATCGGGGCGGGGGAGCGCTTCGATCTGAGCACCGGCCCGCGGGACAAGGAGGCCAGTCGCGAGGGCGACGACAAGAAGCGCAGAGAGGCATCGAAGCATGCAGACGGCGGATTGGCGCGGCGGTACGTCCTGCCAACGAGCGGGCACCCGGGGCGGTCCCCATCCCTGTTGCCACGGGAGACCATTTATCACTGACGTGCTCAACTCAGTCTTCCAGCGCCATGACGTACTCGGTGAGCACCTCCCACTCGTCGTAAAGGTCGGAGAGTTCTTGTTTCAGGGCGTTGTACTCGTCGGACAGCTCACGGGCCGCCGCGCCGTCGCCCGCGTACGCTTCGGGATCGGCCATGGCCGCCTCAAGGTCTTCCTGCTTCTCTTCGATCTCCAGGATGCGCGCCTCCGTGTCCTCCAGTTTTCGTTTGAGCTGGTACGAGTTGAGGTGGGAGAAGGGCCCCTCTTGAAGCGGATCGGGCGATGGGGCGTCCGGCGGTGGATCGGCAGCGTCAGGCGCGGCGTGCCCGTTCTCGGACGACCCGGTGGGCGTGCGGTCCTCCGCGGCGGCCGGCCTGTCCTGCAGCGGGCGGGCCGACCCCTCCTCCACCTGCCAGCGGAAGTCGGAGTAGTTGCCCAGGAAGGTGCGCACCGTGCCTCCGCCCACGCGCCAGGTCTTCTCCGCCACCGCGTCGATCACGTGACGATCGTGGCTCACGAGCACGAAGGTGCCCTCGTACGTCTGTAGGGCCTCGATCAGCACCTCGCGCGACTGGATGTCGAGGTGGTTGGTCGGCTCGTCGAGAATGAGCAGATTGGCGGGGGAAAGCAGCGTGCGGGCCAGGGCGAGGCGGCTTTTTTCGCCGCCGGAGAGGACCCGGACGTCTTTGAACGCCTCCTCGTTGGTAAACAGGAAGCGCCCGAGCAGGCTGCGCAGTTCGGTCTTGGGGCGGTCGGGGGCGGCGGTGCGAAGCGTGCCGAACACCGTCTGGTCGGGGTCGAGCGCCTCGGCCTGGTGCTGAGCGTGAAACGCCGTCGTGACCTTGTGCCCCTCCGTACGGGTGCCGTCGAAGGATTCGGTGCCCCGAATGATGCGGGCGAGGGTGGATTTGCCGGCGCCGTTGGGCCCCACGAGCGCAATCTTGTCCCCCCGCTCAATGGTAAGGGGGCCGGCGTTGGCAAAGACCCGTTTCGTGCCCTGCTCGGTGTCGTACGTTTTGTGGAACGTGGAGAGCTCCAGCACCACGGCCCCGGAGCGGGGCGGCTCGGGGAACTCGAACGACATGGTAGGCGCCGAGTCGGGCGGCGGGGGGATCCGGTCCATCTTCTCCAGCTTCTTGATCCGGCTCTGCACCTGGCTGGCCCGGGCAGCGTTATAGCGGAACTTGGAGATGAACTCTTTGATCTCCTCGATCCGCTTCTGCTGGTTCTCGTACTTGCGCTGCCAGCGGTCGTATCGGTCCTCGCGGGCCTCCAGGTAGTGGGAGTAGTTGCCGTCGTAGTGCAAGAGGCGACCGCGCACGAGCTCGGCGGTGGCAGTGACCATGCGGTCGAGCACCGAGCGGTCGTGGCTCACGAGGACGACGGCCCCGGGGTAGGTCTCCAGCGTATCTTCGAGCCAGTCGATGCTAGCGATGTCGAGGTGGTTGGTCGGCTCGTCGAGCAGCAGGATGTCGGGCTGCGCCAGCAGGAGCCGCGCCAGGGCCGCCCGCATGCGCCAGCCCCCCGAGAAGGTGTGCAGCGGGCGGTCGAGCTCGTCGGGCGCGAAGCCGAGGCCGGTAAGGGTGGCCTCGGTGCGGGGACGCACGCGGTGGGCCTCGTGGGCGTCGAGCTGCTCCTGCACGCGATGCAGCCGATTCAGAAGCGTTTCGTGGCGGTCGCTCTCATGGTCGGTCTCCGCCAGCTCTTCGCTGATGCGCTCCTCCTTCTCCTCCAGCGCCAGCACATCGTCGAAGGCACGGAGGGCCTCGTCCCGCACCGTGCGGTCCTCCGGAAGCTCCTGCACGTCCTGCTCCAGGTACCCGATGGAGACGCCTTCCCGCGTCACCGTGCCCGAATCGACCCGCTGGTCCCCGGCAATCACCTTGAGGAGCGTCGTCTTGCCGGCGCCATTGGGCCCCACGAGCCCGATGCGGTGCGGCTCGGGAGTAAGGGTCCAGGACAGGTTGTCGAAGAGCGGCTCGTCTCCGAACCGGATCGTAATGTCATTGAGTTTGACCATGCGGCAGCGGTGCACTCAGCAGCAAGCGATTCCGAGCGGCGGGCACTGATATTCGCCACGACCCGGCGACGTTTCTCGACAGCCCGGACGACACGACCAGAGCCGGTGCGCACCCTTGCGGTCTATGCCTCTGTCCTTTCCTCCGCCTCCGCGGGCGGCGCCGCCGCACCCAGCCGCTGAGCCAGCTCGTCGAGTTCACGGGTGAGAGCGGCCGTGCCGTCGTCGTACTGTTCGCGCTGCAAAAACAGCTCCTCGGCAAGCGTAAGTGCAGTCATCACGGCGGTGGTTAGCTCCGCTTGCTCAGGGTGGGCCTCGTTAAACTGTTGCATGCGGGCATCGAGGGACGACGCAATGCGGCGAGTGTGGGCCTCGTCTCCCTCCTGCACCCGCAGGGCGTACTCCCGGCCCAGAATCTGCACACGAATCGATTTGGTCGGCTCCGACTCAGACATGGGGCGGGACGTAGAACAGTTCAGGGAGAAGAATGGGGCGTGGAGGAGGAACTGTCGGACAGCGGCGGTTCTTCGAGAACAGTGTCGATGGCGTCGATAAACGAAGAGATGCGCTCTCGGAGAACGTTCGGCTCATCGTCGAGCACAAACGTGGTGGCGTCCGGTTGGAGGGCCGGGTGCTCTTCTAGCTCCTGCACGCGGCGACGCAGGCGCTGGTTTTCCGCCTGAAGGCGATGCAGGGCGCTCGTAGCCCGGTCGACCTGCGCCCGGAGCCGGCGGACCACCGCCCGGTACTCAGGGGGAAGATGCGGAAGGTCGTCCTCATTGTCTGGGTCGTCCGACCGAATCGAGTCCGGCACAGGGGGCGCGGGGTCGGAGTCGGGCAACGACGCTCGTGTCGGGTCGTCCATATCAATGCCGCGCTAGGTGTGGACGTAGGGTCGGCGGATGGAACCGACTCTGCGTTCGGGGTTCAGGCGTAGACGCACGGAGGTGCGGGCGTGTCCAGGCACGTCTCGTACGGGAGGGCCCTCAGGGACCCGTCCACACGCCCATCTTCGAGTCACGTTCGCCGAGTTGGGCGTGCCGGATCGAGGGGACCGAGTCGGACTTGGTGCAGGTTGTCCGGGTCTTTATACCCGAACGGAGCATGCGGAGTTCGTACGAGGACACCCTTTTGCGTCAACGTCGCTTCTCCGGGTCTGCTCAAGTGATACTTGAGGCGTTCATCCACGGGGTACGATAGGGAACAGCCCTCGGCAACTCAAGGCGAGACGGCCAGCGCGAATGCGTTTTTTCCGTCCGTGATGGTGCGTCGATACGTCTGCGCCCCGTCCGGGGTTGTCACGACGAACTGCACGGTCGGGGCGACCCACAGCGTGCCCAGGCGGACGCCGGTGGATGGCCGGCACGTCGAAGAGGCTGGGAAAGCGTCTCCAGGCCGCCCCCGACACCTGCCCGTCTTTGCCGGTGGTGCCGAGCGTGGCCGTCGTTGTCGGATTTTAGACGACGGCGTAGGTTTGTGTCCCGCGTTCCGCGTTTTCCTCCGGTGCGAATGCGGATACGGAGTTCGTACAGACCATCGGGCTGGTTCTGCGAGGACCACTGTACTTGGTGGATGCCCTGCGCTACCGTTGTACTTGACGGCTGCCCTGGGCCACCGTGACGTTTATGACCGTTTCCAGCTGCGTCCCGCCGAGCGTGTGCACGGTGGACCGGACGGTGGACGTGGTTCCCGCTTCTACGCGCAGCGTGGCGCGGTCCCGAAACGGATTCGGGGAAAGGGGCGCAATCCGGGGTAACATGGACACCCGGAGCGCAACGGGCTGTGACATCTGCACGTCCCCGTCGGCATCGATGGCGAGGAGACGAAACGTGTACTCCGCTTCGGTCCGCAGATTTTCGTACCGGTACTGGTAGTCGGTCAGCTCGTGGGTCGTGCCTTGCGCCTCGACGGTGGCGATTTGTTTAAACGATTCGTCCTCGATTTTCCGTTCGACCTCAAACCGTTCGCTGGTGGTTTCACTGGCTGTCCTCCACGCCAGCACAGCATCACTGCCGTCTCGCTGAGCTCGCCAGGAGACCAGTTCCACCGAGGCCGGGCCCGACGACGACCGGGCCTACTGGAACAGGGCGTCGGCACTGCAGGCCACCTCGCCCCGAATGTCGGAGCACGGGCGCACACCGACGGACGCTCCCTGGACCGGCTCTCCCTGCGGGGTTTCCACCTGCCCCTCAACCGAGAAGGACTCGGCGTTCTGCTGATCGCAGCCGACGAGCAACAGCACCGTGACAAGAACTGCGGGGAAAGACGGGGCTATTCGGCGGCGGGGCATAACTATCCGAAAATCAGTAGGACCACCACGAGGACGACAATGACGAGGGCGGGATACAGCAGGCGGCGACTCATGAGGTGAGGGGCACGAGGGCGTGGAAGAGGGCGGGAAGAGTGAGCAAAAGGATCTCTTCCTGCTCACGTTCTTCTGGCTACTGTCGGAGGCGGGCGTTGTGCCTCTGCGCAAGTGCGTCGACGATCGCGTTGATCTGGGCGTCCACCTCCTCGTCGGTCAGCGTGCGGTCGGCGCCGAAGCGGAGGGTGACGGCCACGCTCTTCGCGTCCTCGTCGATCCCCTCGCCCTCGTACACGTCGAACACATCCACGCGGCGGAGCAGGGGCGCCCCGGCGTCGCGAATCGTGGCCTGGAGCGGCCCCACCGGCTGGTCGGTGTGGACGAGCACGGCGAGGTCGCGGTCCACGACGGGGAAGCGGCTCACCGGCTCGTAGTCGCGGTGCTGCTCCGCCTTCGCGGCGTCGGCGAGGGCGGCCCAGTTGAATTCGGCCACGAAGACGGGCGTGTCGAGGTCGAAGTCGGCGGCCACGTCGTCGTGGACGCGGGCCACCGTGCCGAGGGGTGTGTCGCCCGCGGCCACGTCGATGGGATGCTGGGTGACGGGGGCGGGGCCGTCCGTCGCGGCGTCGCCGTCGCGGGGCGTGAGGGTAAGGCCCGGCACGCGGAGGTCCTCCAGAAGGGTCTCGACGGTGCCCTTGAGGTCGAAGAG
>CAZFJR010000114.1:0-9353 GCA_964519235.1 uncultured Salinivenus sp. | reverse complement strand
CCCAAAACCCCGCCTGAACGCCCAGAGACGGCGATTCAGGCGGGGGTTTCTGTTTGGGGCGTGCGGGAGCCCCGAGACGTGCGTGGCGCGTGCTACCTATGGAGCGGGGCGCTGGATGGGGCAGCAAGGCGGTCCAGAAACGAAGCAATTCGGGCCCCGGTCTCGTTCCAGGTGGGCGTGGCGCAATAGGCCTCTGTGGCCGCCCGCCCCAGCATCGCGAGCCGATCTCGGTCGTGGTGCCACCGCTGCACCACCTGGGCAATTTCGGCCGGGGCATCCACGAATCGTCCCGTCTCGCCGTCGGTCACAAGGTCGCGCACGCCTCCGTGAGGGCTGGCGAGCACTGGCAGCCCGTGGCCCATGGCCTCGACGTACACGATGCCGTACCCCTCGTGGGCAGACGGGACTGCGAGCACGTGCGAGCGGCGGAGCAGGCGCTGCAGGGCGTCGTCCGGCAACTGGCCGCGCAGGGCCACCCGGGAGGGTGCGTCGAGGCGCTGAATGCGACGCCAGAGGGCGGCCGTGTAGTCGGGGGCCGCGGTCGGATTGCCCACCACGTCGAGCCGCCACTGGTGGGGCGGCACTTCCGCCAGGCCGTCGAGAAGCAGGTGCAGCCGCTTGCGAGGGATCAGGTTCCCCACAAAGAGAAGGCGCAGGGGGCCGTCGGCTTGCGCGCGCTCGTCAACGATCGCGTGCGAAACGGGGGGGCCGAACCGGCGTCCGCTCGGGGGCGCCACCACAGACGGCCGTCGGCCGGCCAAGGCCTCAACCGATTGCTTTGTGGGATGGCTGTTGAAGACGTGGGCGTCGGTGGTGCGCAGGTACAGCCGTTCCAGGAGTCGGCACAGGGCACGAGCGGGGCGGGACTGCTGTTCGCGGGCACGCAGGTGATGCACGATGGCGACGATGGGCACGTCGAGTTGGCCCCGAAGCCACCGGTTGCCAAGCGCCAGTGAGGCATGGTTCAGTTCGTCCTGCAGGAGCACGTCGAGGTTGGCCGATGCCAGCCGGCGCCAGAAGGCGAAATTCAGGTTTTCAACCAGTCCCCCCGGATAGGGGCGCTCCGGCTGCCGAAAGACCCTTACTGTATCTCCCCGCGCCTCCAGGTGCTCCACGAGCTTGCGGTCGTACAGGTATCCGCCGGAGACTTGGTCTAGGTCGCCGTACACAACAAGGCCAATGCGCATTGTCGAGGCGAGTGAAACGCAGGGAAGTGAAACGGAAAGGCGGAACGCCAGGCACTTGGGGCCGGCAGTGCAAAAAGCCCGATCGGCCCGATCAGTGGCGCTGGCTTCCGCGGCATTTTCGCCGGGGCGACGAGTTTGCAAAGACGATCGGGCGTCCGAACCGGCGACTACGGCGGCCAATAAGGCAGAAGCCAGTGCACACCAGAGTGGGAGGAACCTGCCCGATTGTCAATCCTGCGGGGCCGCTACGCCGATTCGTATTCGGCACGTTTCATGACGGCTCGTGATGAGGCGTACTGCGCGGAAGACTGGCGTCTGAGAAGCCGGCGAGTCATTCTGCGGGCAGCCGCTGGCGCCGGACGAATTGCCAGAACCGTTCGTCGTTAAATCCGGCCCCCACCACCTCTCGGAGACGCGAGGCGTGGCGCTCGTAGAACGGCACCCCCACCCCATGCAGCAACTCCCCGATCCAGAAAAGAGGCCGGAGGGCGTAGGTTTGGTATCCGTCCCGGATGTGCATCCCCTCGTCGGTAAAGGTCCACTTGAGAATCCCGTGCACCCCGTGCTGCGCGTTGTGGGCAAAGGCCACCAGTGGCCAGTTGCGCGCCGCGAGTCCGGCGTAAAGCGTCACGGCATTTACGGTAGCCTGCTGGTTGCCGTCGCCAATATAGTGGTTGCGGCACTGCAGGGCGGCCGGCACAAGGAAGCCATCGACGACCGACTGCCGGGTAGACGGAGAGAGGTGAGGGGCGAGCATGTCGAAGGCATACATGAGAGCGCTCATGCTTCCGTGGGCGCTGTTGTGATCGCGGCTGTACTGGTAGGGGGATCGCTGCGTCCCCGCCACGCGCCAGCCCAGGCCCAGGGTGTAATGAAACCCGTCGTCCCATCGCGCCACGATGCCGGCCGCGATCTGGCGCACGGGCCGCCGCTGCCACTCGGCGTAGTGGGCGTCCCAGATGCGTGGCAGGGCGGCGAGCAGCGTCTCGGCAACCTGCAGGTACTCGGGGGCATCGGTGAGGACGTAGAGGTAAGCCGCAGACACCAACGTTTTCCGGAAGGCGGCTGGGTCTTGGCCCTCGCTGTAGTTGTAGAGCCCCGCCTCCAGGGCGTGCTCGATCAGTCGCTGCGGGGCGTGGCGAGCCACCACGGAGCGGGCCGTCGCGGCATCGAAGTACAGAATCGAGCCTGGAAGGCGGTCCGGGGGCGGAAAGAGGGGCCACCGGAGCCGACGATCAGGAATTGGTACGGTGGCCACGAGGTGGACGGGATCGCTGGAGCGCAAAATCGTTACCTCGCTGTCCGGAACGCCCTCGGCCCGCGCCACTGCGCGAAAGCGCTCGGTGTAGAGCGGAGGCTTCCGGGCGGCTACGTCGGCGGGCAGGGTGACGCTCGCCTCCACGGTCGCGGTTTCGCCGGGGGCGAGGGACACGGAAAAGGGCCCCTTGGCTCGTGCGTGCTCCACGTCCACAGGGCGGAGGGTCACCGTTGCGGTGGTGGGGCGGTCGCGCTCGTTCGTTAACCGTAGCGGATAGGTGTACGTGAGCGGTGTTCCGTTTCCACCCGAGTGCGACACGCGGGTTTGGTCCCAGTCCAAGTGCACGGCCCGCCGCACGAACCGGATCTCTCCAATCCAGATGGACGAGGCCCCGGCCGCGGCCTTCCGGCCCAGGTCTTTTACGAATCCCTCCACCGTGAGTGTGGGGCCGCCCGTGGTGTCCGTATCCGTCCGTGGGGGCGGCGCGTCTTCCAGCGTCTCCACCATGCGCAGGTCGATCCAGATTGTGCGCCAGCTCAGCGGTCCCCGCAGCCCGTCGAGGACCCACCAGTGCGCAATGCGGTCGGGCTCCGGGTGGCCCGCAAGCGCCACCTGAAGCTGGGCCCCGCGGTCTGCCTTCACCTGCATCTTGATGAGGTCGTACTGCCTGGGCGCAATGTCCTTCGCGCCCAGATCGATGTGGCCCCGAAACCGGTCGTCGAACCGGAGCACGGTGGTGCCCTCCGGGCCCGCCGGAACAGCATGGGGGCGCCCCTCCACACGTTGAAGCGCGTCCGGCGCGTCCATGGCGGAGGCACGAACGATTCGGTCCTGTGTGGGGCGGTCCTGTGTGGGGCGGTCCTGTGTGGACTGTGCGGGCGCGCGCTGAATGCTCAGACAGGCCGCCCCCATCAGCAACAGGACGGCGGTAGAGAGGGGAGGAAGACGGGAGGCGTGTGGCATGGCCGGGTGCGGCAGCAAAGATGCTGAAAAACGGTTCACGGGCACGCATGGACGGGCCGGCCCAAAGGCGAGTTGCCTCTCCAAAGTGTTCTCCAAGAAGATCGAGCGCATCCCTGGGTCTCCCCCGGCACTGTGGACCCACGTTGCCGACTGGAGGGGCCGCCCCTCTCGTGTGGGGGGCAGACCGCCGCAGGTCCTCCGTACACCGACGAAGGGCCGACGAGACTTGAACCCGTAGAGCCGTTGGCCAGTCGCGCTGCTAGCGGAGAATTATGGCCAGATTGTGGGCGGAAAAGAAACGAGAAATGCGGAAAAGGATTCCCTGATAGACCGGCCGACGTGGCAACCCCCAAAAATGGGAGAACAACCCACGAAAAGTATACGGCGGACAAAGAACAACTGTCAAGCACGGCTTGGGGAGAGCAAGGCGATCGCCCCAAACGTCTGCGTGGCTTGAAAGACCCTCAGGCTACCTGTTTTCGGGAATCCGGGGCTTTTCGGGCATCTGGGGCGAAATACACCTCCTTTCGTCCCTCCAAGCCCTGTGCTGAACTTGATTCAGTACTGATGTAGATTCAGTATTGATGTGCTTCATCAGCACCGCAAGGGAATGACCTTCGGCCCTCGCACCCCAGAAGCACCCGTTCCCTTTGGTCGCTACCGCCCCCAGCACTTCGCTCGTGTGGAGCCTGTTCATCCGGCCGACGTGGCCTCTTCGCAGGGGGGAAGGGCTCTGAGTCACGCTCAGAGCGACGGGGCAGGACGTTTCGTCGCTGGTGCGATTGCCGGGTCGGGGGAAGCGCGAAGGGGCGGGCCCTCCGGTGCATTCCGCGAACCACGAGGTGAAAAGCACGTGCGTATGCTGTCTGGCACTGTTTTTGCGCCTTTGCAAGTCCCGCCCATCCACTGCTCACGTCGACCCATCCTCCATCCACCATGGATCTCTCCGCCCAGATCGACGCCCTCCGGGCCAGTGCCGAAGAGCAGCGTTCTATGCTCGACGGCCAAAAACGAACGGAGCACGCCCTCATTCTTCCCCTGTTCCAGGCCCTCGGCTACGACCCGTTCGACGTTCGGCACGTGGAGCCCAACTACGAAATCGGGCTGTCGGGCCAGGGCATGGATGCGGTCGACTACGCTCTCAAGAAGGAGAACCGCCCACTCCTCTTCGTTCAGTGTGAGGAAGCCGGTACCGATCTCGACGCCTTCGAGGGCAGCTTTCTGTTCCGGCATTTCGAGCAGCTTCCGGTGGACGTGGTGGCATTTACGAACGGGCTGCACTACCGGTTTTACGCACACCTCGGCCCCAACATCAGCGTCGACGGGCGGCCGTTTCTCACCTTCGATCTAATGGAAGAGGCCCCCGATCAGGTCGAACGGCTCCGCGCCCTGGCCCGCCCGGTTTTCGACACCGAGTCGGTGTTGTCCGACGCGTACGTCCGCACCTGCAGCCGAATGCTCCGCAGCTATTTTGCGCTGCAGCGGCAGTCGCCCGACGACCGCCTCGTGCGCTTTCTGGCAACGCAGGTCTACGACACGGAGGTGACCGACAGCGTGGTGGCACGCTTCCGGCCTGTGGTACGGGGCGTGCTGAAAGAACTGGCAGGGGGGCGGACTGACGGCGTGCCCCGGCGGGCAGAAGGCCAGGGCACAGCCCCGGTTGGGGACGGCTCCGCAGGCACGAGGTCCTTCGGGGAGGAGGCCGCGGGGGCGTCCTCGGAGACGCGGGAGCAAGGGGCGGCGAGTCTCCCGGACGTAGAAGAGGCGAACCTGGAACCAGCGGACGAGGTGACGTCTCCGCCCGATTCCGACGACAAGGCCGGGGGCGTCCTTCCAGACCTGGAAGATCCCTTCGACAAGGACCTGGCACGCCGGGTAATCGACTTCTCGTAATTGGTCTGTGGATCGTAATTGGTCTAGTGGAGGGTCTTCTCGCGGCTCACGCGCCCCACGGCCTGTGACTACGGCCTGTGACTACGAAAAACAGCCTCGTAGCCCTACGGCGCCGGGGCACGGGCGAACGGCGACACGCGATGGCAGTACGCGTGGTGTCTTTTTCTTCTGCATCAGACACGCACTCGCCAGAATGATTCCTGCCGACGTGAGCATCCTAGGCTGTGGGTGGCTGGGGCGCCCGCTCGGGCAACAACTCGTGGACGACGGGGTACGTGTCCGCGGCTCCACCACCACGCCCGACAAGCTGGACCGCCTGCGCGACGATGGCATCGAGCCGTACCGACTCGCCCTCACGCCCGACCTCCCCGACGACACGGGCGACTTTTTTGCGTCCGACTGCCTCGTGCTCAACGTTCCGCCGCCGCGTGGGGCGGACGACGTGCAGGCGCGTCACGGCCGTCAGATCGACGCCGTACGCACCGCAGCGGCACAGGGCGGCGTCGAGTGGATCCTGTTTGCCAGCTCCACCGGCGTGTACCCCAACGTGGAACGAACCGTGACGGAGGCCGACCAGCCCCCGGGCGCGCCCGACGCGCTGCCGGGAACCCGTCGCGCAACGGGCCGCGCCCTGCTCGACGTGGAGGCGCGCCTCCTGGAGGATCCCCGCTTTGCCACCACTGTCGTGCGGCTCGGCGGGCTTTACGGCGGCGACCGCCACCCCGGACGCTTCCTTGCAGGCCGTACGGACGTCGGACGTCCGCAGGCTCCTGTCAACCTCATCCACCGTGACGACTGTGTCGCCCTCTTCCAGACCGTGCTGAAACAGGAGGACGTGCAGGGGGAAGTTTTCAACGCCTGTGCCGACCAGCACCCTACGCGCCGCGCCCTCTACACGCAAGCCGCCGAGCACATGGGCCTGGAACCGCCTGCATTCGACGATGCGGACGCCACCACCGGCAAGGTCGTAAACAACCAGAAAATCAAGGCCCGCTGCGGGTATGTCTTTCAGCACCCCGATCCCCTTGCCGACCTCGACGGACAGACGGCCTGAGCGCCTGGGGCGCACGCCTGTAACATTTCCCCAAAGCTTCTGGCTGAGGGGGGCTCGGCTTGACTTCCGGCGGAGAGTGCCCGTTAGTTGAGCATCGATTTGTACCACCATCCTTCCAATGTGGCGGGGCGGCTCGCGCAAGGCGCTCCGCCGTCGCTTGTTCGCTCATCGACGCCCCAGGTGCATGCCTGCATCTACCCACGCCCGCCCCGTACTGGACCAAGCCCCCGCCACCGAGTCGTTTCGGGAGGCGGCGCTTGAAGGACTCCGCAAGCCCCAAAAACACATTCCCGCCAAGTTCCACTACGATGCCCGCGGGTCGGAGCTGTTCGACCAAATCTGTCGCCTCGACGAGTACTATCCCACCCGCACTGAAATGGCAATCATGGAAGAGCACGTGGGCGCCATGGCCGAGGCCCTCGGCCCCCGGGCCCGACTCGTGGAGTACGGCAGCGGAAGCAGCCTCAAGACGCGCATCCTGCTTGACCACCTGGACGACCTCGCCGCCTACGTGCCGGTCGACATTTCGAAAGAGCATCTCATTGAAAGCGCCAACGATCTGGCGACGGATTACCCCTCGCTCCCCATCCAGCCGGTGTGTGCCGATTATACCACCGCCTTCGATCTTCCGGAACCGCCGGTGCCCGCTGCGCGAACGGTCGGGTATTACCCCGGGTCTACCATCGGCAACTTCCAGCGGCCCGATGCGCGCGCCTTTCTCCAACACGTCGCCGAAACGGTGGGGCCGGAGGGCGGCCTGCTCATTGGGGTGGATCTCAAGAAAGACACAGAGGTGATGAAGGCGGCCTACAACGACGCCGAGGGCGTAACGGCGGCCTTCAACAAGAATCTGCTGCGCCGAATGAACCGGGAACTGAACGCCACCTTCGATTTAGATGCGTTCGAGCACCGTGTGCGGTGGAACGAAGAGCGAGGATGCGTGGAGAGCCATCTCCGGAGCCACATTGCCCAAACGGTCACCGTGGCGGGGGAGACGATCTCCTTCGACGCTGGAGAGACCATCCACACCGAGGACTCGCACAAGTACACGCTCGACGGCTTCGCGGCCCTTGCGGGAGACGCCGGTCTCCGGGTCGAGACGGTGTGGACGGACGAGCGGTCGTACTTTAGCGTACAGTACTGCACGGTGGCCTCCGAATCGGGCGCGTAGTCGGGGACGAATGTCCACGCGGCGAACGAGGCTGGGAACGAGCGGGCGGAGCGCTCCATCCGTATGGGCCCACTCTTCGCAACACTTCGCCCACTAGCACTTCGTCCGTCATGGCACACGCATTCTTTCTTGGCATCGATGCTCGCTCGGGCGACGCTTCGGGCCCGCACGAAGTGGCTTACGCGCTGATCGAGAAGTCCGCCGAGGGCGACGACACGGAGGTCAGCTATCGCCTTAACCGCATCCGGCACCGCACCGACGTGGCCTCCGCCTCCGACCTGGCCGATCACCTGCAGGGCCTCATTGCCGAGCAGCCCTACATCGGCCGCACCAGCCTCATTGTCAACCGCAGCTCCTCCGTTGGAGAAGCCCTGGTTGAGGCGTTGCGCGACCGGGGCATGGACCCGGTGGCGGCTGCTCTGACCGACGGATCTGGGAGTGCCGCCGGCGAACCCGACGAGATGAGCGTGCACCTTGGCGGAGTCGCCCTCGTGCGCATGCTCGCTGACCTGCACTGGAACGGACAGCTCACGCTGGAGGGCCACACCAGTGAGACCGCCTCTCACCTGGCGCGTGACGTGCAGGCCCTCGCGGAGCACCTCGACGAGGCGGACAACGCCCCGGAGGCGCTGGGCACATCCACGGCCGGGCCAACGTTCGATCCCGACGCTCTTCACATGACCAGTGCCGCCCTGGCAACGTGGTTGGGGACCGAGCGCTCCTTTGATCCGTCACAGCATTTGAAAGGAGCACCCCAAACCGAATCGCCCTCTCCCGAGGGCCGGTGAGCCGCCGAATGCCTCACGCGCGTGGACACACCGCCCGATGCTGCGCTCCTCATGGCCTCTGACAGGCCGGCTCTGTCGCCGGGCCAGGAGCCTTTGCCGCTCCGTGCGGCCGCGCCGTCCTGCGCCACGTCGTCCTGCATTGCTTCCTTATTCATCCGCTACACACCCTTCCACTCGCCACACAACGATGAGTCACCCCTGGCACGACATTGACGTAGGCCCCGACAGTCCCTCGGTCTTCAACTCCATCGTGGAAATCCCGCAGGGGTGCAAGGTCAAATACGAACTCGACAAAGACAGCGGCCTCCTTCGGGTCGACCGTATGCTATACTCGTCGGTCGTTTACCCAGCCAACTACGGCTTCATTCCCCGCTCCTACGCCGACGATGGCGATCCGCTCGACGTGCTCGTGCTGGCCCAGGAGGCCGTCGATCCGCTCAGCATCCTCCGCACCCGCCCCATTGGCATGATGAGCATGCTGGACGACAACGAGGAGGACGCGAAGATCATCTGCATTCACATGGACGACCCGGCCTTCAACGACTACTGGCACATTAAGGAGCTTCCCGACCACCGCCTGCGAGAGCTGCGTCGTTTCTTCCAGGACTACAAAGCCCTCGAAAACAAGACGGTGCGGGTGCAGGACTTCTTTGGGCCGGATCGGGCAAAGGAGATCGTGGAGACCTCGCTCGAGCGGTACGCCGAGGAGGTGGCCCCGGAGCGAAAGGGAGCCTCGGACGCCAGAACGGCCCGGAATGCGGAGGCTCCAGAGGTCGAAGCGGCCCCGGGGGCAGACGCGTAGGGCGTGAGGCTACCGGTCGGCCGCCTCGGCAGGGGAGGCAAACGACGGGTGCACGTACGCCGCCAGTCGAGTGCGGTCGTGCGGGGCCGTGCTGAGACTCACCGTGATGAAGACCGCCACGTTGGCGAGCAGCCCGTAGACGCCCTCGTGCAGGGGGATGGGGCGGAGGTGGGGCGCGACGAGGAAAAAGGTATTGACCCCGATGCCAACGAGGAGGCCGGAGAGGGCGCCCGCGCC
>CAZFJR010000113.1:0-9559 GCA_964519235.1 uncultured Salinivenus sp. | reverse complement strand
AATTTTCGGCGGCGAGCTTCGGGCACACCGGCTACACGGGCACCTCCTTCTGGGTGGACCCGGCGGAGGACCTCTTCGTCGTCCTCCTCACGAACCGGGTGTACCCGGACGACAGCGCCGAGCAGATCACACAGGTGCGCCCCCGCGCCGCCGACATTGTGCACCGCGCCATCGAGGGCCCGCCCCGTCCCCTGCTTCCTGGCCCTGCGCCCGGTACCTCGGCGGAGTGAGCGGGGACTCAACGATCCGCACGCACCCACGCCCGATCCGCACGCACCCACGCCCACAGCCCCGTGCCCCAGTGCCTTGCCATCGGACTCGACGCAGGCGGAACCGAGACGCACCTGCTCGCCGAGCGGGGCGCGGGCCGGATGGAGCGGCGCGGGCCGGCGGCGAACCTGCAGCGGGCGGGCACAGATGCGGTCGTGAGCACGCTCGGGGCCCTGATCCGAGACGTGCTGCGAGAGCGGCGGCCTGCAGGGCGGGTTGCGGTGTGCGCGGGGGTGGCTGGCGCCGGGCGGGTAGACGAACAGCAGGAGGTGCAGAGGCGGCTCCAGTCTGCACTCACAGGCGCGGCAGAGGAGGTTCGCGTCGCGGTGACGCACGACGCAGCTATTGCGCTGGAAGCGGCGTTTGGAAAGAGAAGCGGTCTGGTCGTGATCGCCGGGACCGGCTCGGTGGTGTTCGGGCGAGGACGCGGGGGCACTACGCAGCGGGCGGGCGGCTGGGGGCATCGGCTGGGCGATGCGGGGGGCGGCCACGCCGTGGGACAAGCGGGGCTGCGGGCCGTTGCGGCAGCCCTCGACGGGGGGCCCCGTACGGCGCTGCAGGCTCGCGTCCGGGAACGCTACGACATCGACACGCGGGCAGAGTTGCTCCGCTGGGCCTACCGGGAGGAGACGGCCCTTGCCGACGTGGCGCCGCTCGTAGGGGCGGCTGCGGCGGCCGGCGATGCAGTCGCGGGGGAAATTCTCGTGTCGCAAACGGCGGCCCTTGCCCGGCAGGCCGCGTGGATGGTCGACACGGTGGGCGACCCGACGCCCCGCATCGCCATGCTTGGGGGCATGCTCCAAAGCGAGCACTACGCGCAAGCGCTCCGGCAGGCCCTCCGTGCACAGATTCCAAATGGATCCGTGGAGCGATTGCGGCAGGCTCCGGTGGCGGGGGCGCTTCGGCGCGCGCACCAAATGCAAGCGTGAAAACGTCCGATCCCCGCACGATGCCCGGCGGCCGGGGCCTGGTGTGCTTGGACGTTCATCATTAGGCGAACTCTTGCGCAGGTTTGAGGCCGCTCCCATGCTCACCCCGATCGATTACGTCGTCATCGCCGCGTATCTGCTTGGGGTGGTGGGCTTTGGCATCTGGGCCGGAGGACGGCAGCGGTCCACGGACGACTATTTTCTTGGGGGGCGCGACCTACCGTGGTGGGCCGTGTGCTTCTCGGTGGTGGCCACGGAGACGAGCACGCTGACGGTGGTGGGCGTGCCGGCCGTGGCGTACGGGGGGGCGCTCACGTTTTTGCAAATTACGCTTGGCTATTTGGTCGGCCGCATGGTCGCGGGGCATTTCCTGCTGCCCCGTTACTATGCCGGTCAACTCCAGACGGCCTACGCTTTCCTCGGACAACGCTTTGGTGGCCGGATGCAGGCCGTCGCCTCCATTACCTTTCTGGGGACGCGTCTCCTGGCCGATGGCGTGCGCCTCTTTGCCACCGCCATTCCTATCAAGGTGATTGCGACCATGGCGGGGCTGGACGTGAGCTACTTTGCGGTGATTGCGGTGATCGGGGGCGTTACGGCGCTTTACACGCTTGTGGGAGGACTGCGGGCCGTGGTGTGGATGGACGTGGTGCAGATGGGGCTGTACGTGGGGGGAGCACTCGCCACCATCGGCTTCCTGCTGGGGGACGTGCCGCCGGGCTGGTGGGGCGACGCGGTGGCGGCAGGCAAAACCACCGTCATCGATCTCGGACTCGACCAATCGGTGGGGCGGTGGGTTACGCAGCCCTACACGCTGGGAACGGCCGTGGTAGGTGGGGCCATTTTCTCCATGGCCTCCCACGGCACCGATCAACTGATCGTGCAGCGCCTGCTCGCCTGCCGAAACGAGCGGGATGGCCGCAAGGCGCTGCTCGGAAGCGCGCTGGTGGTGATGGTGCAGTTTGCACTATTCCTCGGTGTGGGCCTGCTGCTGTGGGCGCACTACGGCGGGGCCTCCGTCGAGGCCCTCGGCCTGCAGCGCGGCGACGAAGTGTTTCCGAAGTACATCGTAGAGGGACTGCCGCCCGGCCTCTCCGGCCTCATCCTGGCCGGCATCGTGGCCGCGGCCATGAGCTCATTGTCGTCCTCGCTCAACGCACTGGCGTCCTCTTCGCTCAACGACCTTTACGAGCAGGCAACCGGCCGATCGCTGGACGTGGACCGCGGCCTGCTGGTCTCGCGCCTGCTTACGCTCGGGTGGGGCGTCGTCTTTATCGGCTTTGCCAGTCTCTTCCGCGACAGCAGCAATCCCGTTGTAGAACTCGGGCTGTCTATCGCTTCCTTCACGTACGGCAGCCTGCTGGGCGCCTTTCTCCTTGGCCTCTGGCACCGGCAGGCGCGGCAAACGGATGCAATCGGGGCGTTTGTCGTGACCGTTGGTGTCATGACACTCGTGATTTTCGGGGTGTGGCACAGCCCTGAGCAGGGCTGGGTGTTTGTGGTGGCGCCTTCGGACGCCTACATTGCGGAGGCAAGGTTGAAGGGCATCGGGTGGCCCTGGTACACCGCCATCGGTACGGGTGTGAACCTGATGCTCGGGCGCCTGCTTGCACTTCGACACTAGGCGGACTGCCGGCCGAGAGCAGGGTGAAATACATGTGGCAGAATGTGGGCTGGCTGCAACGTCCCCGTTCGGCCTGGATCTCGCATCCGCCTCATTCCATACCAGTACCACCGATTACATAGAATCAAAATAAATATACGGCAAGGCCGATCTTTGGGCCTGGTTGCGGTTCCTCGCTGGTATGGGCCGTTCTCCACGATTCCTTCTAGACCATCACCTCTCTTCATGACCAACAGCAAAGGGTGGATTTTCGCCGCCGGTGTGGTGGCGCTTGCGCTCTCCCTCTATCTCTGGTTCAGCGGAAGCCAGCAGGCCGCCATTTTCGTGGGGCTGTGGGTGCCCTCCCTCTGGATCCTCGCCGATCTCGTCGACCAGGCCGAGACCGTTGCCCAATGAAATTCATCGTCGAATACTTCGGGGTCTTCATCTTCGGGTTCGTCGTCTTCGTTGGGGCGCTCGTCGCGCTGCCGGAGATTGGGGCGCCCGACACGTCCCCGGGAGAGATGGGCGGGCTCGCTCTTGCTTTCGTCGTGATTGTGGGCGGATTTTCGTGGTACTACAACGCGGAGCTTCCCTCCGATCCAGCCGCCCGATCGCGGCGCCCGGGCCCCGACTCGTCCCCGCGGTAAACGCGGATCGCAGCGCGCTGCGGCGAAAAGAGGGGCTACGACGAGAGGAGGCTGCGGCGAGAAAAAGGCCGTCCCGTGGGGGCCATGAGCCGCGGACCGGACCCCTCAGGCAGCGAGCAAAAAGCCGGTCCGGTTTGCTAGTCGCTCCCGCCCGTTTCCACCCCTAGCATAAATTCCTCTCCGCAGAAGTCGCATCGCAGCTCGATTGCCTTCTGGGGCCCGTCTTCAATCTCCGTGTCCTGAAACTCAGGGCTTCCATCGGGACGAGTGGTTTTGGGCGTGGCGTCCTCGAAGGTAAAATCGCCGGTGAGCACATTGGCGTGGCCCACCTGTCGCTCGCACGCAGGGCAGGAAAAGGGCTGCCGGGCAGAGCCGTTGCTGGGAGAGGGAGTCTGAGGCGAGTCCATAAGCGGGGGGCAAGAGCAGAAAAAGAGAGCCTTCGGGAGGCTCACGACCTGGAGGCCAGGAGAAGAAAGGCAGACCTGCACGAGGGAGGCCCGGGCGGCGAAAGAGAAGCAGGCGGGGCTCAGAAGTATGTGCGGAGCTTTTCGTGTCCCTCAGGGGGGACGCCCAGCTCCGCGCTGGGCTGGTCGTCCAGGTGAGGGACTTTGCTCACGCTTGCCGAGAGGTCCATGATTGGGACATCGGCCCCCTCCATCTGAAGCGTCAGGCGGGCCGGGTTCACGTCCAGAAGGGCCGATTGGAGGTCTCCGGCGAGGCCCGTGCTTTCAGGATGCAGGGTAAGGGTTACCGAGTAGCCCTTCGGTCGGTCCGTCTCGGGATCAGGGTGTGGGGTGGCGGACACGGCGCCCTCTACGATGGCGTCGGTGATGTCGGTGTACGTCTCGTCGCGGGCGCGTTTCCACTTGATGCGGCGGAGGGAACGAGACATGGGGGCGGGGAACTGCTCGGAAGAACGCACTGCGGCGGTGGGCCCGGCGGGACTCGAACCCGCAACCCTCGACTTATGAGGTCGGTGCTCTACCGGTTGAGCTACGAGCCCAGGCAATCACAGACGTCCCCACGGAATGATGCCGGTTTGGGTTCCGGTCCGCGGAGGCCCGGGAAAATTCGCCGCGGTTCCACGCGAGGGACGCAACATGAATAGGGGCGGTTCGTGCGACTCTGTAAGCCCTTCTGCGCTCCACTCACAACTGCTCTCACCCCCATGAAGTGGAACAGTGCCAAGGATTTGATGACGACGGACGTGAAGACGGTCGAGGCCGACTGGCCGGTTGACCGAGTCGCGGAGTTTCTTATCGACCACGAGATTTCCGGCGCGCCGGTCGTGAAAGACGGAAAGCTAGAAGGGGTGATTTCGCTGACCGACATCGCCCGCCACAGCAGCACGGCGGGCAACCCTGCCTCCGAACGTCCCGCAGCTTACTACCGCACGGAACTGGAGGGCAAGTACGCGGCGGAGGACCTCAATGATCTGCGTGTGAGCCAGGGGGGCGATACAACGGCCGAACACGTGATGACTCCGCAGGTCTACGACGTCAACGAGCACACCTCCATTCGGCAGGTGGCACAGGTGATGCACCGGAGCGGAATCCACCGGCTGTTTGTGACCCGAAACAATGAGGTGCGAGGGGTCATCACCGCCATGGATATGCTTCAGGTCGTGGCGGAGGAGCTGTAACCGCGCCTCCGCCGGTTTCTCCCAGCCGGATGTCGGCGCTACTTGCACCTGTCGCTGACCACGGCGCCTCCGCTCAAGACGGTGCATACGCGCGTCGTATACTCGAACGGATCGCCGTCGAAGAGGGCAACATCGGCCGTCTGGCCAGGGGCGAGCGTTCCGATGTTGTCGAGGCCCAGAATTTGGGCGGGGGCGCTCGTGATGCTTTCCAGCCCCGCACGTCGGGGCAGTCCGTTGGCGACCGCGATGGCCGCTTCGTAGAGGACGACGCGCGTCTTGGGCACGTAGGGCTCCCAGCCGCTCTGGATGGCGACCGGGACGCCCGCCTCGTGCAGCACGCCCGCCGTGGTGAAGGCCGCGTTCGCGGTCGTGCCGCTGGGGCGCGTCATGGTGGGGTGCAGAATGACGGGCACGTCCGCCGCCGCAATCTCGTCGGCCACGAGGTAGGCCTCCGCGGCCCCGTCCAGAATCAGGTCAAATCCGAACTCCTCCTGCAACCGGAGGGCCGCCTGGATGTCGTGGGCGCGGTGCGCCGTAATGAGCGCCGGCACCTCGCCCCGCAGCACCGTCTGGAGGGTCGCCTGCCCGAGATCCGTCGTGGGCCCCTCGTCGTCCATCGCCGCCCGGGCATCGAGCAGTTCCTGTCGCAGCATCGCCACGCCCTTCGGCCGCGTGCCGGGTGTCTCGAAGCGCGCCTGGGCGTCGGGGCCCAGCGTGAAGGCGACCGTCGTGAGCGAGTCGCGCAGGGCCTCGCCTACCGTACCGCCCGTCGTGGAAAAGGTGGCCGTCTGCCCGCTCACCAGGGCGCCGGGCGCGTGTCCGGTGTGCACCGTCGTGATGCCGAGCTGCCGCACGAACCGCACGAGGTCCTCGCGCGGATTGTAGGCGTCGATGGCGCGGAGGTGGGGCTGGATGGGGGCGGAGGTGTCGAGCTGGTCCTGGTTGGCCGGCACATTCTCCAGGCCCGAGACGCCCACGGTGCCCCGCGGGTCGATGAGGCCGGGGGTGGCGACGGTGGCTTCGTGCACGGTGGCGCCCGCAGGAATGTCGACCGCGGACGCGGGACCCACTTCGGCAATCGTCGCGCCCTCAATGAGCACAACGCCGTCCACGATGGGGCCGTCGCCGGTCATGGTGTAGAGGGTATCGGCCCGGACGGCGTGCTGCGCCTGGGCGAGGCCGGGCAGCAGGCCGCCCATGAGGACGGCGAGGAGAAGCGGAAGGCGACGGAGAGAGACAAGAGAGGGCATGGGGACAACCATCTGACGGGAAGGGCAGAAGCAAGAGGAACGGGCCGGGCGTTACTCGTGGACGTGCTGAATGGCGTCGTCGTAGACGCGGTAGCCGCCCGTGGCAAAGCCGCGGTCCTCGGGGGCAGAGCGGTCAAACACCTTGGCGCCTTCCACCCACGTCTGCTCGATCTTCGTGTACACGCTGAGTGGATCGCCGGAGAGGACGATGAAGTCGGCATCTTTGCCCACCTCCAGCGCGCCGGTGTCGTCGGCCAGCCCGAGCATGCGGGCCCCAGCCAGCGTGACGGACTCCAGGGCCGCCTCGCGCGAGAGGCCCGCCCGCACCCCGAGGGCCGCCTGGCGGAGGAAGAGGCGCGAGTCGGTGATGGGGTCGTCGGTGTGGTACGCCACGTCGACCCCGGCCTGCTCGAGAACGCGACCATTGCGGTAGGCAATCTCGTCGGCCTCCGGCTTGCCGCCGGGCGCGTCGAGCAGGATGATGGAGGCCGGCACGTCGGCCGCGGCGATCTCCTCGGCCACCTTCCACGCCTCGCTCACGTGGTGCAGCACCAGATCGAAGCCAAATTCCTCGCTGAGCCGGATGGCGGTGAGCACGTCGTCGTGGCGGTGCGTGTGGAAGTGGACGGTGCGGTTTCCTTCCAGCACGTCGATGAGGCCCTCCATGCGCAGATCGCGGTCCGGCCTCTCGGCTTCCGACTGGGCCTGTTGCTTCTTGCGCTGGTAGGCTCGCGCCTGCACGAATTGCTCGCGCACCATCGCGGCGGCGTGGCCGCGCGTCTGCGGGAACGGCCCGGCCTCGCGCTGCGGGTTGGTGCCGTTGGCCATCTTCATCCCGCCGCATGCCTCCACGGGGCGGTCGTCGCAGGCCGTCAGGTCGGATGCCGTATTGCCGTCGCGCAGCTTGAGGAAGGTCGTCTGCCCGCTCATCAGGTGCCCGGACCCCGACAGCACCTGCACCGTGGTGATGCCGCCGGCCCGGGCCCGGTCGAGGGACGGGTGCCGCACGTTGATCGCGTCGAGGGTGCGAACATCCGGGTGCAGGGCCGCCGAGCCGTCGCCCCCGCTCACCTGTCCGATGTGGGAGTGCGTGTCGACGAGGCCCGGCATGATCACCTTGCCGGCCACGTCGTGGCTCACGGCCCCGTCGGGGACCTCTACCGAGCCGGTGGGGCCGAGGGCCTGAATGGTGCCGCCCTGCACCACCATCGTGCCGTCCTCGATGGGCTCGGCGGAGACGGGATACAGGGTGGCGTTGCGGAAGACGTGGGGCTGTTCCTGCGCCTGGGCGGGCAGCACGAGGCACAGGGCCAACACGGCGGTTGCGAGGAGACGGGGGCGCATAGTGGCGGGGCGGTCTGGAAACGAGACGTACGACAAGGGTAGGGCGTACGCCCCGGATCCACAAGTACCGGGGCTCTCCCCCACCTACAAAGCGGTAGGGACGACCGGCCGGTCGTCCCTACGTGTTTTCCTCAATATGTTGACCGTAGAGGCCGTATGGTCTCGACGATCCCGGTCCTACTTCCGCCGCGGGCCGTAGCGGGCCGGCGTGCCCTCTTCCGGAATCGAGGCCTCGATAAACGCGCGGATGTCCTGGTTGGACGTCTCCAGGTCTTCGGAGCGCAGGTACATCATGTGGCCGCTGCGGTAGCCTTCGAAGCGGAGCCGGTCGCGCATCGTCTGACGCGTGCCCAGGTTCCACATCACGTACTTGGCCGAGAAGTAGTCGGTGGCCCCGTCGTAGTAGCCGGACTGTACCAGGACATGGAGGTAGGGGTTCTGGGCCATGGCCTGGCGCAGCTGCTCGCCGGTATCATTGTCGTCGTCCTCCCACGGCCGCACGGGCCCAAAGACGTTGTACGTGAGGTCCGTCTCGAAGCCGAGCTCGTCGCGGAGGTAGTGGTTGATGGCGGGCGTGAAGGCGTGGTTCCAGGCCGTGAGCTCCGCCGGATAGTCGTAGGTGTCTCCGGCGTTTTTGACATCCACGCCCTGGTAACGAGAGTCGAGGCGGCCCACGGTGTGCCCCTCGTCCTGCAGGAGCTCCTTCCAGTAGGCGTCGGACGGCACCGCGAGGTTGTGGTCGAGCACGAACTGCTCGGAGAGCCCGGAATAGCGGGCCACCTGCTGCGCCACCGTCTGCCGCCGCGTGCTGTCGATGTATCCGCCGCGCGTGAGCGCCGGGATGTATTCTTCGACCGTGTAGTTCTCGACCTCCGAGAGCAGGGCCTGGAGGTCCCGATTTTGGAGCTCAGGCGGGAGTTGCTCGTGGTACCAGGCCGTGGCCGCGTAGTAGGGCAGCTTGAGGGCTTCGGAGCGGGGCGAGGGGCCGGCGGGCTCCATCCCGAGGCCCGTGGGAGAGACGAGGATCACGCCGTTGAGGTACATCCAGTGGCGGTTCTGCAGTTCACCGGCCAGGCCCGACACCCGCGTCGTCCCGTAGCTCTCCCCGATCAGGTACTTCGGCGAGCGCCAGCGGTCCTGCCGCGAGACAAAATTGTCGATCCAGGCGGCCAGGTAGTCCACGTCGGCGTTTACCCCAAAGAATTTGTCGCGGGACACCTCCGCGTCCAGGATGCGGGAGAAGCCGGTGTTGACGGGGTTGACGTACACGATATCGGCCACGTCGAGGATCGAGTGCTCGTTGTCCTCCACCCCGTAGGGCTGGACGGGGAAGCCCTCGTCGCTGATCTTCAGGTGCTTGGGGCTGGTGTAGCCGAGATGCATCCAGAGGGAGCCGGAGCCGGGGCCGCCGTTGAAGGAGATCACGAGGGGGCGGCGCGTGCGGTCGTCCACGTCGGAGCGCTCGTAGTAGGTGTAGTGGAGCGACGCGATGGCGTGGTCGTTCTCGCCGTACACCGGCTGGGTGCCCGTCGTCACCTCGTAGGGCACGCGCTCGCCCTGAATCGTCACCTGGTCAGACTGGGTGATGGCCGTGTCCGGCGGGAGGGTGCGCTTGAGTTGCGGGCCGTCCATATTTTGGGCCTGTGCGGGGCCGGTCGGCACGGCCAGCAGCAAGAGGGCGACGAGTGCGCAGAGGCGGGGAAGGCGGGGCATGGGCTGGGCGGGGTGAGGGGGGGAACGTTGGCACGCTGAAGGTTGGCACGCGGGGACAAACGTTCAACCTCTCAACTTTCAACCGTACAACCGAAGTCATTCGATCACGTCGTGCGTGCGGGCCACGTCCGTAAACGCGTCGATCGCCCGGTCGAGCT
>CAZFJR010000112.1:0-9966 GCA_964519235.1 uncultured Salinivenus sp. | reverse complement strand
ATCGCAGAGGTGAAGCCCGCCGAGAAGTCGGACATCATCCGCGGGCTGCGGGACGAGGGCGCCGTCGCCATGATCGGGGACGGCAGCAACGACGCCCCGGCCCTCGCCGAAGCAGACGTGGGCATTGCCTTCGGCCCCACCGCCCTCGCCGCCGATTCCGCCGACGTCGTCGTCCTGCGCGGCGACCTGACGCGGATTCCGACCGTGTTCTCCCTGGCGCAGGCGGCTCGCCGCCGCATCCGGCAAAACCTGGCGTGGGCCTTCCTCTACAACGTCGTGGCCATCCCGCTCGCCCTGGCCGGCCTCATCAACCCCCTCTTCGCCGCCCTCGCCATGGCCGCCAGCAGCCTTGGCGTTGTCGGCAACTCGGCCCGGCCCCTCGCCCCGATCGGCTGACCTTCCATCTACCAATCCATCAACGCACCAGCTCTCCTCATGCCCCACGACGCCTGGACCTGTCCCAAGTGCGACCACGACACCTTTGAGACCGCCGAACTCCGCGCCTCCGGCGGCGCCCTCTCCTCAATGTTCGACGTTGAGAACCAACAGTTCACGACGGTTACCTGCACGCAGTGCCGGTATACCGAGCTCTACGCCACCGACGCGGGCTCTCTCCAGCAGGTCCTCGATTTTCTGGCGACGTGACTCGCGCACGAACGCTCACACTCCCAAACGCCCCATGGACCTCCTCCTCTTCAGCGACGTGCACGGCGACCTCGACGCCTGCCGCCACCTCGTCGATCGCGCCGCCGACGCGGACGTGGTCGTCGGCGCGGGTGACTTTTGCGTGGCCCGGCGCAACCTGGCAGCCCCCATCGAGACGCTTTCGGCCATCGACACGCCCACCGTGCTGGTGCCCGGCAATGCCGAAACCGAGGACGAGATTGCCGAGCAGCTGTCGGCCGCGGGCTGGTCGAGCGCACACGTGTTGCACGGAGACGGCGTCACCATCGACGGGCAGTCGTTCTTTGGGATTGGGGGCGGCATTCCCATCACGCCCTTCGGCCCGTGGAGCTACGACTTTAGCGAGGCCGAGGCGCGGGACCTGCTGGCGGGGTGTCCGGAGGGGGCGGTCCTCGTTTCCCACTCCCCGCCCAAAAACGCTGTCGACCGCGACTCGAAGGGCCAGTCGCTCGGCAGCACCGCCGTCCGGGCCGCCATCGAAGAGACCCGCCCCGTGCTGACCGTCTGCGGCCACATCCACGGCAGCTGGGGAGAGACCGCCGAGATCGGGACCACGTCCGTCGTCAACGCCGGGCCGGGGGGCGTTGCCTGGGCACTGTCCTCCCGGACCTAAGCCCGAGCCCGCCATTGCATTTTCCCTCCGCGCCTCCTACGTTTGGCGTGAAGCTAGGGGTGTTCGGCGCCACGCGGCGGCCGGGCTGAGAGAGTCCCTCCGAACCTGATCCGGCTCACACCGGCGCAGGAAAGCCCACATCGCAGTCGTTTCCCGCGGGTGTGTCCCGCCCCTGGCTTCGCCTCCTCGTTCGTCGCATCGATTCTGCGAAGCCATGCCCGCCTCCCTTGCCGCTCCCCTCGACACGCGCGCGTTCTCCGTCCCGCCCTTTGCGGAGGCCTGCCTCGAACACGCCCACGACGCGTGGACGGAGGCTTTCGACCACCCGTTCGTGCACGCCCTTGCCGAGGGCACGCTGGACGCAGACGCCTTCACGT
The DNA here is from genome assembly GCA_964519235.1 of uncultured Salinivenus sp. GTDB lineage: Bacteria > Bacteroidota > Rhodothermia > Rhodothermales > Salinibacteraceae > Salinibacter. The sequence continues at coordinate 8,292 of CAZFJR010000112.1, read as the reverse complement.
TCTACCAGATGCAGGACGCGCGCTACCTGGAGGCCTTCGCCGACGCCGCCTCCCTGCTCTCCACCCGCTGCCCCACCCCCGACGACAAGCTCTGGTTTATCGACGCGGCTCGGCTGGCACTCGTGGTGGAGGGGGAACTGCACGAAGGCTACGGCGAGGAGCTCGGCTACGGCCCGGACGACATCCGACAGCTCACACTCACGCCCAACAACCGCGCCTACCAAAACCACATGATGGAGCGGGCCCAGCGCGGGACGCTCGTGGAGGGGACGGCGGCCCTCACCCCCTGCCCCTGGCTCTACGTGGAGCTCGGCCAGCGCCTTGAGCGCGAGATGGGCGCCATTCCGGACAACCATCCGTACGCCGAGTGGCTTGCCCTGTACCGCGACCCCGAGTTCAACGAGTACATGGACAATCTTCTGGCACGCCTCCAGCGCTTCGCTGACGCGGCCGACACGTCGGCCCGTCGCCGCGCCAAGACGGCCTTCACCACCAGTGTCCGCTACGAGTGGATGTTCTGGGACCAGGCCTGGACCCAGCAGGAGTGGCCCGTGTAGGCCGCTTCAGCGCTGCATGCGCACCGGCACGTGCCCGAACGAAACGCGACGGCGCACGGTACGGGTCGAGTCGCCCGCTCCCTCCCACTCGGCCACCGCCGTGAGGGCTCGGGGGCGGGCCTCCGCCCCAATCGGCCATGTCGCCACGAGGCGCGTGGAGTCGCCCGGCGCACACGTGACCGACGGCGCCTCCTCGTAGACGGTCCCGTCGTCGGCCTCCAGGGCTTGGAGGGAAAGGCGGTACTCGCCCTCTCCCGTGTTGGCCACCTCCACCGTCAGCCGAAAGGCCCATGCTCCCCCCGAGCGGGCCTGCATTCGCATTCGAGCAATGCGCTCCGAGACGGCCGTGCTGGGCAGCAAATCGTCCCCGACCCCCAGGGCGGGCGGTTCATCGGTCGCATCCGCCTGCTGCTCGGTCGGCTCCTCTCCGTCCAGAAGATACGACCGTACCAGAGTCATCCCCTCGATGCCGAACGCGACCCCGAACGCGAGAATGAGGAAGAGGCGCACCACCCAGGGATTCACCCCGTCCATTTCGTCGGAGGCGGGGGGCGCCGCGGCGTCGTCCGCGTCGGAAGAAGGTGTACTCATCGAAAGAGGGATGGGAATCGTCTAGACAGCCACCGGCGGGGGCCACGGGCCCAGAAGCCCCCACTCGCTCTGTGCATCGCCACGGGGGGTGCAGTCACGTCACCAGACTGCCACAGCCCGGGGCCCCACCAGCACTCCTACGCGGCTCCCCATTACACGGGCGACGGGAAGGCGCCCGGCGAAAAGAGCCCGTCCATGACCATTTCGGCCAGTGGGAGCGAGTACGCGATGATGACCAGCGCCACGGCCACCCCCATCCATAGCTTCAGGTTGTCCAATACTTTCGGCGAGTGCTCCGGCCCCGAAAGCGGCGGCGGAATGGTGTCGTCGACGTTTGCGGCGGGCGCCCCGGCCCAGAACGTGCCGCCCACAACCACGAGGAAGAAGATCAGCGCGACGAACAGGATGATGCCGCCGATCGCGACCTGCCAGTTCATCTCCGCCATCGTGCCAAACGGCACGTCGTAACTAATGCCCGCGTATTCCGGCTCCGAGACGCGGCGCGGCACCCCGGCGAGGCCCTGGCGGTGCAGCGCATTGGACATCAGTGTCATTCCAATAAACCACGTGTAGGGCTGCGCCAGGGCGAGGCCCTTGAACTTGAGCTCTTTCCCCGTGAGCTGCGGCAGCAGCCAGTACGTAATCGCCATAAAAGTAAGTGCCGTCGCCGTGCCGACCGTCAGGTGGAAGTGGCCCGGAATCCACGCGGTGTTGTGCACCAGCATGTCGATGTTGAGCGAGGCGTTAATCATGCCGCTGAAGCCGCCGGCGGCGAACATGATTCCGGCCAGCGCACAGCCCACAAAGGCGGGCCGTCCCCACGGCAGCGCGCCCATCCAGGCAAAATAGCCGCTGCCGCCCCGCTGCCGGGCCCCGTGCTCCATCGACGAGATCACCGTAAACGCCGTCATGAGGCTCGGCAGCAAAATGACGAGCGTCATGATGAGCGCCCACATCTTGTAGACCAGCGAGATGCCCGGGTCGGCGTACTGGTGGTGGTACCCGATGGGCGTAGACAGCAGAAGGAAGAAAATGAACACCACCCGCGTGAGCGGATCGCTGAAGAGGCGCCCCCCCGAGAGCTTCGGCAGGATGGAGTACCACACGAAGTAGGCCGGCAGGAGCCAGAAGTAGACCACCGCGTGGCCGAAGTACCAGAAGAGCGTGCGGGGAAGCAGCGGATCGATTTTTTGCACGATGCCGAGCGACCACGGGATGAGAAGCACCACGACCTCCAGCGCCACACCCAGCGAGCAGATGTACCACATAAGCCACGTGAAGATGACCATGTAGGTCTGCAGCGGAATGCGGGCGTCGGGGTTGTTGGCCCGCCACTTTCTGTAGCTCCAGAACCAGTCGCCCCCGGCCATCCAAGACCCGACCACCAGCAGTGCGAGACCGATATAAAAGAGCGGATGGCCCTGCAGGGGCGGATAGAAGGTGTAGAGCACGGCTGCGCTCATGCCACTGCCGGGCACGAGGCCGCCGAGAATGGCCGTGGCCGTCATCACTGTTCCCACCACCATCATCACAAACCAGGACCACGAGAACGTGGCGTTTTCCGGCTCTCGCTCCATGGTGCGCGTCACGCCCCACTGGTAGAGACCGGTAATAAAGAACGTGGTGAAGACGAGCGCCAGCAGGACGCCGTGGCCGGTGAGCACGTCGTAGTACTCCACCGAGGACACAAAGCCCCGGAATACGTCCGTACGGTGCAGGGCCTGAATGAGGCCGAAGAAGCCCCCGATGGCAAGGGCCACGAAGGCGACAATAAAGTTCGCCTTCACCAGGCGCGCCGCTTTCGGGTAGTGGTTGACAAACGTCATTGCGATATCAGGTTGCTCTCGTCAAACTCGGATGGAGGAACGACGTTGATTTCACCTTGCATGTTGTGGTGGGCCGCCCCGCAGTACTGGTGGCAGATGATGCCGTAGGTTTTGGCCTCGGGGAAGCGCGTGCTAAAAGTCGCAATCTGCCCCGGAATGATCGTCGCGTTCAGGCCGCTTCCCGGCACCTCAAACCCGTGCATGACGTCTGGAGCCGTCATGTGGAAGGTAATCTTGGTGTTCGCCGGGATGGTAAGGGGCTGGGTGCTTCCCGGCCGGAAGATAAACTGCTGGGCGACCATGTAGACCTCGTAGTGGTCGTCGCTGATCTTGCGCACTCCCGGCTTGGAAAACTCTTTGTCCGAGAGAACGGTTGTCGGGTCGACCTGTCGACCCTCCTCAATGCCCGGCACCTTCAGGTCCATCACCGTGAACCCGAAGAGCACAATGCCGATGAACCCTGCGATCAAGAGCAGGGACAGCCCGATCCAGAGCTTTTCGAAACGGTGAACGTGCATGGTCGATCAGGGCTTACTCGATGATGTGGGGAGCATGCGTGGCAAACTCGACGAAGTACAACAGTGCGTACAGCACGAGCAGGAGCACGAAGTAGGAGCCGGTCACGGCAAGCGTCCCGTAGGGCTCAAACTCGTCGAGCGAAATTTCCTTCGGTCCCTCCGAGGGTGCCTCCGGCACAGAGGCCTCGCCCGGCGCAGCAGACTCAGGAGTCGACATGAGAACCAGAACGCGATTGTGAGAAACGATGGAACGGGGAGGGGCGGGCACTTCCGGCCGCACTGCAAGCCACGGCCACATGTTACGAGACGAAAGCATTTCCTTCAAGGACGGCCGCAGAAATTTGACGAAGTGGGGCATTCCCCCACTCTTTCTCTGTCGTGCAGCCGCTCAGGTCCGTGCGACCGAACGGCCTCGGGCTCGCTCTACCTTCTGCGCAGCGCCAGCGCTCGGGCGAGACAAGCAGCCCCCCCGGCCCCACGAGCCACAGCGGACGTGTGTGCCGCAACGGACGTGTGTGCCACAGCGGACGTCCGCCCACAAGGCGTTGCCCCTTGCCGGCCACTTCGCTCTAGACTAGAAGCCGGGCGAGACGCGGAAGCCAAGCTCCCAAGTCGTATCGCGGCGCTGGAAGGGACGGGCGTAGTAGGCCTCCAGCAAGAAGCTGCCTAGGATGTTGAAGCGGGCCGCCACGCCGGTGCTCACAACCGGGAGGGTCGTGTCGGCGCTCTTCGTCTCGAAGGCGAGAGTGGGGGCCTCGTCGCCGGTCCACGTGACGCCTGCATCCACAAACGGCGCCAGCGTGGTCGGCAGGTACCGAAACGGAATCAGGCTGAGGCGCTCCGGCCCCAGAAGTGGAATGCGGACTTCAGCGCGCGTTGTAACGGCCCGCGTTCCGTACAGCCGGTCGATCTCGGCGCAGCGCGAGCGCGTGGGGTCGCCCTCCACCGGCGTGCAGCCTCCGTTTTCCCGAATGCCGTTCGCAATGCTCTGCACGCTGTATCCGCGCACGAAGCCCTGGCCGTAGGGGTAGCCAATGTACTCGTTCCCCACGCCAAACTCGTCGCTAAACGAGGCGCCGTAGTTTCCCACGTGCAGCGCCTGGAACGCGAGGGTCACCGGCTCCGCGTACACGTACCGACGCAGATCGGCGCGAGCCGTCACGAAGTTCTGCGTCCCCACCGTCGGGGCGATCCCGAGTCGCCACCTCCCTCCGCGGAGCGGTCCCGTGAGGCCGCTCGTTGTAAAATCGCGCACGTACGCGGCACGCCCGGTGGCGAGGTATTTTGGGTCGCGGTCTCCGATCAGACGCTCAATCCGGGTCAGCGTGCTGTCCGCGAAGGCGCCGGCCGTACGCACGTTGGTCCCGAAGCCGTAGCGCGTGCCGCCGAGGCCAAACTCGAACCGGCGCGTTGGGCTCAGCGGATAGGAGACGCTGCCGTTGGCCGACGTGATGTAGGCCCGTTGCACAATGCTTGCGACTCCGCGCAGTTGGCCCGTCTCCTCGTCCCGATCCGCGAACGTATTGGCGGAAAAGATGAGCGGCGTGTGGCTGAGGGCACCTCCCCAGTTGAGTTGGCCACGCCGATTGACGTAGGAGACCCCGCCGCCGATGTCCCGAAAGCTGCCCTGGGCCTGCACGGACACCGTAAGGCTGCGGTGCCCCAGCATGTCGCCAAACCGGAACCCAATTCCCCCCGAGAGCCCGCCCCCAAACGGACCCCCGATGGAGGCTCCTACCCGCGGCGGAGCAATGGCCTCGAGGCGGAGGGTGGGCTCGTAGTCTTCTGCCTCATACGTCGTGGAGGCAGGAGGAAGCCCGGTGGACGCGTCGCGGAGATTGGCGGCCACCAGCCCTTCTTCTTCTGCCCCGCCGGGCGGAAGCACCCCTGCCGGCTCCGCCGTATCGGGCGGGGCCGCAGCGACCGCCGGCGCAGCCGCGGTGGTGTCTCGGCTGTGGGGCGTCCCCACAGAACGAGCGCCTCCCGACGCCACGGACGACACCGGCCTGCCCTCCACCTTGTCCGCCGGGCGGCGCACGCCGGTGTACTCCCCGTCGGCGTAGACAGAGAACAGCATGTCGCCGCTCCGTTGCGCGACGGAGAGGGCCGGCGAGAGCGCAGTGATGCCGGTCACGCCGGTCTTGAGGCGCGTCACCCGTGCACGCTCCCCACTCGACAGGCCCACCCGATAGACGTCCTTAAATCCATCCTGGTCGCTAATGAAATACAGGCTCTGTCCATCCGGGGCAAACTGCGGGGTGTGGTGCAGCGCATCCCCAAACGGCTCGCGCACCGTCACCGCCCCGCTCGATACGTCCAGAAGTCCCAGGTCCATCCGAGACGAGGGATTGAGCGCCCCGAGGTCGGTTTCCGCCCGGTCGGTCGTGAACGCAATCGTCTCCCCATCCGGCGCCCAGGTGGGCTGGAGGTCGGCGTAGCGATCGTTCGTCAGCTGGCGCACCTTCTCAGTGTTCAGGTCGAGCACGTACAGGTCGCTGATGCCGCCGTCGGTGCCCGTGAAGGCCAACCGCTCTCCGCCCGGCGCCCACGCGGGGTTCTTCATCGACGTGACGCCGTCGACCGAAAAGCTCCGCTCAATTTCTTCCGTCACCACGTTCCAGAGGGTGATCTGGTTGTCGCCGTCTTCGTAGCTCACAAAAGCGAGGCGGCGCCCGTCCGGCGACCAGGTGCCCGACGAGCTGATAAAGCGCAGCGCGTTGAAGTGGCCGGTGGTGCCGGCGCGGTCGAGCTCCGCGATCACCTCGCCGGTTTCCGCATCCGCCACGTACAAGTTGAAGGAAAAGAGCTCCTGCTCCGAGATAAACGCCACGTAGCGCCCGTCGGGGCTAAGAGAAGGGGCAATGTTGACACGACCGCCGTTCGTCTCGGGGCTGAGCACTGTCTGCCCGGCCGAATCGGGCGGCGTGCGGCCCTCCAGAAGCGGCAGGTACGCCTCGCGGGTGGCCGCGCCCCACTCCTCGACCAGCGAATCGGCCGAGACGCCAAAGAGCTCCTCGTGGGCGGCCTTCACCCCCACCTGGCCGCCGCGCTTAAAAAGATCCGTTACGGATTGGTCGCCGTACTTGCCCCCGAGGTAGGCGAGGTACGCCTGCCCGTAACGGTACGGAAAGTACTCGCGGGGATTGGCCAGGGCCTCGAACGACGGCATGTCGTCGCGGCGCACGGCGTCTCGCATCCACAGGGCCGTATGGGTGTCCTGCCGCCCCAGCGACAGATACTCGGCCATGCCCTCAATGAGCCACGTGGGGAAGTTGCGGAGGTTAAGGCCGAGGGTGTCCTGGTTGAGCGCCAGGTCGTACTGGAAGGAGTGCACCAGCTCGTGGCCGAGGACATGGCTCGTCTCGCCGTAGGACGTCGTGAACGGCATGACCACACGCTCCTGGAGGGGCTCCGTGAAGCCGCCGGTGCCGGGGCCCAGTGGCGCCTGCGTCACGTTGGTCTGCTGGAAGTCTGCATCATTGGCGTAAAAGATGATGGGCTTCTTCTCGTCGAAGCGGTGCAAAAAGACCTCCGTGTGGCGCTCGTACCAGCGCTCGGCCATGCGCGCAGCATCCCGCACGGCCCGCTCCTCTTCGGGATAAAAGTAGAAGACGAAGTGCTCGGTCTCCAGGGTCTTGAACCGAAACGTGTCGTACTGGACTTTATTCTTCCCGAAGTACTGTGCGTCTGCGGTCGACGGCCCCGCGCCCCACACGGCTGCGAGGGCGAGCAGAAAGGCAGCGATTTCCAGAGGAAAGCGTCGCATGACGACGGGCAGGTTGCACGAGAGTCAGGCGATGAGTCCCACGGAATGGGATCGAGACTGCACGTCCCAACACGCATGGGTCCTGTGGTATTGTTTTGGATGCGGGCGGTCAGGGGTTTGTTACAACGTGGGGCGACGTGTGTGAATCGCGTGCGTCCCGATCAAGATGCGTGCGCCCGTCTCCCACGGCCAACGACCCATGGCCAACGACGTGCGCCGCCCCAATTTTGACTGGAGACCGCCCAGTGCCCCCTAAACGGAGGGGACGCTTCCGGAATACCTCCCGTCGCCGAACGGGCTCGGAGACGATCTGCACGGTACCGCGGACGGCTATCGCCCACAGGTGGTTGTTGCGGACTCGATCGTTGTGGACTCGATCGCTGCGGACTGCAGACGCAAGTTGGGGACGTCCGGGCCCGTGTATTTTGTCGGGCAGGCTCAGTCCGGAAGTCCTGGCTCTACCATAAGCACCTCTTCGCGCTGCACCCGCACCACGCCCGGGTCGGCGCCTTTGGGGCTCGTGACGTACTTGCGCTGGGTGACCATGACGGGGGCCACGTCGCTGCCCGTGGCCTTGCTGTAGTGCGCGGCGATGGCCGCGGCGGTGTAGCGGCGGTGCTGGCCCGGTTCGGCGTCGCGGTTGGGGCGGTGGAGCACGGTGTGCGCGCCCGGCACGCCACGGGCGTGCAGCCAGAAGTCGTACGGCTGGCTGGCATGGAACGTGAGCTCGTGGTTCTGGCGCGCATTCTTGCCCACCCACACCTCAAAGCCGCCCCCAAGGTCGAACCGCCGGTACGGGAAGGTGTCCATGTCGGCGTCGTCCCGGTCCACAAACGGAGCAAGCTCCTCTTCCTGCTCGGCCCGAAACTGTTTGATGCCGTCGAGCGTGTCGACGGCGCGAAGGGCCTCCAGAAGCGCCTCGGCCCGATCCGCCCGCTCCAGGGTTTCGTCGAGCCGCGCCTCTGCTTCTTTGCGGGAGCGCCGCGTGCTCCGGGCCCGGTCGTAGTAGTGCTCCGCGTTCTCGACGGGCGACT
>CAZFJR010000111.1:0-9974 GCA_964519235.1 uncultured Salinivenus sp. | reverse complement strand
CGTGACAGGTGCGCAGGACCCGCACGGCAATCTCGCCGCGGTTGGCGACGAGGACCTTCTCGATGGGACGGGATGACACGTCAGGGTCCGTCATTTCGTCTGAGTGAACGGTATGGCATGAATTCTGTTAAGAGGAAGAGTCCCAAGTTGCCCTGCGAGCCATCGGTTGGCCGCGGGGCCCGGATCACCGCGTTTGGTTCACCAGCCCCCGTTCGCCGCTATGCCGCAGACCAAAGACCTCTACGACGTACTCGGCGTCGACGAGGACGCAAACCAGGAGGAGATTAAGAAAACGTACCGGACACTCGCGCGCAAGCACCATCCCGACCGCAACCCGGACGACCCCAACGCCGAGGAGCGATTTAAGGAGATTCAGAAGGCGTACTCGATTCTCTCGGACGAGGACAAGCGCAAGCAGTATGATGCGCAGCGGCGCTTTGGCGGGGGCGGTTTTGGGCAGGGCGAACGGGGCGGCGGACGGGGCGCCTGGGGCCGTGCCGGGCAGGGCGGCCCGGAAATTCGATTCGAGCAGGGCGGGGTGGACGAGGCCTTCGGCGGACAGGGCGGAGGCTTCGGGGACATCTTCGAGAGCTTCTTTGGCGGCGGCCGAGGCACCCAGGGCCGCGATCCGTTTGGCCGTCAACAGCAACGGCGCCAGCAGCAACGGGGCAGCCAGGGAGGGCAGGACCTCGAAACGACCCTGCAGCTTTCGTTCCGCGAGGCCCTAAAGGGCGGCCGCAAACGGGTAGAACTGCCGAGCGGCGAGTCCATCCGCCTCAATATTCCGAAGGGGGTGCGCGACGGGTTCAAGATTCGCCTACCGGGCCGGGGCGAGGCGGGCCCGATGCGGCAGCGAGGCGATCTTTACGTGACGTTTGAGGTAGGCGACCACCCGCGGTTCGACCGCAAAGGCGACGACATCCACATCACAGAGTCTGTGGGCCTGTTCGACGCCCTCTTCGGGACCGACGTCCGCGTTCCCACGCCGTACGGACAGCACCTCAAGCTCTCGGTGCCCGCCGGCACACAGCCCGGCGAGAGGCTCCGTTTGAAGGGGCAAGGCGTGAAGACGGACGACGGACGAGGCGACCTCTACGTGAAGATCGATGTCGACATTCCGAAGAACCTCTCGCGCCGCCAGCGCACGATTCTGAAAGACGCGGCCCAGGAGGCCAACCTCCGGTAGCTTCGCCGAGGGCACGAGGCACTTGGCCACCCCAGGAGGACCCTCGTGCCGCCGTCTCGCCCACAGGTTCTTCCTGTACGTGCCCGGTCCGGCCGGGACTCGGCTTGAAGCTGCCCACAGCCACAGCGCACACGCAGGATCCGGGTTGCACTTCTCCGGTCTTGTTTCCCATATTTGATCGGCGAACACCCCACAGCGAACACATTTGTCTTCCCGCCACCAAGCAACGCTGTTTCAGCAGCGGTTGTGGGGCCCGGCAACGCCCGAGGACAACAAGGCTCCTCGGAGGCGCGTACCGCCTCGTGGCAGGCCATTGTTGCCGCCGCAGGTCCGGGCATCCTCCAACTGGAACTGGCCTTGTGCTGCGTTGCTCTCTGTCGTCGCCCCTTGGCACACGCGTCCAAGCGCGCCGCTCTCGGGCGTCGTCCATTCTCCGACTTCCCCCACCATTCCATTTTTGCGTCGACCCACATCTCCCATGAGCGACAAGCCGAAGAACGTTTTTCGCATTGACATCGAACCATCGGAAGAAAATCCAGACCGCCACCCCACCCACGGCTGGCAGGTGCGCATCAAGCGCCAGAAGGAACAGCACACCAAGTACTTTTCCGACAAGCGCCATGGCGGGCGCGAGGAGGCCCTGGAAAAGGCGGTAGAGTACCGCGACGAGCTGATTGAGGAGCTGCCCGAGCCGATGGACCCGGTCCAACGCTCGGCCGAGGCACGCTCGAAGACGGGCGTGATTGGGCTTAACTTCTGCTGGAAGGACGACGGCAGCGGCACGCCCAAGCCGTACGTGCAACTGAGTTGGCTAGAAGACGACGACACGCGCCGAAGCGCGGCCTACTCGGTGCGCAAGTGGAACCTGCGCCGTGCCGTGTGGAAGGCCTGTGTGCGGCTCCATGAGGCTCGCGCGGAACACAACGGGGAGGCCGAAGAGGTGAACGACATGTTCCAGACGGCCTTTCCCAACATCAGAGAGCAGTACGAGGACGGCCCGAACGGAGACGGCCTGCCGGAAGAAGACGCCAAGGAGATGGAGGAAGCCCCGGCGGAGGCTTAGCTCTGAGGGCGGACGTAGTAGGGACGCGTGGGGAGGGAAGTATGTAGAAAGGTGCACGTGAGGGTAGAAAGGTGCACGTGAGGAGGGATGCCCGCTTCTCGTCCGTACGTCCTTCACCCCTTCTTACCCAGCAGCGCGCTCTTGCTGGGCACGACGCCGCGCTTTGGGCTTGCGGTGGCGCTTGCGGAGGCGGTACGCCTCAGGTGTGACCTCTACGAGCTCGTCCTCACGGATAAACTCAATCGTGTCCTCCAACGACATTTTTCGTGGGGGCGGCACGTGCTCCAGTTCGTTCCCCGCCGCGGCTCGCATGTTGGTCAGGTGCTTCTCCTTCGCCACGTTGAGGTCAAGGTCCTGAGGCTTATTGTTCTCGCCCACAATCATGCCCTTGTACACGCGGTCGCCCGGCTCCACGAAAAAGTCGCCGCGGTCCTGCAGTTCGAGCAGCGCGTAGGCCGTCGTCTCACCCTCCCGGTCGGCTACGAGGGCGCCGCTGGTGCGGTGCGGAATGTCGCCCGCCCACGGCCCGAAGGCCTCGAAGCGGTGCGTGAGCAGGCCGGTCCCCTTCGTGTCCGTCAGGAATTTTGAGCGGTACCCAATGAGGCCACGGCTCGGCACCTCAAACGTAAGGCGGACGCGCCCGCTGTCCTGGCGCTCCATGTGCTCCATCTGTCCCTTGCGCTCGCCCAGGCGCTCCATCACCACGCCCATGTGCTCTTCCGGAATGTCGATCTCGGCCGTCTCGTACGGCTCATGCGTCTCGCCATCCACCTCCTTCGTGATCACCTGCGGCATGCCGACGCAAAACTCGTAGCCCTCGCGGCGCATCTGCTCAATGAGGATGGCCATCTGCAGCTCCCCGCGACCGTAGACGCGCAGGGCGTTGGCCGTGTCGGTTTCTTCCACCCGGATGGCCAGATTGTTGCGCGCCTCGTCGAAGAGGCGGTTGCGCAGCTGGCGGGAGGTCACGTACTCACCCTCCTGCCCGCTAAACGGCCCGTCGTTGATCCGAAACTCCATCGACATCGTCGGCTCGTCGATGTCGATCGGCTCCAGAGGCTCGGGCTCCTCGGCGGCGCAGATGCTCTCGCCCAGCCCGATGCCCTCCACACCCGCAAGGGCCACAATCTCGCCCGGGCCGGCCTCGTCGCTCTCCACGCGCTGGAGATCCTGATAGGTAAAAAGCTCGCTCACGCGGGTCGACTCGGTACTGCCGTCGCGGTGGCAGAGCGTGACGGGCTGGCGATTTTTGAGGGTCCCCTGTTCCACCCGGCCCACGGCCACCGGGCCGAGGTACTCGTCGCGTTGCACGCTGGTGATGAGCGTCTGCAGCGTCCCGTCGGGGTCGCCGGACGGGGGCGGAATCTCGTCGAGAATGGTGTCGAGCAGCGGGCGCAGGTTCGACCACTCCGGCTCGTCCAGGTCGCGCTTGCACTGCCCCTCGGTCGCGATGGTGTAGAGCACGGGAAAGTCGAGCTGCTCCATGTCCGCCCCCAGGTCAATGAACAGGTCGTAAATAGCGTCGAGCGACTCGTCGGGGCGGGCGTCGTCGCGGTCGATTTTGTTGAGCACCACGATGGCGGGCAGGCCCAGGTCCAGCGCCTTCTGCACCACGAAGCGGGTCTGGGGCAGGGGGCCCTCCGCCGCGTCCACCAGCAGCATGATGCCGTCTACCATGCGGAGCGTCCGCTCCACCTCGCCGCCAAAGTCGGCGTGGCCGGGCGTGTCCACGATGTTGACCTTCGTGTCCCGGTAGCGGATGGCCGTGTTGTTGGCCATGATGGTGATGCCCTTCTCCCGCTCCAGGTCCATCGAGTCCATCACGCGCTCTTTCACCTCCTCATTGTCGCGGAAGATGCCGCTCTGCCACAGCATGGCGTCGACGAGCGTGGTTTTGCCGTGGTCTACGTGGGCCACGATGGCGATGTCTCGGAGGTCGGTCTGCTTCATGACGGGGCCGGGAATTGAGCGAAAGGGGCGGGGCAGCCTTGGCGCATTCTGAAAGCTGGATAGAATATGTGTACTTTCCAGAACGTCGTCCGTTCATTCGGTGCACACCGCAGGCCCGTTTCAAGACAAAATTGGAGCAGACTTCGTCGGGGGACTCCGGGGCCACGCCGCCTCGTTCGTGCGCGGCCCTTCTCCCCTCGCCGTTTTTCACCGCCGCCACGAGGAGGGAGGCCGCTCCCGCCGATGTCCATTCGCAAGGGCACCGAGGCGCTCGCCGAGGGTGCGCATCGCCTGCGCGCCGGCACACAGCTCGTACAGGGCCTGCAGTTCGTCCAGGGTGAGCGATACCGACACCTCCCCAGCGTCGGTGGGCGCTGTCAGTTGCCAGGTGTTCGCCTCGTTGCCGCTCCTCTCGTCCAGTCCCTGAACAAGGGTTCCGAAAAGCGCCTCAAACTCCTGCGCGTCGATGAGGAGCGAGAGGCCCCGAAACTCGATCTGAATCCGCCCGCAACACTCGCACCGGAAGACGCGACCATCCCGGGTGTCGTACAGGTTGGAGCCGTGGAGACTGCTGCGTAGGGACAAAGAATCATGCATGGGGCTGGAAGAACTACTTAGGGAATGAGTATTGGGGGATGAGACGCTGTCTGACGGACATTCCGTGGCCACCCCGGTGAGTGCTCGGTCGCTTCGATCCGGGTGCTTCGACTTTGTGGATCTCGCCCACCGTGAGTACTCGGCTGCGCTTCGTAAGTCGCTGCGCTCGTGTTGACGATGGTGCGCAGATGGTACACAGCTTGTCCATCCAGCGGGCGTTTTTCGCGTCCGCGCCGGTGCCGTGTGCCGGTAGAGCGAGCGTCTTCTCCGAGCGGGTGCTGATAGCCTGCGCACGGCCGAGGAGGCCTCTTGCGACATGAGGGCTCGCCTCCAGCCCACCGAGCGTTGTCATCTGCAGGTGAGTGCGAATGCGCTTGCGGAAGCGCGCCCAAATGTTGCAGCCGAAGGGACGCTGGAGGCCCGGCACGTAGCACGCCGTCTCCCGGAAGTTGCTCTCCATCGAGACAATGCGGACGACGACAGCCGCTTTTCCCGGCGGCCTCCAGGTCGCGCATGGCGCGTGCGATGGCAACGGGGCTGGTCACGCTGAAGGACTCGGCAAGGATGTCCTCGTGGGGCGAGAGAGGACGGTAGGTGGTGGCCGTGCGGCCCCCCAGCGCTTGACGTTCGGGGGACCGGAGCGCTCGTCTCGCCACCGCCCTGCCTCGGGGGGCGATGCCGTTCAGGCCCTCAGCATTGTCCCTTTCGTCTCATGTCGTCCTACACCGATCCGCGCCCCTTCTGCAGCTGTGTTCCTTCAACGAACTCCTCCCTTTCGAAAGCGCGACCGCCATTTTCTGTCATTTATTTAGACTTGATCTAAATAGTCGGTGCCGACCGCTGAAAAGTCAAATTCTTCTCGCAGGCCCCTGCAAGTTCACAGGACTTTTTTCTTTGGAGCCGTTCCCCCCGGATCGCGATTATGAGGAGCGGGAGAGCGCGAGAGGGCGCGACCCCCTACGGACATTTGTTGGGAGACTCTTGTTGGGAGACTCTCTCTGCATTCGGCAAACGCGGTCCCGTGTGGCGTTGTGCGCGCCCACATCCTCCCCTCGCAGATGCCTCGTCGGACGGACGCTCGCATGCATCCACCTTTCGGTACGTGCGTTCGGGAAGTGGCGCTCGGTTCTTCCGTCCGTTTTCTCTGGGTTGCCTTCCGACACCGTCCCATGAAAACCATCAGCACGCAACTCTCCTATTTTCTGAAGGACCGCGACATCCAGCGAAATCTCTGGCTGCTGGTGCGGTATCTGCTCGCCCTCGTGGCCGTAATTGTCGTCTTCACGGTTGCCTTTCACTTCATTATGCTGTACGTGGAGGGAGAGGACCACTCGTGGATTACAGGGCTGTACTGGACCCTCACGGTGATGAGCACACTCGGCTTCGGGGACATCACCTTCCAGAGCGATATCGGGCGGCTTTTCAGTGTCCTGGTCCTCGTAACGGGGATTGTGATGCTGCTCATTGTGCTCCCGTTTGCGTTTATCCGGTTTTTCTACGCCCCATGGCTGGAGGCCCAGATCCGCAACCGCGCGCCCCGCTACCTCTCGGCGAACGTGACGGACCACGTGATTTTTTCGGCGTACGACCCCATTGCGCGCGAGGTGATTCCGCGGCTGGAGCGCGACGGCATCCCGTACGTGGTGCTGGAGCCGGACCCCCGTACGGCGGGTGACCTGCTGTACGACGAGGTGCGCGTGGTACAGGGCAACGCCGACAGCCGCGAAACCTACGAGCAGGTACAGGCGGATCAGTCCCGGTTCGTGGTCGCCAACGATGGCGACGTCACAAATACCAACGTGACCCTGACGGTGCGAGAGGTGGCCCCGGAGGTGCCCATCGGCGCCATTATCGAGAATGACGACTCGCAGGACATTTTGGAGCTGAGCGGGGCTACCCACGTGCTGCCCATCAAACGATGGCTGGGCGAACAGCTCGCGAACCGGGTCAACGCTCAGCACGCCGAGTTGCATTCTGTGGGCCAGTATCGCAGCCTGCGCCTGGCAGAGCTGCCGGTGCACAACACCCCACTGGAGGGAGAGACCATCCGGGAGGCGGGCCTGCGCGAAACGTTTGGGGTGACGGTGGCGGGCGTCTGGGAGCGCGGCCTCTTCCACCCGGCCCGTCCCGATTACACACTGCAGCCGTCGAGCGTCCCGGTGGTGGTGGGGACCAAGGAGCAGCTCCGCGTCCTAAACGAGCGAATTTCCCCGTACGACGAAAACCCTCATCCCGTCCTCGTAATCGGGGGCGGAACGGTCGGCGGAGCGGCCGTACGGGCCCTCAGTGAACGCGGAGTGGACGTCCACCTCGTCGAACGGCACCCCGAGCGCTGCCGGGCCCTCGACCCGCATTGTGAGAAGGTGTTCTGCGGAGATGCGTCCGACTACAATCTTCTCCGCGACGCCGGTGTTGAGGCGGCTCCGTCTGTTCTTCTCACCACCAATGACGACGCGATCAACATCTATCTTGCCTCCTACTTTCGGCGGCTCAACCTGGACCTCCGCGTGGTTAGCCGCATCACGCACGAGCGGAACCTGGAGGCCATCCACCGCGCCGGCGCCGACTTCGTGCTCAGCTACGTAACCCTCGGGGCGGAGGCGGTCTACTCGGCCATCAAGGGCCGGCGTCTCGTGGTGCTGGGAGAAGGGGTCGACTTCGCCACGCGCGACGTGCCCGCGTCCTTGGCGGGACAGACCCTGGCGCAGAGCGAAATTGGGGCGCGGACGGGGCTGAACGTGGTCGCCATCGAGCACGAAGGCGCCTTCCGCACAACACTCACGGAGGACACCCTGCTTCCGGCCAACGGCCGCCTCCTCATGGTGGGCGGGGAGGCACAGGTCGCCGACTTCGTCGAGCGGTTCGAGCACTCCTGAAGGGCGGTCCCTTCAGAAGACTAAGCACCTCCGCAGCCGCACTGGACCTAACCATTCTGGCCTGCGTCTCCGACTTTCCGTCCCCTGATTCCTCCTGGCTCCGCCAACGGTTGATCTTGACCAGGCCTCAGTCACGGATTGAAGCTGCCAGTCCAGGGATGAATCCTGACGTGCTCTGGGGAGAGGTGCTCCAAGTTGAAGTGCTCCAGGTTGAAGCAAGGCATTCTCAGCGGCAGGCTCGCCCGGGAGCCGTGGTGAGCGAGTACCCCTACAATTCGAGAACCGGCGCCAGAACTGGGAAAAACCACAGCCTGATGAGCAGCCCGTCGAACATAGCCCCGGGCGTCAAGGGACGGGCGCAAAGGCCCTGTCTTCCTGCCGTTTCATGCAGGGCGCCCACGGGGTCCCGAGACGAGCCTCATGCGCGTTCCTCGTGTGCTCTCTCATTCCCATCCACAACCATTAGGGGCCCCTTCGCGCTTGTAAAATCTGTGTGAGAGACCAAACCCGCCTTCGGATACCGGCGATGCACGACGGATTGCAGCGAACCTCCACCGCCCCCGGGTGAGTCTAAGAGAGCTCACCCGCCCGGCGTACCCCCCAACGCGTCGCCCGGGCGGCCGCCTCCCACTCCGCCATCGACGTGAGCACAGCCATGAAGCACGAGGCCACCGTACCAGGCAACGGGTCCCCTTCCGAGACAGACCGGTCGACTCACTCCCACTTCCGGTCCGTCGAAACGTCTAAACACGGAGCCCCATCCGAAGGCGCCACGATCGCCGATCGGTTCGACACCGCCGAGGTATTTAAGCGCGTCCTCGTCGCCGCGGACGAGGAAGTCGGAACGTCGGCCCGGCACCTCTTCTTCAGCGGACTCGCCGCCGGATTTGCCATCACCCTGACCGTGCTTCTGTACGCGACCCTAACGGCAGCCGCGAACGGGAATCCCCTTTTGGGGGCCATCCTGTACCCCATCGGGTTCGTCTACATCATCCTGGGGGGATACAACCTCTACACCGAAGACACGCTCCCGCCCGTGGCGCTGGTGCTGGAGCGGCTGGCGAGCCTTCCCGCGCTGTTTCGAGTGTGGGGAGTTGTCCTCGCTGGCAACTTCATCGGGGGTGGGGCCGGCGCGCTCCTGCTTGCAACGACCGGGGTCCTCTCCCCCGAGGCCGCCACGGCAGCGACGGAGATCTCAATGAAGGGCCTCGAAACGCCCTTCGAAGACCTCTTCTTCAAGGCGCTGGTGGCGGGGTTCGTCGTGGCAGGGGTCGTCTGGCTCAACTTCACGGCGCGGAGCGTAACGGGGCGGTTTCTCCTTACCTACGTCGCCTTCTTGTGCATTCCCCTCGGCAACCTGTACCACGTCGTGGTCTCCTTCACCGAGCTGACGTACCTGGTGCTCGGGGGCCACGCCGCCTTCGCTCCTGGCTTCTTCGGGTTCGTGCTGCCTGTGGTGCTCGGCAACACTGTGGGTGGAGCCATCCTGGTGACTGTCGTCAACTACTTCCAGACCACGGAGCGGCGTCTGATGATGGCCCGCGGCGGCTCGGACCGGCAGTTGTCAGTGCTTGAGCTGTTCTTCGGGGGCTTGGTGGGACGGTCGTACGTCCCTGTCCGTGACCCTGTGCGCGAGAGCCCCGCACCCGACGGCACCGCGGGCTAACTGCATCGCGGGTGCGCTGAACACGTGCTGAACACGTGATGCAACGCCAACGCTTGAACGAAACGGCCTTCCGGAGCCCTCCTCCGACAAGCACCACTCGAAGGGCCGACCGCAAGCAGCCTCCAGCGCATCGAGACGGAATCGTGGGTGTGGCCAAAGGCTCCCTGGACCTGCCAACCCGGTTCGAGTCCGACGACGTTGAGATTCGCCGCTTCGGAACCGCCCCGGCGAGATCGACCGTGCTGACGTCCGTTCCATAGGATTGGGTAGAGCGCGAGAAGGGCCTGTAGCACCGACGGCTGTCGGTGTTTAGTGCAGAGGCCCTGAGTTTTCTCCTTCTCGAACTCCCCGGTGAACCTCACAGAGCGCATGGAGGCGTGAGACGGTGCGGTCGAATTTCTCAGCGACGGCCCGCGCGATGCCCGCGTGCTGCTCGGGATCGAGCCACTCGCCCGGCGGCTGCTCGGCGGTGAAGTAGAGGGTGGGAGCCTTGTCGTGCAGGTAC
Organism: uncultured Salinivenus sp.; assembly: GCA_964519235.1. Classification (GTDB taxonomy): domain Bacteria; phylum Bacteroidota; class Rhodothermia; order Rhodothermales; family Salinibacteraceae; genus Salinibacter. The sequence continues at coordinate 131 of CAZFJR010000111.1, read as the reverse complement.
AGCGCATCGACGACGCGGAGGAGGCGGAAGGCGTCGTCGGTGTCGGCGATGGCCACGCTCTCGACAAAGAGATGCTCGAGCGCCCCTAGATCCTCGACGAGGTCGGTGTGGGCCGTTTCCGTCGTGGCCCG
>CAZFJR010000110.1:3252-9978 GCA_964519235.1 uncultured Salinivenus sp. | reverse complement strand
CATCCACGGCGGCCTCTGCCACTCGCAGAACATCGAGTCCATCTTCGGCCACACGCCCGGCCTCAAGGTGGCCCTTCCCTCCACCGCCGCCGACGCAAAGGGCCTTTTGGCGACGGCCATCCGCTCGGAAGATCCCGTCCTCTTTCTGGAGCACAAGGCGCTCTACCGCGCGGCCTCGGCCCGCACGCCCACGCCGCCGGAGCACTACACCCTTCCGTTTGGCGAGGCGCGCATCGCCCGCAAGGGGTCGGACCTGACAATCGTAACCTACGGCATGATGACGCAAAAAGCCCTCAACGCGGCGAAAGAGCTGGAAGAGGAGGGCGTGGACGTGGAAGTGGTCGATCTTCGCACCATCGTTCCGCTCGATACGGAGACGATTCTAAGCTCGGTGCGGAAGACGAACCGGGCGCTCGTGGTATACGAGGACCACGAGTTCATCGGCTTCGGCGCCGAGATCTGTGCGCAGATCGGAGACGACGCCTTCGAGTACCTCGACGCTCCCATCCGCCGCGTCGCGGGCGAGTTTACCCCCATTCCGTTTGCCCACTCGCTGGAGCGGAGCGTGTTGCCGAGCGACGAGGGCGTCTTGGAGGCGGCGCGCGACCTGGTCGCGTTTTGAGCCGCGTGGCTTGTGCAGGCGCTTCTCAGGCCACACCTCGGCCGGACTGCGCCTCCTACGGGGCTTCCTCCCCTGGCGCGGCCTGCGAGCCGCGGGGACGGGCGGCCTGCACCGTGTCGCGCCGCGTAGAGTCGGAAGGTGCAGCTGCGGAGGCGTCGGCGGGCTGCTGGGTCCGCGCCACCCCTACGCCGCGGCGATACACCATCTCGCCCCCGTTCTCGCCGGTTTTGTAGAGCGGGAAGAGAGTGCCCAGCCCCACCACAAAGAACAGCGCGTGCAGGCGCCGCCGGGCCCGTACCGTCGAGAGGAACAGCCCGGCGGCCCGTACGGCCGCGTACCCACTCGTGGCCACCATCGTGTACCACGCCCAGGACGCATGCGTGGAGAGCGTCTCGGCGGCCCCCGACGTGGCGACCGTAACGGTGGCGGCGGCCCAGGTGCCGCTGTAGTAGCTTACAATTGCACTGAGTCCCGTGGCGGCGTAGAGCCCCGTGGCCACCTCCCGCCCAGTTTCCCAGCGCCGGCCCAGCCACAGGGCCAGTGCATCGGCGGCCGCGGCCACAAAGATGAGCGCGATGGGGAAGTGAACGATGAGCGGATGCGCGTTGGGCACCCACTCGGGGAGCAGAAAATCGGGGACCACGGGACGGCAGAATTGTGGACTTAAAAATGACGTGTGCGGAAACCTACCGCCTCGAAGGCATGGTTCGGACACATCGTAATCAACTCGACACAGGCCGCGGCAGTGTTTAACAGAACCGCAACGATGGCCCGCCTTCTCTACTCGAAGAACTGCCCGTGGAACCCGAACGGAATGGCGTGGGGGACGACCGCCCGCGCCTGTTCTTCGAGCGAGGCGGCATCGAGCACGAGCAGGAACGAACGCTCACGGTCGGGATCGAGGCCCACGGACAGAAGCAGGCCGTCGTCCTCGGCGGTGGCGTCCGGCCGCGGCACGAAGACAGGCTCGCCCGGATAGATCCCCGCTTCGTGCCACGTCTCGGCGGCCCCAGTCTCTACATCGATCTTCACAATCTGGTCGGTGAAGTTGCCCGGCGCGTGCGTACCGACGCCGTAGACGCACTGGTAGGGCCGGGCGCGGGCCACCTCCTCATGGATGCGCGGCAGTTCCAGGCGCTCGTCGCTCTGTCGCGTGGACGAGGCCGCCCCTCCGTCGAGCGGAAGGCGGTAGCGGCGGAGGTGGCCGGTGCCGGGCGTCGGGGCGTCGCTGCGGAGCCGGTCTAGGTACAGATCGTCGACGATGGACGCGTCCGGATACGTCACCACGTCGCACACCACCTCGTTGCCCTGCTCGAACGCATTGACGTGATGGAACCCAAACGCCGGATCGGCCCGGCAGGTGGCCACCTCCGCCCCGTCTCGCTTGCGCAAGATGCGAAAGCGCGTGCCCCGTTCTGGCTGCCACTCGAAGTTCTCAATAAAGGGCTTGCCTCGCAGCAACAGGTCCAGCGGGTTCACCACAATGGGCCACTCGGACAGAACGACGTAGCGCTCCGTTATTCCGAAGCTGTGCATGTAGCTGGGCCGGTCCACGTCGAGCCGGGCCACCACTTCGCGGGCGCGCGCCTCCGGAGACACGCCCAGGATTTTGTATACGCAGGGCCGCCCAAACGAAGCGGCATAGGAGAAGGTGCGTCCTGTGTCGGGCTCCACGTGCGGATGGGCCGTGGAGGTGTCCACGTCCACTTCGTCCTCGAACGCGACCGCACCCACCGTCTCCAGCGTCTCCGGATCGAAACGCACCGGAAGCGGCGTCTCCGTCAGCGCCACGTACGCATCGTCGAGGCGGGCCACGTTGATGCTGGCATTGTCCGTGGGCGCCGGGGTGAAGAGGCTCATTACTCGCCCAAAGATGGACATGCAGGGGTCGGTGGCAAATTCCGACCGGGCAATCTCGCCCTGCTCAAGGGCCTCCTCTCGGCTTTTCGACGCTACGAAGCGGTTGCGATACGCCACCGCACCCTCGCCGAGCCGAAAGGCGTGCAGCATCGCGTGGCCGTCGAACCAGTGGTTGTAGTCTTGGTCCTCCACCTCGAACTGCGCAGGGCCGTTGCGGATAAGAGTTCCGGAAAGCCAGTCCGGCAGATGCCCACTCACCGGAAGGGCAGGCTTGTGTATTTCTTGGCGCAGGCTCTCGAAGCCGCGGCGATAGTCGGTCATCGGGCACGTAGAGTTGCTAAAGGAAGCCGAAGCGGAAAGGAACGTATGGACTCTGGAATTGCACGAAGTCTCGGAACTGCGGGTCCGCGGACGGCCACGGCCCCACCCCTCCGAGCGGGCCTGTGCCCCCGAACCTCTTGGCCGCTCACACCTACAACAAGCGTGTCGCACTTCTATCAAACGGCACACTCGCCCGCCCCCGCACCCACCGCCCGCCCCAACGTGCGTCCCGAGCGCATCCCGATTCCTGAGTCGTTCTATTCGATTGAGACGGAAGAGCCCTTCTCTACTTGCTTGGCCTGCGACCGGCCATTGCTGAGCGGATCCGCCGAGTATCTGATCGAAAAGGGCTACCGCCAGTACGACGCGTACGACGTCCAGGAGACTGTTTTCGAGTACGCCCTCTGTATGGACTGCCACGCTACCATGCGGCAGTCCTTCTCCGATGCCTCCACGCGGCGATGCCAAGCCTACCTCGCCGAGCACGTCAACCTGGCCGAGCGGGCCGGACGGCTTCGGGAGGCCGACGCGTCCAGTCCCGGCGACTGGATGCGCCGCTGCGTCGTGCACGGCACCCCGCAACCGGACCTCACGGAGTACCAGGTTGTGGCCCACTGCCAGGGCGACGCCCTGCTTCTGGCCCACCTTCCGATCCTCATGGGCGGCCCGGCCATCGACGCCCTCGTGGAGCGGCTCTCCGACGAAACGATCGATGACCTCGGCGGCTTCCGCGACGAGCACCTGGGCCCCTCCCCCGAGCTGCAGCGCACCCTGCAGGGCCCCGTAGTCGCGTAGCCCCGCGGTAGTCGCGTAGCCCCGCGTCCCCTCGCTCTCTCCAGCACGACGCCCCGCTTCGATGAAACAGGCAACCACGCTGCTCTCGCTGCTCCTGGCCCTCCTGCTGGTGGGCTGCTCCGGCAGCCGCCCCGCCACGACCTCCGCCCCGTCCGCCCCCGACACCACCACGGCTTCCTCGGCGGACCGGACGGAGCCCCCCTCCACCGACGCTGCCGACGAGGAGTCTGCGCCCGCACCGGCCCCCTCTGCAGCACCGCAGGACTGGTTCCACCTCGACCAAGTCCCCCGAAGCGGACCCGGCCTCGACACCCGTGCGGCCTACCGATCTGTGCTGAACGGCCGCGCCCCACGCGACACCGTCCGCGTGGCTATCATCGACTCCGGCGTCGACCTCGACCACGAGGACCTGGCGGGCGCGGCCTGGACCAACGCCGACGAGGTACCGAACAACGGCGTGGACGACGACAACAACGGCTACGTCGACGACGTGCACGGCTGGAACTTTATCGGCGGCCCCGACGGCCAAAACGTCAACCAGGACACCTACGAGCTGACGCGCATTTTTGTCGATCTCCGCGAGCGGTTCCGGGGCGTCGATTCGGCGGCCGTGGCGCCCGAGGACCGGCCCCAGTACCAGCGCTACCAAGAGATCAAGCGCACTTTCCGCGAAAAGCGCCAGCAGGCCCAGAAACGCCTCCGCCGCGTCAAGCAGGCGCAGACCGCCGTCGAAACCTCGGTGCAAGTCCTCAAGAACCACCTGCAGGCGGACACGCTCACACAGGCGTCCGTCCGCGGCGTGTCGAGCCCCAGCCAGGACGTGCGCCGCGCGAAGAAGACACTGCAGTACTTTTACGACCAGGGCCTGACCCCCTCCGACCTGCGCACGTACCGCGACCAGCTCCAGCGCCAGGTGGAGTACAACTACAACCCGGACTTCAACCCGCGCCCCGTGGTGGGCGACGACTATCCCGACAAGGCCGAACGTTACTACGGCAACAACGACGTAACCGGCCCCGACGCGTCCCATGGCACGCACGTGGCCGGCATCGTGGGGGCGAGCCGCGCCAACGAGATCGGCATCGACGGCATTGCGCGGGGCGTGCGCCTCATGTCCGTGCGCACCGTTCCCAATGGCGACGAGCGCGACAAAGACGTGGCGAATGCCATCCGCTACGCCGTAGAAAACGGAGCAGACATCATCAACATGAGCTTCGGCAAGAAGTACTCGCCCCACAAGGAAGTGGTGGATGCTGCCGTGCAGTACGCCGACTCGATGGGCGTGCTCATGGTGCATGCGGCCGGCAACGACGGCGCAAACGTGGACTCCACCGACAACTTCCCGTCTCCGTATTACCACGACGGCGGACGGGCACAGCGATGGATTGAGGTGGGCGCGTCTTCCTGGAAGGGCGGCAGGCAGTTGGCAGCCCGATTCACAAACTACGGCGCCGGGCGCGTGGACGTCTTTGCACCGGGGCACTCCATCTACTCCACCGTGCCGAACGACGAGTACAAGCGCAACGACGGCACGAGCATGGCCGCTCCCATGGTCAGCGGGCTGGCCGCCCTGATGATGGCTCACTACCCGTCGCTGACCGCCACCGAGGTCCGCTCCATCCTCCTCGACACCGCCACGCGGTACCAGGACCAAGTTGTCACCCGCCCCGGCGGCAGCGGCACCGTGCGCTTCGGCACGTTGTCTCGCACCGGCGCCGTCGTGAATGCGCGGGCCGCCCTCCAGCAAGCCCAAGAGCGGGTTGCCTCAAAATAGCAGCCCCGGCCGTTGGGGCACGCGGCGGGGACGGGTCGCTTTTCCCTCCCGCAGCGCCAGTTGCACCCGCAGCGCCAATTGCACCCGCAGCGCCCATCACGTCGGCGGGGTCTCATGCAGGAGCCAACAGCACCACCGCCCCGACGGCCACAAGAGCCGCGATAACCGCCGCGGCGTAGAACACCATCTGGATGCCTCCGGCGGTGAGCACCAGTCCTAGCACGAGCGGGCCCGCGGCCTGTCCGAGGCGCAGAATGGTACCGTTGAGCGACAGGAGGATGCCACGCGAGGCCTCTGACGACAACTCGGTGAGGCGCGTCTGGAGCGCCGGCTGATTGAGGCCCTGCGCCACCCCATAGAGCAGCGCCGCCCCGGCCACGCCCCACGGGCCCGGCGCCAGCGGCATGAGGGCGAGCGCAGCCCCGTCAATCACGAGCGATGCCTGAATCAGCCGCCGCGGCGCGACCCGTGCTGTAAGGCGTCCCAGTTGAGAGGCCACCAGCGCGCTCGACACCGAAGCCGCCGCCAGCACCCCTCCAGCGGTAACGGACGCTGCCCCAAACCGGACGCTCAACAATTCCGGGACGTAGGTCAGGAAGGCCCCGAAAATGAGCACGAAGATGCCCAGGTTGACCGCCAACAGCCCGAAGACCCGTCGGTCTCGTAGGCGACGGCCGACCTGTGCCAGATACTCGCGGAAGCTTTGTGCCTCCGAGCCCCCCCCCGCCGCCGGCGCATCCAACGTCCACGCCACCGCCGCTCCCACGGGCAGGGCCAGCAGCGGCAGGGCAAAGGGCACGTACCACGCGACCGCCGCCAGAAGCCCCCCGAGGGCCGGATACGCCGCGGTCCCCACGTTCAGGGCGGTGGCGTTGTAGCCCACCGCTGCGGCACGCACCGTTCCTCGGTAGCGGTCCCCAATAATCGTAATGGCAAGCCCCACGAGCGGCGCCGCAGCAAAGCCTTGCAGGGCACGCAGGCCGAGAAGCACCGGGAACGAACGGGCGAAGGCACACGCTCCTCCCGCCCCCCCAAAGACCAGCAGCGCGGGTACCAGTACCCGCTTTCGTCCAAGGCGGTCGGCCCCAATGCCGGCCAGCGGCGCACTCAACACCCCCGGCAGCGAATATGCGGTGACCACCCACCCCACCTGCGCCCTCGAAATGCCGAACACCTCCACCACTTGCGGAAAGGCAGGCGACACGCTGGAGACATTGCCAACGCCGACCAAGGTAACGGCAAAAAGGAGCCATAGATCGAGGTCTTCCAGCGGAGACGGCGACGCCTCCGAGGACGATGCCCGGTCCTGCGACGACGCGGCACTGCCTGTCGGGGCCATCTATCGGGGCCATCT
>CAZFJR010000110.1:0-3152 GCA_964519235.1 uncultured Salinivenus sp. | reverse complement strand
GGTTTCCCCACTGGCCGTCTTCCCCGTAAGGACATCGGTAAGAGAGGCCCCATCGTAGGCCTCCGGAATGCGCACCTGCGTGAGCACGTCCCGGGCGTTCACCGCAAAGAACAGGGCCTGCGTGTCCGTTGCGCGCTCGTACAGGAGCACGTCCTTCGTTCTCGGCTCGTGCACCGTGAAGCGTCCGCCCTGAAGCGCAGGGCTGCGGCGATAGAACGAGAGATAGTCGCGGTAGAAGGCTTCCGCCTCGGAGTCCTGCGTCCAGTCGTAAGGCGTGCGGGCAAAGAACGAGACCGAGTCCGTCACGCCCAGTTCCTGGCCGTTGTAGACGAGCGGCGCGCCCGGCATGCTGGAGGCCAGCACGAATGCTGCCTCGGCCCCCTCCTGCCCGTCGAAAAGCACCGTCGGGGGGGCGTCCCACATCGTTTCGTCGTGGTTGGTGGTAAACCGCAGCCGGCGTGCCGCTTCGGGGAGGCGCGCGAGCGTGGTGTCGACCTGCGTTGCAAGGGTGTGCACCGGGGCCCCGTCCTCCCACACCCGCTTCAGCGCCCCGTAAAAGGGCCAGGCGTAGGTCTGATCGAAGCCCACTTTATGCATCTCCGGCTCGGCGGCCTCCGCCAGCATGAGCACCTCCTTGTGCGCCTCCACCGAGTCGATGGCCGCCTCCCAGAAGTCCAGGGGAACGGCGTGCGCCACGTCGCAGCGGTAGCCATCAACGTCGAACTCACGCACCCAGTACTGCATGATGTCAATCATTTCCTGCCGGGTTCGCGGGTTGTCGTAATTGAGGTCCACCACGTCCGTCCAGTTGGTCGTATCGCCGTTGAGCACCGGCACCGTAAAGCCGTTAATGGGCCCGTCGGTGTACATGTCGGGATGCTCCTCGAGCCAGGGATGGTCCCAGGCCGTATGGTTGGCCACCAGGTCGATAATAATGTGCATGTCCCGAGCGTGCACCGAATCGACCAGCGCGCGGAAATCCTCCTTGGTGCCGTAGTCCGGGTTCACGTCGTAGTAGTCCCGGATGGAGTAGGGGGACCCGAGGGGGCCGATGTCGTCCTTGCGGCGCTCTTTGCCAATCGGGTGGATGGGCATGAGCCAGAGCGTGTTTACCCCCATGTCCTGAAGTTCGTCGAGCCGCCCAATGAGCCCGCGGAAGGTGCCCTCTTCCGAGGCGTCGGGCACGAACACCTCGTAGACGGTGGCGCCCTGCACCCAACTCGGCTCGCCCACTCCGTCAACGGACGCAGGGCTGCCGGATTCGGAGGGCGTAGAAGAGGACTGGCATCCCGCAAGGCCCAGGACAAGCACAGCCCCAACAGCAAAAGAGAGAACACGACGACACATAGCAGGCACGACAGCTGAAGCAGACGAATGAAGAAGAGCGGGCGGTTTGGCCCACCGGGGCACACGGCACAGACGTAGTATACCAAACAGCCGGTGCTCCCCCAAGTGCCCAGCAATGCCTCCCTGGAGATCCAGATAGATTGCCGAGGCGAGACAGTGACGGCTTCGGGGTCTGCTCGCGTCCTGTTGTCTACTTCCGCACCCCGGGACCGCGGTGGGACGGCGCCCGGTGAACGTGACACCGGGTCGTGGCAAAGCGGGTCGTGGCAAAGCGGGCCGTGGAGCCGGTCTCCCTACCGGCCACGTTGGCCGGTGGCCTCAGGAGAAGCCCTTCAGAAGCATGCGCCTTCGCCCCCCCTTCCCGCCAGCCGTTCCGAGAAGGAACAATTCACTCCCTGTTCATTTCGAAGTCAAGGCCTGAGGCATCCCCCTCAGCGCACACATCTGCTACCCCACACAGTTGGACTGGAAACTGCGAGTGGAGTCCGGGTCGCCCCTTTCCGATGGCCTCCGTTTGGCACCGAGGGACTTCCGGGCGTGGCTTCCTTCGGCACGTCTTGGCACGCCGACGGCTTTCCTCGGCCCCGCACAGTCTCGACGGTGGCTGCCAGTTCACTCCCCCCGACCGCACATTTCGGAGCAAAAATGGAGGGTGACGCCATGGATGGTCGAAACGGCGACGTTCCCGAGCCAGCCCCCGCGAACGCGCCCCCGGATGTCAATCCGGACGCGGATGAGAGCAAGGCTTTTGGGCAGTGGGCTCCGCCTCCTCCCTTCTCGGACTGGGCGGACCGTGCCCGTCGCCACCCCCGCACAGTCCTGACTGTAGCGCTACTGGCGGGCCTCCTGCTGCTCCTTGGGGCCAGCGGCCTCGGGTACTATTGGGCCCGGGCCCACCAGGTGGCACAGGGACAGGCAGAACGGCGGCACGCGGCCCAGAAGTTTCAGGAGCCTCTGTACTGGCCGCCCAACCAAGTGCGCACCTTGGACGCCACATTTCACCTCGCCACAAAATGGCTGCCCAAACAACCCCTCGATGGCCAGGCTAGCATCTCGGCAGGCATGGCAAGGTACAAATTTCGGATCGAGGGCTACCCGTCCCCTCTCCAAAACGCCTGGCGGTCGGACGTTAGCGCGTCGTACTACGTCACGGTTCGTCTACTGGACAAAGACGATTTTCGGATCACGACAATCAAAATTCCCTTCACCAAGATGGTACGGACGCTGAATCCACGAGGCGAGGGCATTGGCTTCACCGCGCAGGGCTCCATCTCAATGCCCTTGCGGACGTACCGCCGGATCGATGACTGGAAGGTGAACTGGAACTTGTAACGGGCCGTCCCGGGGGGAGGCCGATCATTCCTGTCTCGTAGGAGCCGTGCCTACGCTCCGCAGCACGTCCTTCAGGGAGAGCTCTTCGTCCCTGGACCTCACGAACGTTTCACGCCCCCCGGTACGAACAGATGCGGCGGAGGGGCATACACGGAAGTGCCTTTTTGAAAAGACGACCTCGTAGCTCAGCCTGGCAGAGCAACGGACTTTTAATCCGTGAGTCGCAGGTTCGAATCCTGCCGGGGTCACAGCAATTACGGGTGTCGAGTGGCAGCGGGTACGTACCGAAACAACGGCCCCGAGTCGACATTCGAGACCCGACATTCAGTAGTGCCTGCCCGAGTGGCGGAATTGGTAGACGCGCATGGTTGAGGGCCATGTGGCCGTTATAGGCCGTGGAGGTTCGAGTCCTCTCTCGGGCACACGCAGCGACCGCCTAAACGCCTCTGAGCGCCGTTCACCGGCGATCTTGG
>CAZFJR010000109.1:2389-10013 GCA_964519235.1 uncultured Salinivenus sp. | reverse complement strand
CCCAGGCCGGGGCGCTCGACGACCTGGAGGGCCACCGCGCGCAGCTCATGGAGATTATGGACACGGCCGTGCGCTACGGCCAGAAGGTGCAGCACGACCGCATGGCCGGGCAAAACTCGCTCTTTGGCAACGGCGATGCGGGCACCGAGGCCATGCAGCCCGGCCTGCCGGACGTGGAGGCGTGGGCAAAGTCGCGGCGCCTGAAAGAGGAGCACCAGGTGCTCGGCTTCTACGTCTCCGGCCACCCGCTCGACGAGTACCGTGCCGAGGCGGACGCCTTCGCCACCGCCCACTTCGGCGAGCCGGAGCAACTCGAAAAAGTGATTGAGCGTGCCGCAGGGGGCGACGGCCGGAACCGCGGCCCCGTGCGCACCTTCTGCGGCATCATCACCGACGTAGACCGCAACACCACCAAGTCCGGCAAGCCCATTGCCTTCGCGAAGATCGAGGACTTTACCGGCCAGGGCGAGATGGTGATCTTCTCCAGCATCCTCGACCGCGTCCAGCCCTACCTAGAGGTCGACAATGTCGTTCTCGCAAAGGGCAATGTGGAAGTGCGCGGCGGCACCGTGAAGGTGCTCGCGAAGGACATTAGCCCCATGTGGAAGGTGCGCGAGCAGATGGTGGACGAGGTGGTACTCACCGTGGACCTCCAGCAGGTTCTGCCGGACGAGCTCCGCTCCTTCCAGCAGCTCTGCCAGCGAATCGACGGCAACTGCACGCTCTACTTTGACGTCGACGCGCCCGAGCTCCGAGCCCAGGAGCGCCTCCGCAGCCGGGCCTACGTCATCGAGCCCACGGCCGAATTTATGCGCGGCGCGCAGCGCATCTTCGGCCCCGACAACATTGCCCTGAAGGGCAGTTGAGGGTGGCTTGGCAGACTCCCTACGTCGCCCTCCCTGCCGCCAATCCGCCAATTGTCCTCACGGGAGGCAAGGGCCCTGAGCTCTGCGAACTTTGTCAGAGAGGGAAGCACGAGAGGCAGGGATGTGCCGTGACCTCTCATGCGTCCGCACCTCCCTGCCCTCCGCACGAGGCCGCGGGCCAGCCGGCTTAGAACCAGCACACTGTCGCTCCAGGCCCTGTGTCGCTCCAGGCCCTGTGTCGGGCCCGACCTAGGGTTACTTCGGAGCCTGCTCGACGGTGGGAATGCGTCTCCCATTCGCTTGGACAGTCTCCAGACCAGGCTTGGAGCATCGACAGGGAGTCGCTCTCCCCCATTGCCAGTTTTGCTGAGGCCCCCTAGTTTTCGAGAACCACCACCCGCGACGGGACGTGTTGGTCTCCCTCACGAACCGCCTCCACACGCACGTCCTGCTCCGCCCGGAGTGAGTCGATTGGCATTGCCATAAAATTCTTCAGGACCTCCGTGGTGTCCGTAAACGCGAGGCGTACAGGGCCGGCCTCCATCGTCTCGGACGTGTCGGGAACGGCAACAGAGATGGTTCGCTCCGCGGCGTTTACCTCAGAAATGGTCCCGATAAAGCTTTGCTGCTCACCTGTTTCTTGGCCGCCCCCGCCACACCCAGCAAATACGAAGGCGACAGCGAAGACCCAGGACTTTGGAACCTGTATCATGACAGAATGAGGTGTATTTGGGGAAAGGAATTGGGCTACATAGTGCCACTCCTTGACCAAAGATTCAACCTTTGTCTCTTCTGAGGAAATGACCTGTGCACCAGGACTTCTCAGAACGACGGGCGGCCGGCGAGTAAATCGTCAGGGGCGGGGGGCCGAAGCGGGCCCGGTGCGCTCTACCCCAACCACGCGCCGGATCTCGGGACTGGACAATTCCGGAGGGGGCCGCCGCAGAAAGACGTGCGTGGATCCGGCGTGTGGAGCGGCCAGTGTGGCCCGCAGATAGGACGCGGAGTAGCCGGGGAGGGACACCCCTTCGCGAGCCGACGTGGTCCGTCGTAGGACAGGGCTCAGCGTATCGGTTTGGTTGTCGTACGCCCGCCACGCAATGCGGCGCCGCAGCGTATCGGGGGCCAGGTCCTGGGCGGCCCGTAGGTCAGCAAACGCGAGCCGCCCCGCTCGGACGCTGAACCGGCCGAGGCCACCTCCCCAGTGCAAATACGCCTGGGCGATGGAATCACGGCGGGCCACCAAGGTACGCAGCATGTAGTCCGCCACGGCGGGCGATGTGTATTCGGCCGTCGCAACGATGGCGCGGAGGTCCCTCCGTGAGAAATGGCAGATCTTTTTCGCTGCCCAGAATTTATCGGCGGGACGAGCGCGCTGGAACGCGGGGTTGGGCCACTCCGGACGCCACTGCCGGGGGTCGAACTGTTCGGCGCCAAAGTGCCCGATGGCCGCCGCGGGAGAAGCGCTGGCCTCGGCCCACTCACCGCCACTGAGGCCCAGCGTCCCGATGCGCTCAAAGACACGATCCAGCTCTAGCACATATTCATGCCCTGACCACCGCGGTTTGGGCACGGCTCCAGCGCTCCCCAGCGTTAAGTGAAGGTCTCGCAGGTAGTGCCGCACGAATTGGCGTCCGTCTTCTCGCACGCCCACGTCGAGGGTGTGGCGGGAGCGCAGCTTGCTGTGGTGGATCCAGGCCGCCACCACCCGGAGCCCGCGCAGTTCCCGCCGGTGTTCGTGGGGAAACACGTCGTTCGCATCGTCGGGGCGAGTTCCCCGGAACCGGAACGGCCCAATGCGACGCTCCACGTCCGGGATGCGCGTGATGAGGGTGCGGTACGTGCTATCGGGACGCTGGGCGGCCCGGGCCAGTACGCTGTCCACACCCGCCTGTGTCACCCCACTGTCCGGCTGCGGCACCAGCCGCTCGGGCCGGATGCGACGGAGCCAGTGCTGGGGGACGTTGTAGCCAAGGGCATGGAGAAGGCGGCTGCTGATCATGGCCGCGCCCGTTGCCATTTCCGGGTGGGCGGGCGTGTCGAAGAGAAGCTGGAAGCGGCGGCCCATGGCATCCCGGATGACGGCCCTGGGCAGGTTGCCGCGCCGCACGAATCCCGTCACGCGCCAACGCGCCTGCAGAGAGGGGGGCGGCTCTTGGTTGGGGCCTTGCCGCAGAGCCGCTACCGGCATCGGCGAGCGGTAGTGACGGTTGGTATACCAGGAGGAATTGGGCACCCCCTCCACAGTGTTCACGTTCTGCGCGGGCGCCGTGTACGCTCCCCGTCTCCCAAGGCTGCGCCGAAAAAACTCCAGCGGCCCGATGCCGGTGACGGGCCCCGAGGGCGTCGGCTCCGGAAGCGGCATGTCCATCCGGTCCGGGTCGTTCCAGAGGGGGTCGTCGGGCAGGAACCGCTGCGCAACGGCCGTCGTCGCGGTTCCCATCGCGGTGCTCCCCAGCAGCAGGAGGGCCAGAATCCGCCCTGCGGCGCAGTCGGCAGCGCGGGACAGAGGCGGTGCGAATGCGACGGTGTGCGTTCTCATGAAGACAGCGACTCGTTAAAACAGCGAGCCCAAATCCATGTGCAGGCGCCAGCCCTCGCTTCCGTACGCCATGTCCACGCGCCCCAATGTCTTTCCCTTGTTCTTGACACGAAACCCAAGCCCGTACCCCAGACGCGGCGCGCCCACCATGGCCCCGGCGTCGCGGAAGACACGTCCTGCATCGGCAAACACCGCCATGTCGAGCCAGTGCCAAACCTGGCAGCGCACCTCCGCGTTGGCCAACAGGACGTTTCGGTCTCGAAATCGATCCGACGCGTAGCCGCGCAGGGAACGGGCCCCTCCGATTGACTGCAGCCGGTAGAACGGCACGCGGTTCCCTCCCGAATGGGTGACCGACGCAAACTGGCGAAAGGAAAAGCCGTGGAGCAGCCCCTCCTGAATGGGCAAGAACTCCCGTACGTCGAGCGTGAAGCGGGTGAAGTTCAACTGTCGACGCCCCACGTTCAGGTTATGGGTCACCTCGGTGGCGAGGTAGAACCCCCGCGAGGCATCGAGCGACACACCGCGCAGGCGCGGCTCGGTCGGCGCGAACCGGTGCCCAAACGCCCGGTCGTACGGCGCATCCCGAATGTCGAGCTCAAAGAAGCCCCCAATCATGAGGTAGTCAAGATCGGTGTCCACCCCCGGCACCGCCGGCCCAAACTGACCGGCCACCTGGGGTGCGCTCCCCCCGGCAGGGCCGTAGCGGTTGACCTGATACGAGAGGTGCCCCCCAACGAGTGCACTGGGCCCAAGCAGGCGGCCCACGAGCCCACCGACCACGCCCTGATCAAGCCGAAACTCCGCCTCCGCGTCCGCCTCGCTTCCGCTGCCAAGGCCGTAGAAATTCTCACGAGGGCGGTGCTGATACCGCGCGTAGGTGTATCCCACGTACGGCCCGGCCCGCCCTCCCACCCGCACCCCAGCGCCATAATACCGGCGCAGACTCGCCAGCACTTCCGCTTCCGCAAGGCGGCGCGGGCCGTGCCAGAAGGGCGGCTCGTAAAGCACGCCCGCTGTAGTTCCCGCATCGCCCTCCAGTCCCCCAAATACGGGATGGAAGCCCGCAATTTCGAGTTGAGGAATGCTCAGAATGAGACGATGCGGCACCACTGCCCCACCAACATTGGACACGACCGACAGGGCCTGCTGAATCAGGCTCGGCTCCGGAGGCTCAATGGCGTCGGCCTTTTGCCGGCGTCGCTTCCGCCACCGGGCGGCCCGGCTTGGCACCGCGGCCGCCTCTTCCGGGGCCAAGGAGTCGGCAGCCGCTTCCGGCTCGTCGGCGGTTGGCTGCGCACGCACACTGCTCGCCCCGCCCTGGCACAGCGCCACGCCTCCCAGGAGCAAGGCTCCGAGGAGAGCAGCGCGGCAGATGCATCCGTGGCTCGCTCGGTTCATGAACGAAGAGAATGCAGACCAGACTAACGAGTCAATACGACTAACGAGGCAATGCACTTCGCGAGTCGTTCACACGGCCAGGTACTTCGAAAGTTTTGCGGCCCCTTTCGCTCGAGAGGTTCTTTTTTCTCACTCCTGGCCCTGCGGCGGCGTCCGGACTTCAGTTTTTGTGCCGGAAAATTTTTTACGACCGGAACGTACGCCGTCCTCGACGGTGAAGTGCAAAGAGTCGTGTTTCATGAACACGCAGTGGAGCCCATGCACCTTGCTCTCCTCGACGCCTCCCTCGGCACTCCGCACGCGAAGCGCAACTTTCGGCGCGAAGTGGACGCTTCCCTCACCGTCTACGATGTTAACGACGGCGAACTTCCTCCCGCCCTCGACGAGGCAGTCTCGGTTGAGACGGTAGACGGGCCGGCCTCCTCTTTCGACGGGGCCATCATCAGCGGCTCGCAGTCGTCCGTTTACGATGACCACCGCCCCTGGATTCAGGATCTGCGCCGATGGGTGGAGGGCGCTTTGGCCGATGGCCTTCCCATTCTCGGGGTGTGCTGGGGCCATCAGCTTCTCGCCCAGATCTTGGGGGGGACGGTACGGGGTGGGTCCTACGAACTTGGCTACGTCACAGTCCACCAGGACGCCGACGATCCCCTCTGGAACGGCCTCCCGGATCCGTTCACGGCATTTGCTACCCACTCGGACCACGTCGTTGAGATGCCCCCCGATGCCCAGTTGCTCGCGAGCAACGAGACCGGCGTGCAGGCCTTCCGGCAGGACCGGGCCTACGCCGTGCAGTTTCATCCCGAGTACGACCTGCACACTGCCAAGGCAATGATCCGCTCGAAAGAGCTGTCGGAGCACGCCATTCAGGAAGCACTCGCTACCTGCAACGAGGCCAGCGTCGAGGCCTCGAAGGCTACCGTACAGATCTTCGATAATTTCTTGGCCCACGTGGCCGCCTCCGTTAACCAGCCCCCCTCTTCTGCCTTGAACGCATAACCGCCCCCATGGCTTTCCCGCCCCTCACGAAAGACGACATCCGCGAGCACACCGCGGGCGGCTCCTTCGAACGCGGACAACAGTACCTTCACGATGGCGCGGTGCACTCCCTGAAACAGACTGATGCGCACACCCTGCAGGCCAAAGTGCAGGGCAGTGACGTGCACCCGTACCTCGTGCGCATCCAGTTTGGCGCCGATGCGGTGACCGATGTGGAATGTACATGCCCGTACCACGGGGGCACGTGGTGCAAGCACATCGTGGCGGCCCTGCTCAAGACGTTAGAGGACGACGATATTCCGAAGACCGAGCCCGCGGTCGTGTCCGATCTCGTGGCCGACTTCGATCGGGAGGAACTGGTATCGCTGGTGGAACGCCTTGTGGAGCACGACCCGAGCCTTCTCGACCAACTCAAGCGGGAGCAGGCCCGGCTGACGCAAAGCACCGGCGCGTCGGGCAGCAGCACGGCGTAGACAGCACGGCGTAGGCGGCACCGCGTAGGTACGCCCCCCCCGGAGAGGCGCAACGACTGGGTCTGCGGACACGACGGCAAATAGAGAGGCGACGGCAGATGGGTGCGTGTCCGCCCCCCGCGTCCTTCGTGCCTTGTCAGTTATCCCGATGCCGCTTCGGCCCCGAGGAGCGCCCGCCAGCCGGCCTGCCCCCACGCCGCCGGCGCGTACGTCCGGATCCACCGCCGGTCGATCCAGTGCTTGAGGCGCAGCAGCCAGGAGTGGGCGGCCCAAACGGGACCGGCCGTCCACAGGGCCTCCGGAGCACCGGTGGACAGGAGCAAGGGCGCAACGGGATACGGGCGAAAGGTGCCTAGTTCGGATGCGGGCGGGGGGGCGGCGCCCCCGGCCAGCCGCTGGAGGGTGCGGTGGAGGTTGCGGCGAAGCAGCGGTCCCTGCTTTACGGCGTGCACCCCCACCTTGTCGAGATCGAGGGTGGGAATTGTGGCACAGTCCCCCGCCGCGAAGATGCGGGGATGGGTGGGGGTACGGAGACTCCGGCCCACATGCAGAAAGCCACGCTCGTCCGTGGAGAGACCGCTTTCTCGCAGTAGCGGCGCGCCGACCGCCCCCGTGGCCCACAGTACCGCGTTGGGGTGGAGCGTAGCGGGCCCGTCGCGGTCGGACGCCGTGTCGACCCGGGCGCCCCCCTCCGCCGACTCGACCGCTTCTACCGTCGTGTTTGTGCGAATCGTCGCCCCACGCTCGCGCAGGAGACGGGCGGCATGGGCCCGCATTCCCTCCGGAAAACCCGGCAGGATCTGAGCGTTCTGCTCCACAAGTGTCAGGTCGAGGTCCGCCCCACGTCCGGCCCCCGCGAAGCGACCGGTTACGTTGAGCGCAACTTCCACCCCGGCCGCCCCTCCCCCCACTACCGTGAGGGCGAGGCGTGCGCCCAGGGTATCGAGCACGCGCTCAAGCCGTGGGGCGAGCGCCCGAATGCGATGGATGGGCTTGGTGCCCACCGCCGCCTCCGGCACCGCCGGGTTTGTTCCCCCCACGTCCACCGCCAGCACGTCGAACGGACGCGTCTCCCCGTCGTCGGTCGTGACCACGCGGGCGTCCGGATCAATGTCCACGGCTCGGGCCGGCACGTAGTCGGCGCCGCTCGCATGAGCCAGACGGCGAAGGTCAATGCGAATCTCGTCGAGTCCGTACACGCCCCCCAGGTGCTCCGGCACCATCCCGGAGTAGTAGAGCCAGCGCTGCGGGTCGATCAGGGTCACCTCCACGCCAGCCTCCGTCCATTCATGGGCGCGAGCAAGACTGGGCAGCATGGCGTGGCCGCCGCCAAGGAGAACAAG
>CAZFJR010000109.1:751-2289 GCA_964519235.1 uncultured Salinivenus sp. | reverse complement strand
GCCTCATTCTCATGACCAAGCGAGACGCCATCTGCGAGACGGCCCTCACGCTCTTTGCCGAGAAGGGCATTGAGGCTACCACCACTCGGGAGATTGCCGAGAAGGCCGGCGCGGCCGAAGGCACCCTGTACCGGCATTTCGACAGCAAGGACGACCTCGCCCGCTGGCTCTATCAGCGCTGCACGCGCCGACTCGAGGCGTCGCTCATAGAGGCCACGGCCGACACGACGACACCCGCCCAACGGCTGGAGGCACTCGTTCGGGGGGTGTTTGAGTTTTACGCTTCGAAGCCGGCGTCTTGCACCTACCTTCTTTCCTCCCGGCAGTCGAGCCTTGGAGGGGAGGACGAGGGGAAAAGCGCGCCGCCTCCTCTCCGCCTCTTCACCGACGCCCTGGAAGACGGCATCGCGCAAGGCACCTTCCACGACACCTCGGCCTCCCTCGTCGCGGGATGGATTCTCGCAATGGTACAGCAGACCGTCCGCTCGCTCAAGGCCGATGCCCTGCCGATGGGCTCGCAGGTCGCCATCGACCGCACGGTCGACGCGTCCCTTCGCCTGGCCGCGTCGGCCTAATCTGCCGATCCTCCTTTTCGCAAACCGCCCTTCTGCTTTTATGCGCCCCCCGATTGTGAGTGAACAATCACTCTTAGCGCGTTTAGCGCGGCGCTCGTGTGCGCTGCTCACTGCCCTGCTCGTACTGGGCGGTGCCTGGGTCCTGCCCGCTCCTGCGCAGACGCAGCCTGCCCCTTCGCTTCGCGCGGACACGACGGCCGTGCTCTCCCTTTCGGTGGACGACGCCCTGCGCCGGGCCCAGTCGCAGAGCTTTCCCGTCCGCTCCGCCGAGGCCCAGCGCCGCGCCGCCACGGCGCGCAAGCGCCAGTCGCTCGGGGTCTTCCTGCCCCAGGTCACCGCCCGGGAGCAGGCCCTCTTTACCACCGATCCCGTGAACGCCTTCGGCAGCACGCTGCGGCAGGAGCGCTTCACGCAGGCGGACTTTGCGATCGATGCGCTCAACACTCCGGACCGGGTGGACCTCTACGGGACGCAGCTGGAGGTGCAGCAGCCCATTTTGAACCTGGATGGCCTCTTCGAGCGTCGCGCCGCCGCCGATGCTGCGCGGGCCGCCGGCTACCGGGCCGAGCGCACCGAGGCGGTGGTGTCGTTTCGGGTGAAGAAGGGGTACTACGGACTGCTGTTGGCGGAGCGGCAGGTCGGGGTGATCGATTCGGCCCTCGCCGCCGCCCGCGCCAACCGCGACCAGGCGCAGGCTCTTTTTGACGAGGGCATCATCAACCGGGCCGACCGGTTGGCCGCGGAGGTGCGCGTCTCGGAGCTGGAGAGCCAGCGCACCGAGGCGATGGCGCGGCGCGAGAACGCAGCCGATCAGTTGCGCTTCCTCATTGGCGTGGAGGAGGACGTGCGCATTGCGCCCACCGACTCGTTGGTGCGCGAGCCCGCGTCGGTCGGGCGCGTGTCGCTGCGGGCCGTCAACCAGCGCCGCTCCGACATGCGCGCCCTGCGGGCCCGGGCCGACGC
>CAZFJR010000109.1:0-741 GCA_964519235.1 uncultured Salinivenus sp. | reverse complement strand
TCAACGCCCAGGGCACGGCCGGCTGGTACGACGACACCCCCTTTGGCACCAATGGGCAGAGCTGGACGGCCGGCGTGTCGCTCTCGTGGAGCCTGTTCGAGGGCTTTCAGCAAATTGGGCGCGCGCAGGAGGCCGAGGCCAAGCAGCAGCGTGCCCAGGTGGCCCTGGAGCAACAGGCCCTCCAGAACGAAGTCGAACTTCGTGAAGCGCGGCGCGACCTGGAGTCGGCCCGCACTCGCATCACCCAGGCGCGGCGCGCCGTGGAGCAGGCGGAAGAGAGCCTGCGCATCCGGTCGGACCGCTACGCCGAAGGGCTGGCCCGCACCACCGACCTGTTGCAGGCCGAGGCCACCCTTGCCGAGCGGCGCCTCGCCTATCTCCGCGCCCTCTACCAGCACAACGTCGCCGTCTACCGCCTCGAGCTGCTCACGGAGCAGTCGATGACCCGATAGCCCTCCTTCCGCCTCCCCATGCCTGTGCACAATCCCTTTCCCGCATCCATGACTGCCCGCCTTTCCTTCGCCCTTCCCCTGATGCTGGCCGCCCTCGTCTCCGCGTGCGGCGGCGAGGCCCCCGCCCCGCCTGCCGACGAACTGGACCCGGTGTCCGTAGAGACGGCGACCGCCACCGCCACGTCGGCGGCCCAGGCTGGCCGCTACAGCGGCACCATTCAGGGCACGCGCCGGGTGCCGCTCGCCACCAAAATGATGGGCACCGTCACGGAGCTCACGGTGGAGGAAG
>CAZFJR010000108.1:1033-10062 GCA_964519235.1 uncultured Salinivenus sp. | reverse complement strand
TCGGCGAGATGAACCCGGAGCAGCTCTGGACCACCACCATGAACCCGGAGACGCGTAAGATTCAGCAGGTGACCATCCAGGACGCCGCCGCGGCCGACCGGCTGTTTTCGACCCTCATGGGCGACTCGGTGGAGCCCCGGCGCGAGTTTATCGAGCGCAACGCCAAGTACGCGACGATTGATGCGTGATGGGGGCGCGAGGCGTGTGGCCCGTGATGCGCGACGAGGTGCGCGAGCAGGAAGGGGGCGTCTCGACGCCGGCCGCGGCCCTGGTCGTACCGACGAGATCCGCCACGCGCGGTGAGAGGCGGCTGCCCGTCGATGCGTGGGGACGACACCAGTCATAACGACGACGTGCACTTGTGGAGAACCCCAGTTCTCACCATTCTCCCCCCGACGCCGAGCGGCCGGATGTATCCATCATCGTGCCGGCCTACAACGAGGCGGAGTCGCTCCCTGAACTGGCGGACGGGGTGCGGTCGGCCTGCGAGGAGGCGGGACTGTCGTTCCAGGTCTGGATGATCGACGACGGCTCGCGAGACGGAACGTGGGCCGCGGTGCAGCGGCTCCACGACGACGATCCGCGCGTGGCCGGGCTCCGGTTCCGGCGCAACTACGGCAAGTCGGCCGCCCTGGCCGTGGGCTTCGAGCGGGCGCAGGGGCGCTACGTGGCCACCATCGACGCCGACCTGCAGGACGATCCGCGGGAAATCCCTCGTCTCCTGGACACCCTGGAAGAGGGATATGATCTGGTGAGCGGATGGAAGCGGGATCGCAAAGACCCCCTCAGCAAAACCATTCCCAGCCGCTTCTTCAACTGGGTAACGCGGTTCTTCTCGGGGCTGCCGCTCCACGACTTCAACTGCGGCCTCAAAGTATACCGGCGCGAGGTGGTAAAGAGCGTCAGCGTCTACGGAGAGCTTCACCGCTACATCCCGCTGCTGGCCAAATGGGAGGGGTATGACCGCGTCACTGAGCAGGAAGTGCAGCACCATCCGCGCAAGTACGGCACCACCAAGTTTGGCACGGAGCGGTTTATCCAGGGCTTCCTGGACCTGATTACGGTCGTGTTTCTCACCCGCTATGCTGTGCGGCCCATGCACTTCTTTGGGTCGCTCGGCACAGTGGCGTTTGTGCTGGGCTTCGGAATCAACCTGTGGCTGACGATCGATAAGCTCGTCTTTGGCAATTACATTGGCGACCGGCCGCTCCTGCTGCTTGGTCTGCTGCTCATCCTGTTCGGGGCGCAGATGTTCACGACCGGGCTGCTCGGGGAGATGATCATCCAGCCGCGGATGGAGGACACGTCGACGTACGAGGTGGCGGAGACGGTGGAGCCGGCCGGCGAGCTGGTGGAGCCGATGCAGAGGTAAGGGGGCCGGGCTCAGGGGGACGTGACTGTGGCGGGCAGGGCGCCGCGGAGCGTGTCGACGAACGCGTCGACGAGGCGCTGCTTGTGGCGGCGGCGGGTGACGAGACGCACGTCGCGGGTCGGCGGCGGATCGGCGAAGGGGCGAACGTACGCTGAGCGCTCGGTCTCGGGCATGTGGGCGGTGGCGAGCCAGGGAAGAAGCGTCATGCCCCCGCTGTTGCGGACAAGGCGGACGAGTGTCTCCAGAGACCCGCTCTCGAACTGCGCCGTGGCATGCGGCGTAGAGGGCGCCCGCCCACACACCTGCACCACCTGGTCGCGAAAGCAGTGCCCCTCGCTCAACAACCACAGGTCGTCGAGCATGAGGGCGGACGGCGTGAGCCGCTCGTGGTCGGCGAGGCGGTGGGACGGGGCAACGTAGCCAACGAACGGCTCGGTGAACAGCCGCCGGCTGTGGACCTGAGCATCGGACTCGTTTGTGGCAATAAGGGCGGCGTCGAGCGCGTCGGCGTGCAGGGCGTCGAGAATTTTGTCCGTGGGCCACTCGCGGAGGACGAGTGTGAGATCGGGGTAGGCCGCTTCCAAGGCCGGCAGCACGAGCGGAAGAAGGTACGGGGAAAGCGTAGGGAGCATGCCCATCCGAAGCGTGCCCGTGATGCGGTCCTGAATCTCGGCGGCCAGAATGCTCAGCCGGTCCCGGGCCGTGAGCACCTCCCGGGCCTGCTCCACGATGCGTTCCCCGGCGGCGGTGGGCACCACGGGCTGCCGACTCCGGTCGATCAGCTCCACGTTCAACTCGTCCTCCAGCCGCCGCACCTGTGCGCTCAGCGTGGGCTGGGTTACGTCGCATGCCGCCGCGGCATCCCCAAAGTGGCGATGGATGTCGAGAGCCACGAGATACTGTAGCTGCACGAACGTCATCAGAGAACTCGGTCCTTTGATAGGAAAAACCTATCGGGAATATAGAAACGATCGATTTGAATAATCAAGCCGGGGCCCATAAATTCAGGAACCAACGTACCACTCCTTCAGCAACCTCCCTTCTCTGCGATCTATGTCACAAGAGCATGCAATGGAAAGCACGAACGACACAGGCGGCTGCCCGGTGATGCACAACGGGTCCGGGGCGGATGAGCCGTCCGCCGGTACGCCCGCGACAAACCGTGAGTGGTGGCCGAGCAGTCTCGACATCGAGATCCTTGACCAAAACGCGCAGGACGTCGGCCCGTGGAACGGGGAGTTTGACTACGCGGAGGCCTTTCAGGAGCTCGATTACCAGGCCCTGAAGGAGGACATCAAAGACGTGATGACGACCTCCAAAGACTGGTGGCCGGCCGACTACGGCCACTACGGGCCGTTTTTCATCCGAATGGCGTGGCACAGCGCCGGCACGTACCGCACCACCGACGGCCGCGGCGGCGCAGCCGGAGGGCGCCAGCGGCTGGCCCCGCTCAACAGCTGGCCCGACAACGCGAACCTCGACAAGGCACGCCGCCTGCTCTGGCCGGTCAAGCAGAAGTACGGCCGCAAAATCTCCTGGGCGGACCTGATGGTGCTGGCCGGCAACGTGGCCATGGAGTCGATGGGCTTCAAGACCTTTGGCTTCGGGGGTGGCCGTGAGGACGACTACAAGCCCGACGGGTCGATCGACTGGGGCCCGGAGGACGAGATGGAAACCTGGGATCGGTTCGACGAGAACGACGAGCTCGAAGGGCGCCTCGGCGCGACCGTGATGGGCCTCATCTACGTAAACCCCGAGGGGCCGGAAGGCCAGCCGGATCCGGAGTGGTCGGCCCAGCGGATCCGCCAGTCGTTCAGCCGGATGGCGATGAACGACGAGGAGACGGCTGCGCTCATCGCCGGTGGGCATACGTTCGGGAAAGTCCACGGCGCCGACACCGACGAGCACCTCGATGCCGAGCCCGAAGCGGCCTCGATTGAGCACCAGGGCCTCGGCTGGAGCAACTCGTACGGCTCCGGCAAGGGCGCGGACACCATCACCAGCGGCATCGAGGGCCCCTGGACCGCAGAGCCGACCCAGTGGGACATGGGCTACCTCGACTTCCTGCTCGACTATGAGTGGGAGGTGCACAAGGGGCCCGGCGGCGCGTGGCAGTGGCGCCCAAAAGACGACGAACTGAAAGGCGTCGTGCCGGACGCCCACGATGCGTCGGCGACGGTCGATCCGATGATGCTCACGACGGACATCGCCCTGAAGCGGGACCCGGACTACCGCGAGATCATCGAGCGCTTCCGGGACAATCCGGACGCGTACGAAGACGCGTTCGCCCGCGCCTGGTTCAAGCTGATTCACCGCGACATGGGGCCGAAGGAGCGCTACCTGGGGCCGGAGGTGCCCGACGAGGATCTGATCTGGCAGGACCCCGTGCCCGACGTCGATCACGAGCTCATTGGAGATGCCGAGATCGCCGAGCTCAAAAACGCCATCCTCGACACTGATCTGTCCGTCTCCCGCCTGGTCAAAACCGCGTGGGCGTCGGCCTCGACGTACCGCGACAGCGACAAGCGCGGGGGCGCCAACGGGGCACGCATTCGCCTCAAGCCGCACCGCACCTGGGAGGCCAACGAGCCGTACGAACTGTCGCGCACGCTGAGCGTCCTTGAGGGCATTCAGCAGGACTTCAACGACGCTCGGGACGATGACGTGCGCGTGTCGCTGGCCGACCTGATCGTGTTGGGCGGGGCGGCCGCCATCGAGCAGGCCGCGGCGGACGCGGGCTACGACGTGACGGTGCCGTTCCACCCCGGCCGCACCGACGCCACGCAGGAGCAGACCGACGTGGAGGCGTTCGCGCAGCTTGAGCCGAAAGCGGATGGCTTCCGCAACTACATCGCCGACGATCCGGGAGAGAACTGGAAGCCGGAAGAGTTCCTGATCGACAAGGCCGACCTTCTGGATCTGACCCCCGCCGAGATGACGGCGCTCGTCGGCGGAATGCGCGCGCTGGACGCCACCCACGAGCAGGCCGACGGCTACGGCGTCTTCACCGACCGCCCGGAGACGCTGACCCACGACTATTTCGTGAACCTGCTCGACATGGACTACCAGTGGGAGCCGGTCTCGGAGAACAAGGAGGTCTTTGAGGTGAAAGACCGAGACACCGGCGAGGTCGCGTGGAATGCCACTCGCGTGGATCTGATCTTCGGGTCCAATTCCCGGCTGCGTGCCCTGGCTCAGGTCTACGGGGCCGCCGACGGCGAGGAGAAGTTCGTCCATGACTTTGTGGACGCCTGGACCAAGGTCATGACCCTCGACCGGTTCGATCTGGAGTAGGCGGGCCGTTTTCGGCACGGAAGGCTTGCTTGCGTGCCCACAATACAGGCCCTGGGTGGCTTTGCGGTCGCCCAGGGCTTTTTGTTTGGATCGCACACGTCCGCTCCTGCGTTCCCGATACGCCCACGCTTCCACACCCACGTATACAGCTCCACACCCACGCATACAGCAATGCAACAACGCATCCTCGGCGATCAAGGCCTTACGGTCTCCGCTCTCGGTCTTGGCTGCATGGGCATGTCTGACTTCTACGGTACGCCCGAGGAGAACCGAGCCATTAAGACCCTTCAGCGCGCCATCGACCGCGGCATTACGTTCTTCGACACGGCCGACATGTACGGCCCCTTCACCAACGAGAC
Organism: uncultured Salinivenus sp.; assembly: GCA_964519235.1. Classification (GTDB taxonomy): domain Bacteria; phylum Bacteroidota; class Rhodothermia; order Rhodothermales; family Salinibacteraceae; genus Salinibacter. The sequence continues at coordinate 5,037 of CAZFJR010000108.1, read as the reverse complement.
GCTTCTGGGGCGCGTCCTGGGGCCGCATCGTCACGAGCTCACGATTGCCACCAAGTTTGGCATCGTCCGGGACGAACAGGGCGCGATGCATGGCATCAACGGCCGCCCCCGCTACGTGAAAACGGCCTGCGAGGAGTCGCTTCGCCGCCTCGATGTCGATACCATCGATCTCTACTACCTGCACCGCGTGGACCCGGAGGTGCCGATCGAGCACACGGTGGGGGCCATGGGGCGGCTCGTGGAGGAAGGGAAGGTGCGCTACCTGGGCCTCTCGGAGGCGGCGCCGGAGACGCTTCGCCGGGCCAACGAGGAGCACTCCATCACGGCGCTGCAGACCGAGTACTCGCTCTGGAGCCGCGACCCGGAGGACGCCATCCTGCCGGCGTGTCGTGACCTCGATATTGGCTTTGTGCCGTACAGCCCGCTGGGGCGCGGCTTCCTGACGGGGCGCTTCCAGTCGCCAGAGGACTTGCCCGAGGACGACTGGCGTCGCCATAATCCGCGCTTCCAGGGCGAGAACTTCCAGAAGAACCTGGACCTGGTCGATGAGGTGAAGCGCCTGGCGGCGGACAAGGACGTGACGCCCGCGCAGCTGGCCCTCGCCTGGGTGCTGCATCAGGGCGACGACATCGTCCCCATTCCGGGCACGACGAATCCCGATCACCTGGACGAAAACCTGGGCGCGCTCCGCGTATCGCTGACCGACGAAGAGCTCGACCGCATCGACGAGATTGCGCCGAGAGGGGCGGCGGCCGGTGATCGCTACCCGGACATGAGCTCTGTAAATCGGTAGCAGGTCAATCTGTCAGTTTCTCATCGCCTCATTTCGACATTGGCTTTCGTCGACGGTCGATGATGAAAGGATGGTGTGGTGTAGAGTCGTGTGGCTGTCACTTTGGGGAAAGAGAAGGTTTGAAAAAAGTTGGTCGTTGGTCGTTGAGGAGAACGTGAGAGCGAAAAATGGGACAATGGGACGATGGAAAAATGCGGATTGCAATCGTGGGGCCGATGCATCCGTACCGGGGCGGAATTGCCCACTTTACGGAGATGACGGTGACGGGCCTCGCCGACCGTGGGCACGACGTGCACCCCGTGAGCTTCTCGCGGCAGTATCCGGAGCTGCTCTTCCCGGGCAAGACGCAGTACGAGCCCGATAGCGACGCCCCCGCGGCCATCCGCGGCGCCCCGCGCCTGCTCGACTCCATCAACCCGGTTTCGTGGTTCCGGACGGGGTTTCACCTGCGGGACACAGCGCCCGACGCCGTCGTCTTTCAGTACTGGATGCCGTTCTTTGCCCCCGCCTACGGCGTTGTAGCTCGGGGCCTGCGGCGACACTACGGCATCCCGTCGTTCGCCGTCGTCCACAACGCGCTGCCCCACGAGCGACACCTCGGCGACGCGTGGTTGAGCCGCTTCTTCCTGTCTGCCTGTGCCGGGCATGTCGTCATGTCCGACGCTGTGGCCGACGACACCCGCCGCCTTGCGGGCCCCGACGCCGACATCGAACAAATCGAACACCCGGTCTACGAACGGTTTGGCGATCCGGTGCCCCGAGGGCAGGCGCGCGCGGCGCTCGACCTGCCGGAGGAAGCGCCCGTGATTCTGTTTTTCGGCTTCGTTCGCGAGTACAAGGGGCTGCACGTGCTCCTGCAGGCCCTGCCGGAGGTGCTACAGGCGGTGCCCGACCTGCACCTCGTGGTGGCGGGCGAGCCGTACGACGATCCCGAGCGCTACCGCCGGCTCATCCGTGAGCACGGCCTGGAGGCGCACGTTCACTGGCACGACGCGTACATTCCCTCCGGCGACGTGCCCACGTACTTCTGCGCCGCCGACCTTGTCGTGCAGCCGTACGTGTCGGCCACGCAAAGCGGCGTCGCCCAGATTGCCACCCACTTCGAGCGGCCGATGGTGGTGACCGACGTGGGGGGGCTGGCGGAGAGCATTCCGCATGAGGAAGCGGGATTTGTGGTTCCCCCCGAATCCCCGTCCGCCCTGGCCGCATCCATCCGTCGCTTCTTTCGGGACCACTGGGCCGAGACCCTCGCGGCAGGCGTTCGCGAGCGCAGGCGCGCCCAGCAGCCCGCCCGCCTCTTCGACGCGATTGAACGCCTCCTCGCTGCGAATCGAGGGTGAGGCACGGGGGCACGCGGGGGGACGCGGCGTCGCCCAGGTCCGCGCCCACAGGTCCGCGCCCACAGGTCCCGTGCGCATTCTGTGGAGTTTCTGCGATTTAAACCAATCCCCCCGCCCCACCCGTGTCATCTTTCGCCCTCCTTCTTTAGAATCAATCTAAACAAGGCATTACACCTCCGAACTGACTCCGCATCGCCATGAAGCGACTCCTCAGCATTAGTCTCGTCCTCGTCCTGGCTCTGTCCCTGCTCGGCTGTGGGGGGAGCGAGCAGGACGAACTCGTGATTTATTCCGGGCGCAGCAAGCCCCTCGTCGACTCCCTGGTGCAGAAGTACCAGGAGCAGGCCGACAGGCCGGTGCGCGTGAAGTACGGCACCGATGCGCAGCTCCTGGCCGCGCTGCAGGAGGAAGGCGACCAGACGCCCGCCGACGTCTTTTGGGCCAACACGACCGGCGCGCTCGGCAACGCCGTCAACAACGACCTGCTCGCCGAGCTGCCGGACGCCCTCACCGGCCGGGCCGACCGCTTCGTGCCCTCGAACCAACGCTGGGTGCCCGTGACCACCCGCTTCCGGGTGCTCGCCTACAACAGCGAGACGGTGCGCCCGGAGGACCTGCCGGACTCGATCCTGGAGCTGCCCGGCATGGCCGACATGGAGGGCCGGATCGGGTGGACGCCCGCGTACTCCAGCTTCCAGGACTTCGTGACGGCCCTTCGCGTGACGACCAGTCGCGACACGGCCCGCACGTGGCTGACCCGGATGCAGGCCCTAACTCCAAAGAGCTACACCTCCAACACGCCGATGGTGCGCGCGCTGGAGGCGGGAGAGATTGACGTGGCACTGACCAACCATTATTACGTGCTGCGCCTTAAGCACGGGGGCGCCGAGGGCGAGTACGAGGGCGACGAGGAGGAGAACGAAGAGGGGGAAGCGGAGGCCACTCCGCGTGCCTCTGCGCCGGTGGAGATGTATCACTTTGAGGACGGGGACCTCGGCAACCTGGCGCTCGTGACGGGGGCCGGTGCGCTGCAGGCCAGCGACCAGTCCGAAGCCGCCCGGCAGTTTCTGCAGTTTCTGCTTTCGGAAGAGGCACAGTCGTATGCGGCGACGCAGGTGAACGAGTATCCGGTGGTGCAGGGCACGACTGTGCCCGCGTACATGATGCCGGTGGAGCAGGCCCTTCGGCTGAGCCCGACGTTTGATCTGCAGCAGCTGCAGGAGATGGATCCCACCCTCACGCTTCTGCGAGATGTGGGCGCCCTGTAGCGTCCTGGCGTGATCGCGTCTGGGCGCCTGGGCGGACGGGGCGGAGGACGTGACAAACCGCAAGCGCCCGCACGCCTGCATTCCGACACTGCCCCCCGCAGCCATGAACACATCCCGCGCACTGGATGCGATCCGGAGCCGCTGGTACGTAGCGCTCCCTGTGGCCGTGGTGGTGGGCGGCGTGCTCATCCCGCTGGTGTACCTGCTGCTGCGCGCCGCCCAGGCCGATCCGCAGACGCTGTGGGACCTGGTGGCGCGGGGGCGCACGGTGCGGCTGCTGGGCAACACTGTGGGGCTCACTGTTGGGGTGCTCGTGGGAACGAGCCTGCTGGCGGTGCCCATGGCCTGGCTCACCACCCGCACGGCGCTGCCCGGCCGAAAATTGCTGACGCTGCTGGGGGTGCTCCCGCTCGCGGTGCCCGGCTACGTGATGGCGTACGCCCTGCTGGCCACGACCGGCCCATACGGCACCCTTGCCCAGACGCTCGGCCTGGTGGTGCCGCGCCTGAGCGGCTACACCGGCGCCGTCCTTGCCCTGAGCCTGTCCACCTTTCCGTACCTCTTCCTCAACCTCCGCACGGCCTTCCTGGGGCTCGATCCCGC
>CAZFJR010000108.1:0-1023 GCA_964519235.1 uncultured Salinivenus sp. | reverse complement strand
CTGGGGCACAGCCGCTGGCAGGTGTTTGTGCGGATTGTGCTGCCGCAGCTCCGCCCGGCCTTGCTCGCCGGTGGGCTCCTCATCGCGCTGCACGTGCTGGGGGACTTTGGGGTGGTGTCGCTGATGCGGTACGACACGTTCAGCTACGCGCTGTACATTCAGTACGCGGCCTCCTACGACCGCATCTACGCGGCGGGCCTGGCACTGCTACTGCTGATGCTGACCGCCGCCATCCTGGTGCTGGAGGCGCGGTTGTTGAAGGGGCGGCTGTTTCATCAGACCAGCAGCGGCACGGCCCGTTCGGCCACCCTGCACCGGCTGGGCGCCTGGCGCTGGGTGGGGTACGCATTTGCGCTGAGCGTGGCGGGCGCCTCGGTGGTGCTGCCGGCGGGCACGGTGGGGTACTGGATGGCCGACTCGGCGGCGACGGGGCTGCCGTGGGCAGGCCTCGGGACTGCTCTTTGGGATTCGGTGCGGGCCTCTGCGCCCGCCGCGGTCCTTGCGGCGCTGCTGTCCCTGCCGGTGGCGTACCTGGGGGTCCGGCATGCCTCGTCCTGGACCCGCGGGGTGGAGCGGATCGCGTACCTGGGCTACGCCACGCCGCCCCTCGCCTTTGCACTGGCGCTCATCGTGTTCTCCTTGGGCACTGTGCCGGTTCTGTACCAGACGCTCGCCCTGCTCGTAGGGGCCTACGCGCTTCACTTCATGGCCGAGGCCGTAGGGCCGGTGCGGAGCGCGCTCTACCAGGCCCCGCCCCACCTCGAAGAAGCCGCCCGCTCGTTGGGGCGCTCGCCACTCGGGGCGTTCATGAGCGTCACCTTTCCGCTGGTGCGGCGCGGGCTGCTCGTGAGCATGGCGTTCGTCTTTCTCTCAGCCATGAAGGAACTGCCGCTCACGTTCTTGCTGGCGCCGGTGGGCTTCGAGACGCTCGCCCTCAACACGTGGAGCTACGCCGAGGAGGCGCTCTTTGGGCAGGCCGCCCCGTACGCCCCCTCCATCATGTTCGTCTCTGCCCTGTTCGTG
>CAZFJR010000107.1:3778-10092 GCA_964519235.1 uncultured Salinivenus sp. | reverse complement strand
AGAGCGCATTGAAGCGGAGCGAGCCGCTGATGTTGACACTGAGCGACGGCTCGTCGCTCTGCGGGGCCGCTGCCGATTCGTCGGCGTCCGTAGATTCGTCGTCGGTTTCATCGTCATTTTCGTCGTCGAAGACACTCACGACGGCCTCATCGGCGGTATCGGCCGGGGCGACCGGGCCGGGGTTGGCCGTGGTGGAGGCCGGAAGCAACAGGCCTGCCGTGAGAAGAGCTGCCGTAAGCGTAGTAAGGAAACGGTTCATGTGCGTGGGTGCTGTTGTGAAAGAGTGCGATTAGGAAAAGCTACTCAGAATCGAATGTCTTCGTTGATCGGCGTATTTCGTTGATCGGCATATTCGACACATTGGTGTGCAAATGGGCGCAGGGCGGCCTCTCGGGCACCCCCCCCACGCGTGCGGCATGGAGCCCCCAACGGATCGGCCGCCGCGGGACTAGGCAGCACTTTCGGACGTGGAGGAGTGGGTGGCGTCGTCGGGGAGGGGCGTCACGGCCTCCCCCGAGGCCGCACAGGCCTCGGCCGCGTCGAGCCACTGGGTGACGTGCTCCGGGTGGTTGCGCACCCACTGCTCGGCAGCGGCGGTTTTGCTCATGTCGCCGCGGGTGCGGAACGCATTCATAAGGCTGCCCACCTGCTGGTCGTTGGCCTCAAATTCTTTGAGGAAGCAGACGGCATCTTTGGGAAACTCGTCGACAAACTGGTTGTCGACCACCGTGAAGATGTCCTCCGGCGGCCCATAAGCGGGCGACTGGTTCGTCTTGCCGTTCTGGAGGTACCGAAGGTCGAACTCGCTCCACTTCCAGTGCGGCTTCCAGCCCGTGACGATGATCGGCTCGCGGTCCTGGATGGCACTCCGGAGCCGCTGCCACGTGGCCGGCCCGCTGGCAGCCACCACGGAGAAGCCCTCGATGCTGTGCTGATCGAGCACCTGGCGGACGTTCTCGTTGGTGGGCGAACCGGCCTCAATTCCGTAGATCTTCCCATCGAGCGCCTCGCGATACTCGTCGATATTGGCCGCCGATCGGAGGTCCATGTAGGCCGGCACCACCAGCCCCCCCGAGGTGCCGCGGTACGTGTAGCCGAGCTTCTGAAGCTGCTCGTGGAGGTCGCCCCACGAGTTTTGATGGGTGGTGGGCAGCCACGCCTCGTTGAAGAAGTCCCGGTCGCCATTGGCAACCGACGAGAAGGCGATGCCCCCGCCCTGCACCTCCTTCAGATCCACCGGCACGTTCAGGCTGTCTTCCAGAACCCGGGCCTGCATGTAGCTCATGGCGAGGCCCTCAATCCAGTTTACCGTTACCATGTTCAGGGTCGGCGACGATGCCGAAGCGCCGTCGTCAGCCGAGGCGCCGTCGTCGTTAGAGGCGCCGCCTCCACAGCCGGCCATGCCCAGTGCAAGAAGTCCGGCTGCCAGTACCGCGAGAAACGGATGCAGCGATGCCGCACTGTGCTTCTTCGAGACTAGGACGTGTCGCATTGGAGAGCGCTGAGTTGGTCCACAAGAGGGTGATGACACTGCGCAACCCGCCCGGGCCGCGCGGCCGCTGTGTTCCGGCACTGCGGCCGCCCACAAAACACCCCCAACCGCCGGGCGGCAGTCGGGGGTGCGTGGGCCCTCAGTCCGTGGGGCAACCGGCTACGCGCCCTGCTCGCGCGAGTACGTGGCGTCGTCCGGAAGCGTCTGCACCGGCCCGTCAGACGCGACGCACTCTTCCGTCTGGCTCATCCAGTCGTTGATGACGTCCGGATTGTTCTCCACCCACTGCGCCGCCGCCGCCGACTTGCCCATGTCGCCGCGGTTGCGGAAGGTGTCCATGAGGCTCTCAATCTGCGCGTCGTTCACCTCCGACACCTTCAGGAAGCACACGGCGTCCTTCGGAAACTCTTCGGTGAACTCACTGTCGACGATCTTGAAGACATCCTCCGGGGCGCCGAAGACGGGCGACTGGCCGGTCTGCGCGCCCTCGAGGTACTTCAGGTCGTACGAGCCCCATTTCCAGTGGGGGTACCAGCCGGTCACCACGATGGGCTCCTGGTTGTTGATCGCGCTCTCGAGCGCCTGCCATGTGGCCGGGCCGCTCGCGGGCACCACGTCGAAGCCCTCAATGCCGTTGTTTTCGAGGATCTGGCGGGTCTGGTCGTTGACGGCGGCGCCGGATTCAATGCCGTTGATCTCCCCCTCCAAGCCCTCGCGCGCCTCCGACAGCTCAGTCACGCTGTTGATGTCCATGTACGCCGGCACGGTGAGGCCCACAGACGTACCCTTGTACATGTAGCCGAGCTTGGCCGCGTCGCCTTTGGTTTCGTTCCAGGGCTCTTTGTGGGTGGTGGGCAGCCAGGCTTCGTTGAAGTAGTCGCGCTCCTGGTCGGCCACGGACTTAAAGGCGATGCCGCCGCCCTGCACCTCCTTCACGTCCACGGTCATCCCGAGGCTGTCTTCGAGGATCTGCTCCTGGGCGTACGTGAAGGCCATGCCCTCAATCCAGTTGACAGTGACCATGTTCAGGGTCTGGGAGGTGCCCTGGTCGCCCCCATCGGCGGAGCCGCCCGAGGACGAGCCCCCGCCGCAGCCAGCCACGCCAACGGCGAGAAACGCCACTGCGGCAAGAACCGCCGTAAACGAACGAAGCGAAGTCGATTGATCGATCATGTCGGGTTGGTCTAGGTTCGGTGAGAGAAACACACAGGTTGACGTCTCGGAGACTGTCTGCTGCGCGCCGGCCCGAGCGTGGGCCTTGTGGCGGGCAGAAGGATCGGTCGCAAAGCAAAAGAGGAGAGCAAAGAAAGCGGAAGGGCCGGGAGCATCCCAGCAATTAGGCAGCCTGGGCGGTGGTGCCAGCCCGCTCGCCGATGGCCTGCGTCACACGGTCGAGAAAGATGGCAAGGATCACGATGGCGAGCCCGCCCTCAAACCCCGTCGCAATTTGTAGCTGCTGGATGCCCTGCACCACCGGGTCGCCGAGACCGCCGGAGCCGATGAGCGCGGCGATGACGACCATCGAGAGGGCCAGCAGCACCGTCTGGTTGATGCCGGCCAGAATGGTGGGAAGGGCCATCGGCAGTTCCACTTTGAACAGCATCTGCGTAGGGGTAGAGCCAAAGGACTGCGCCGCCTCGATGGCCTCCTCCGACACCTGCCGGATGCCGAGGTTGGTAAGGCGCACGCAGGGCGGTGTGGCAAAAATAAAGGTGGCAATGACGCCCGGCACGGTGCCGAGCCCAAACAAGACGACTGCCGGAATGAGGTACACGAACGCCGGCATCGTCTGCATGAAGTCGAGCACGGGCCGGATGATGGCGTCGACCGTGTCGCTCTTTGCCGCCCAGATGCCCAGCGGAATGCCAATGAGCAGCGACAGCAGGGTAGACGACAGAATGAGCGCGAGGGTCTCCATCGTGAGCTCCCAGTATCCCATCCCAACGGCAATCTCGGTGCCAAGGAGCGTGAACTGGTAGCTGTCGAGGATGCCCATGCCGAGCAGCGTGAAGAGCGCCACCCCACGGGAGGCCACCCACCACGCCAGAGCAGTAAAGAGCAGGATCATGAGCCAACTCGGCAGCAGTAGCAGCACGTCTTCCAGGCCCTCGGTGGTGGAACCGATGGCCGTAGCAGCCACCTCGAAAAAGCCTTCAAAGTTGGTCTTCAGCCAATCGATGAGCGCCTCGAACGCCGCACCAATGTTCAGGTCCATGGGCTTGTCGCAACTCGGTCTGATCGGGAAGCCAGTTCAGCAGTTCTACCCGCGTGCCATTCCTCCCCAGGCGCTAAGACGCCTGGGCCGTTACCGCTTCCTCTACGGCCTCTTCTTCCAGGTCCACGCCAGCATTGCGCGTTACCTCTTCCATCAGGGCCGATCGGCTCACAACGCCCTTCAGGTCGCCCTGTCCGTTGCGCACGGCGACGGGCTCGTCGCTCTTGAGCACGGTTGGCAGAATTTCGGCGAGGGGAGCGCGGGGGTGCACCGAGGGGCTGTCGGTGCGGAGCCGGGCCTCTTCCTCGTCTCGCGGATCGCGCACCACCGTGCGGGCCTGCAGCACCTTCGTACGGTTCACGTTTTCCACGAACGAGCGGACGTACTCGTCGGCCGGGGTGGTAAGGATTTCGGTGGGCGTGCCTACCTGGGCCAGTTCCCCGTCCTTCATGATGGCGATCCGGTCGCCCATCTTCAGCGCCTCGTCGAGGTCGTGGGTGATGAAGAGAATCGTGGCCGCCGGGTCCCACATCTCCTGCAGCTGCAGGAGTTCGTTTTGCATTTCGTCGCGGATCAGGGGATCCAGGGCGCTAAAGGCCTCGTCCATCAGCAAAATCTCGGGGTCGTTGACGAGGGCGCGGGCCAGCCCTACCCGCTGCTGCATGCCGCCGCTCAGTTCGCTGGGCCGGCTCTCCTCGTAGCCCTCCAGGCCCACGAGGTCGAGTGTGCGGCGCGCCTTGTCCTCCCGCTCGCTCTTGCTCATGCCGGCCACCTCCAGCCCGTATTCCACGTTGCCCAGCACGCTGCGGTGGGGAAACAGCCCGAAGTTCTGGAACACCATCGACATCTTCGTGCGCCGGATGTCGCGCAGCTGTTCGTCGTCGTAGGCCGTCACGTCCTCGCCGTGCACCTCCACCGTGCCAAACGTCGGCTCGATGAGGCGGTTGATGCAGCGGAGGAGAGTCGACTTCCCACTGCCCGACAGCCCCATCACCACGAAGATCTCCTGCTCGCGCACCTCGAACGTGGCGTCGTTCACCGCGATGACCGACCCGGTCTCGGCCTTCACCTCGGCCTTGGACACGCCCTCTCGCGCCATCTCCCGCGCGCGCTCCGGGTCGCCCCCAAAGATCTTCCAGAGCCCTTCCACCTCAATGACAGCCATGACACAAAAGTATCGGTTGCTGAATGGCAGGCGCAGTCGCGAAGGCGTACTCTGGACGAACCCGTGCGCGAAGGCGGCGGGGCGCCCTGCCCCCATTCCCATGACTCAACTTGTTTAGCTTCCTCGCCCGAACATGTTTAGGAATCGAGGTCACTTTTCTTTAATCTCCCCCCTCTTTCATGTAACCTTGTTGAGAAGCCCGCTCGTGGGGCTTTTTCCTCGGACGCTCGGTGGTTTTCGTGCCCTGTGCCCGGTGATTTTGGGCCGTGCAAGAATGGCCGACAGGGGAACCCGGGGATTCCCCCACGGACACAGGCGGCCGCGCATTTACGGATTACCGCAACGTTTCTTATACTGTAGAAGTACATGCGTGAGTCCGTAACGTCTCGCGTTTTCTTTGACCAACAGACGTCGATCCTCATGAAATCTGATGACCAGAACGATGTATCTCGGAGACGCTTCCTTCACTCCCTCGGTCTCGCGGGCGTGGTAGGAGCAGGCGGGTCGCTGCTCGCCGCCTGCGGTGGGGGCTCGGACGAATCCGGCGGATCCGCAAACGGCGGCTCGGGCCAGACCCAGTCCGGCGACGGCGGGACGGCCTCGGCCTCGGCCGACTGCTCGGACCTGTCGAGCCTCTCGGACGCGCAGAAGCAGCAGCGCAAGCAGATGGTGAAGTCTCTCCAGTACGTGGAGGAGTCGCCGGAGGCCGACAAGAACTGCGCGAACTGCTCCCTCTACCAGCAGGAGAAGTACGGCTCCGGCTGTGGCGGCTGCACGCTGTTCCCGGGCCCTGTTGCCGCAGAGGGGTACTGCACCTCTTGGGCGCCGAAGTCTTAAGCGCCCTGCCGGTCTCTGCGCGCCCCGAGGCACCCTTTGCTTTTTGCACGTCGCCCCGTTTGGCCCTAGGCCGAGCGGGGCGTTCGTGTTGAAGAGATGTGGCGTGCCTACCCGGCCGTCTCGCCCGCCCCGAACGCCTTCGGCCCCGGCCCGTAGGCCGCACGCGCATCTGTCGAACGACTTCCGCCCCGCAATGCCCGACGACCGCTCCGACCGCGTAATCGACACCGTTGCCGATGGCCTGCGCCTGCAGGTGGGCACTCTTCCCGGCGACTACGCCCCTAGCCTGCTTAAAGCCAAACCCGCCGCGTACGTGGTGGGCTTCACGGCGGGCGTCAGCCGCGCCCTGGACGTGGCGGTAGGCAACCACACGATTCGAGCGCTGGAGCGGGGCTGCCGCCAGGGCCTGCCCCGCGAGGGCGATCTGGGGCAGCGCCTCGCCGACGTCGCGGCGGGCATCGTCTTCGACGGAAGTGTCACGAGCGATCCGGCCCTCACTACGCTTCGCGAAAAGGGGGAGGCAGAAGGCCGCGCGTTCGTAGAGGACCGCTCGCCGCCTTCTCTTCTGAAAGAGCTGGTGTACGACGAGTAGCAACGTTTGGGGC
>CAZFJR010000107.1:0-3678 GCA_964519235.1 uncultured Salinivenus sp. | reverse complement strand
CTGCTCAATTCGGGTGCCCAGCAGCTCCAAGAACTGCCGGATCCAGGCCGCGTGGGCGGGCCATGCGGGCGCCGTCACGAGGTTTCCGTCCGTGATTGCTTCTGTCATCTCAAGATCGGCGTAGGTGCCGCCCGCCGCCTCCACCTCCGGCGCACACGCAGGATAGGCCGAGCAGCGGCGCCCGTCGAGTACGTCGGCCGCGGCGAGGGTCTGGGCCGCGTGGCAAATGGCGGCCACCGGCTTGCCCTCCTCGAAGAAGTGCTGCACCGCCTCCATCACGCGGTCGTTGAGGCGCAGGTACTCCGGCGCCCGGCCGCCCGGCAGGCAGAGCGCGTCGTAGTCGGACGGGTCGACGTCCGCGAACGTGGCGTTGAGGGCAAAGTTGTGGCCCGGCTTTTCAGTGTAGGTCTGGTCGCCCTCGAAGTCGTGAATGGCGGTCTTTACCGTGTCGCCAGCCTCCTTGTCCGGGCACACGGCATGGACCTCGTGCCCTGCTAGGTCGAGCATCTGAAAGGGCACCATCGTCTCGTAGTCCTCGGCAAAATCGCCGACAATCATCAGGATGTGTTTGGCCATGGCTGAGCTGGGGGTGTGTGGAAAGCGTACGATGAGTGCACCGCACTAGATGCCGCGGGCACGGAGACACGTGGCCTTCGGCATGCAAGGAACGCGCGATGTGCAGAACATACGGAAGAGAGGCTCGCAGGCTCCGACGGGCCCCCGAAGTGCCGCCCCGAACGACGGGGGGCTCTCCGCCGCTACGCTTCCCCACCGCTATGTCAGTGCGGAGGCGGCACGGCGGCCGGCCTGAATCGCGCCGTCGAGGTAGCCCGGATGGTCGGCGGCCGTCTCCGCGGCCGCAAACTGGAGCCGCCCGTTCCAGTGAGGCTGCCGCAGACGCGGCGAGGGCGTGGGGGGCGTGTGCTGCCCCGACTTGGGACCGGCCGGCGGCGTGGTGGCGGCGTCGTGGCGCCAGTCGGCCGTGACCACCCCAGTGGGCTCCGCCGCGGCCTCCCCAAAGCAGTGCACGAGCTGTTGTACGAGGGCCTGCCGTCGGGCCTTGGGGGCCTGGGGAGTCGGCGACTCCGGCCCAGGCGGATGCATGAAGCCCACGAGGGCGGCCGCTCCATCGGGCCCCACCGCATCGTGCCAGTCGTGCACCGGCCCCACGGCACTTCGCACCCGCCCCGCAAGGCCGTGCTCTCGCCAAAACGGGCGGTCGTAGGTGACGGCCGCCTTGGCCGAGGGGCTCATCCAGGTGGTGGTGCCGCAAAGGGCCGAGGCCAGCGCGTCCGGAAGGGCGGGCTCAAACTGAAGGGTGTGCCCGGCCAGCCGGGGCGGCACGGCAAGCACCACGGCGTCGAAGGCGGCGGTGCGCAGGCCGTCGGGCGTTTGGGCGGTTCCCTCCACCCCCTCGCCGGCGCGCCGAAGGGCCTGGAGGCGATGCCGCAGACAGAGGGCGGCATCCGGGAGCGTCGCCGCCAGGTGCTCGTGTAGGGCCTGCGTGCCGCCCGCGAGGCGCCAGGACGGCGGCGGAGAGTCGGGCCACTCAAAGTGCTCCACGGGGGCGTCTTCGCTCCATTCCTGAACGGCGACGCCCGGCTCATGCTGCCGCACCCGCCCGAGGCCGAGCCGCTCCGCCAGCGCTCGCACCCGCTCGTGCTGCGTCCAGTGCCAGGCCGCGCCCAGGTCCACCGACACCGCGTCCGGCCCCACGGCAGGGCTCCAGCACCGCCCCCCAATGCGGTCGCGCGCTTCCCAAACAGCCACCCGCTGCCCGGCCGCGTGCAGCGTCGTGGCCGCAACAAGTCCAGACAACCCCGCGCCTACCACCAGTACCTCGGACGTGCCAGACGACGCTTCCATACAGGCAACATCTCGTTCAACTTAAGACTCAGGCGACGCAGGGGCAGAAGATGAAAGGTATGCATCGAGGCTGTAGCGCCCCGGTCCAGTAAGCAGCAGCGCCACAAACACCGTCGCCATCTCCGTCGCGTGCCAGGGCCCCCCGTCAATCTGCCCGCTGATGTGGCCGAGCGCCGCCACCGCCATGGTGGCCAGCAGCAGCGTGAGCGCGGGCCGGAAGAGAAGGCCCAGCATCAACAGAATGCCGCCGCCAAACTCGGCCAGGGCTGCCAGAAAGCCCCAAACCGTGGGCCAGAACGTGATGCCGAGCACCGCCATGGTTTCTCCCAGCCCAGTCCACTGCTCCGGCCCGCCAAACAGTTTGTCGGCGCCGTAAACGAACACAAACGAGACGCCGATACCGACGCGCAACACGAGCAGAGCGAGGTTTCCCCAAGGGGGCTGGAACGAGCGTGCCATGGCCTTTCAACATCAGAAGCAGGATGGGGGGAGCGGACGCAGGCCTACAGTTGATCGTCGATGCTGTACGCACCCGGCCCAGTCAACAGAACGCCGAGGAACGCCACTCCGTACAGAATGGCCGATTCCGGGCCGCCGTCAATGACGCCTGTAATGTGGGCCATTGCTGCAACAAACATGTTGATGACGAGCACGAGCGCTGCGGGCCGCGCCAGGAGGCCAGCAGCCACGAGCAGCGCACCCACAAACTCGGCAAGGGCCGCCATGAGCCCCCAAAAGGTTGGCAGAAACCCAAATCCCAGGATGCCTTCTAGGACCCCCCCGAGTTGGGCCCATTGCTCCGGCCCGCCGGTAATTTTGCCGAGTCCGTGCCCAAAGGCCATGTACAGCCCGAAGACGGCGCGGACCAAAAGAAGGCCAAGATCGCGAAATTTATCCAAGTGGGCCCAAACCATGCGTGCGCACGTGTCGTCCGAGAGAAAATAGACCTGATTTGTTCAATGATAGGGAACGACGAGGACGATTGACAATCCTGCGGCGCGGTGTCCTCTCGGAAGACAGGCGGGACCTCGGCCCTCCGCACCGCTCTATCTCTCCAGACCCTCAGTGGTAGCGAACGGGGGAGCTTTCTTCCTCGAGGAACCCGGCGATGGCGAGGGAGGCGATGAAGAGGGTGAGATCCTTAATCAGGTACTGTCCCTCCGGAGTTGGGGCGAAGGGAAAGTCGACGAAAAGCACCCCGGGCTCCAGCACGAAGGCCAGCAGAATGCCGGGCAGTCGGAGCGCTAAAAGAAGAACTGCGACGCGAATTAGGGGGCGCACGAAGAGACACAGGCCGATGAGCACTTCCCACCACCCGAGCACCAGGACCATCACCTCGGGATCGCCCCAATAGATGGTATCGGCCAGCAACGAAGTCGTTGTCTTGTGCCCCATCGGCTTCAGAAGGCCGAACCAGACGTAGAGCACGCCCAGCGAGAGGCGGTGCACGCGGTGTCCGTACCGCTGAAACAAGCGGATGAGAGCAGCGTCGATCTGCTGGATGGACTGCCACATGGCTCGCCTCCAGGGTCCGGATTGCAGGGACGGACGGGAGGGATGTGACGAGGCCTCTCGTCTCTCGGTTCTCTGCGACGGCCGTGGACGGGGAAGAGGGGGATTGTCCCTGTAACCTCGTTAGCTACTCGATCGTCCACGTCTCGCCGGAGCGGAGCAGCGCGTCGAGGTCGCCGTCGCCCTTCTGCCTCGTCACCTCGGCGATCTGCTGGTGAACCTGCTCCGCATACGTGGGCCGTTCCGTGCGGTGGACCACGCCGAACGGGCGGGGCAGCTGTGTGCCGGTCTCGTCGAGGC
>CAZFJR010000106.1:0-10136 GCA_964519235.1 uncultured Salinivenus sp. | reverse complement strand
CGTGCTCGTACGGGTTCATCGTCCCCGGGTCGACGTTGATGTACGGGTCGAACTTCTGGATTGTCACGTCGAGCCCGCGGTCGGCGAGGAGGCGCCCGAGGGAGGCGCTAAAGATGCCTTTGCCGAGCGAGGAGGTGACGCCGCCGGTAACGAAGATGTACTTGGTCTGCACGGCCCGGGGAACGGTTGGAACGGAGGGTGCGGAGGGCACTGAGGACAAGATAGGGCGCCCCACGGGGCTTTATCAATTCGTGGAGCCTCAATCCGTGAAGCGTTCTACGAAAGAGCGGCCCCTGTGTGCGACCGCTGCCCTGCAGACCCCGAACCAAACGGGTGGCTCCTCCGATCGTTGGTGTTGCACGAACGCGCCCTCAGCCCCCGTTCGTGTAATGATTCAGGAGGTCCTTCGTCGTCACAATGCCAAGCAGTTCGTCCCCGTCCACGACGGGCAGGGACGAGATGTCGTGGTCGAGCAACATCTGCGCGGCCTCCTCAACCGCGGTATCGGGCGGGATGGTGATGGGATCGATGCGCATGACCTCGCTGGCAGGCCGGGCCAGGGTTTGCACGTCGCGGTGCTCTTCGCTGTAGGTGTCCAGGAACGGGCTGATGGCCTGCAGAACGTCCCGGTCCGAGATAACCCCACAGAGGGCACTGTCTTCAACGACGAGCATGTGGTGAAAGCCGCCGTCTTGCAGGCGTTTGCGAATGTCCATGAGCGCGGCGTCCGGGGACACGGTCACGACGTCGCGGCTCATAATGCCGTCTACGGTCATGGCAGGAGGGAAATGGGTCGGGGAGAAGAGAATGGCAACACGCGGCCCGCCGTGAGAGAAGGGGGACGTCCTCCCGAGCGGGCAAAAGTGCTCGGGCACCACGGCACGCCTTCCGGGGCACGCATCGCCCTGAGAACTGCCAAGCTGCGGCGGTGTTCGGCGGAGGGTCCGCACGCTAGCCCTACGACATGAAAGGGCCCTGCACACCGGGACCGTTCTTGCCCGGACATCCTGAGAGCGGTCTGGGGGCGGCTATGCGGAGGGGCGCCGGGCCACCACGAAAAGGCCGGTGCCCTGCTCGTTGGAGCCTTTCAGATCCGCCGTGTTCAGCAATAGCCCCAACGGCAGCGCAGCGATGTAGTAAAGCGGAAGCAGCACGACCGATGCCCACGTTGCCCCGAGCAGCTGCATGGGCCACTTGATGAGCCCCCGCCACGCGGCCGAGCCGTACGGGCCGTAGGTGTAGAGCCCCTTTACCGGCTCCAGCCCCGCCCGGCGCAGCTTCTCGGCGAGCTCGTCTCGTCCGTAGCCCTCCCGCACGTGCTCCCCAATGAAGCTCTCCTCCCCCTCCGCCTGCACGTCCGAGCCGCCCCGATCGGACGGCGTGTTGATGATAACGTGGCCGCCCGGCCGCAGCACGCGCTCGAAGTGCTCGAAGACCGCCTCGTCCTCGGCGATGTGCTCCATCACGTCCACCGCCAGGATGAGGTCGAAAGGGCCCTCCGAGCGCAGATCCGTCAGGTCGTCGATCGCCCACTCGATCTGGTCGGCCTGCGGGGTCTGGTCTACAAACCGCTGCGCCCGGTCCAGGTAGTCCTGCTTCACGTCCACGGCCCGCACCTGCGCGGTCGGGAGCGTACGGGCCACGAAGTAGGCGTACTGGCCGAAGCCGGTGCCGGCGTCGAGCACGCGCGCCGGGCGCTCTTTCGGGAGCGCCCCCAGCAACGCCCGCACCTCGCGCCGCACGTACCAGGCCCGCAGGAAAAGCAGGTTGAGGATGCCGTAGAGCAGGCGCTGCAGCAGCGGATGGCGACTCGCAATGCGGCCAAGCCGGTCCTTGATTGGGTCGTACTTCATCTGTTTGCGGGGGGAGAGTTTGCGTACAGGGGCGTGGGCGTTCGCGCTGATTGCCGGACATGGCTGCACTGCCCGCGCACCGTGCTCCGCACTGAACGAAGCTGCCAAACGGGGCGGCGCGGGGCGGAAGGAGCCGAACGGGGTACCGCGACGAACATGACGGCGATGTGAGACTACAGACTGTACCCCGGCGCGTCAACCCTGTTCGTTGTTCTCTGTCCCCCCCGACTGCCCCGAGCCATGACTCACACCGAGGCCGGCGTGACCCTTGAGCTCACGAAGGGCACCATTGTGAAGCAGCCCGACGTGGACGCGATTGTCAACGCGGCCGACGCACAGCTGCGGGCGGGCGGGGGCGTGGCGGGGGCAATTCACGCCGCGGCGGGCCCCGGGCTCGCCGAGGAGACACGCCCCATGGCCCCCCTCCAGCCCGGCGAGGCCGTCCGCAGCGGCGCGCACGCCCTGCCGAACGACCACGTCATCCACGTACTCGGCCCCGTCTACGGCCGCGACGAGCCGTCCGATGCGCTGCTCCGCACCGGGTACGAGAATGCGCTCCGGCAGGCCGAGGAGCATGACATCACCTCCATCGCCTTCCCGGCCCTCTCGACGGGCGCCTTTGGCTACCCGCTCGACGAGGCTGCCCCCATCGCCCTGGAAACCCTTCTAGACGCGACTCCCGCCTTCAACTCCGTGACGCACATTCGGGTCGTCCTGTTCGACGAGGCCGCCCTCCGCGCCCACGAACGGGCCCTTTCCGCCCTTCGCCCGGACACGTAGCCGCTCCTTTTCCCTCCCGTGACGACCATGGTCGCCAACGTTTGGTCCGAAACTCTTCCGGTCCGCTCTTCCGACCTCACGCCCCACGGCACGGCGTCGGTGCCCGCCCTGTGCGTATACCTGCAGGAGGCCGCCGGGCACCACGCCGAAGAGCTAGGGGTGTCGATGGAGACGCTGCAGGACGACGACCGGGCGTGGGTCCTGTCGCACCTGCACCTTGTACTCGACCGGGTGCCCGCAGGCGCCTCCGCAGTCACGATCGAGACGTGGCCGTCCAGCCTGGAGGGCCTCTACGCCACGCGCGAGTTTGTGCTTTCCATTCGCGGCGCCGAGGTCGGGCGGGCCACGAGCCGCTGGTTTGTCATCGACACCGAACGGCGACGCCCCGTGCGCCCGCCGCGCTCGCTCTACGACCTGGAAACGCCGGACCGCCCCCGCCCGCTTCCGCACGACTTCGACGACCTGCCTGCGCCGGCTCGCATCGACTATGAGACCCTCCGGCGGGCCCACTACCCCGACCTCGACCTGAACCGGCACGTCAACAGCGCCCGCTACCTGGAGTGGGCGCTCGGTACGCTCCCCGACGACATCCTCGACACCCACCGGTGCACCGGCGTCGCCCTCCAGTTCCGGGCCGAGGCCACCCTCGGCACGCCCGTCCGCGCCACGGCGCAGCTCGATGCGAATCCCGACGAACACGTCGCCCGGCACGCCCTTCGCCACGCCGACACGGACGCCCTCCTGGCCGTCGCCCGCACCCGATGGCGCACGCGCTCGTGAATCGGGCACTCGTGAGTCGGAGGGCCGCGGGCGCCTCCCCGCGTCAGCCCTTGAACAAGCTTCGGAGCACAAACCACACGTTCTCTTTCTTCTCCCGCAAGCGACGCGAGAAGTACGGAAACCACTCGGTGCCATAGGGCACGTACACCAGCATGTTGTATCCGTCCTGCGCCATCTCGCGCTGCGTCTCGCGGCGTAGGCCGTAGAGCATCTGAAACTCGAACGCGTCGGGGCCGATGTCGTGGCGGTCGGCAAACGCCTGCGTGGCCTCGATCAGCGTGTCGTCGTGGGTGGCAATTCCGGAATAATCAGTGTGCCGGAGCAGCCGCTCCGTATAGTCGAGGTACCGGTCTCGAATTTGCGGCATGTCCTGGTAGGCTTTCTCGGAGGGCTCGGCGTAGGCCCCTTTGCAGAGACGCACGCTCACCCCGAGCTCGCACATGCGGTCCACATCGCGATCCGTGCGCTTGAGCATGGCCTGCAGCACCGGCCCCACGTGGTTGGGGTAGTCGGGGTACACGGCCTCGAAGATGTTGAGCGTCGACTGCGTGAGGGCGCTGCCCTCCATGTCGAGCCGCACGAACACGTCTTCCTCGGCGGCCACCTCCAGGAGCTGCCGCAGGTTGTCCTCGCAGAAGTCCTCGTCGATGAGCTGCCCCATCATCGAGAGCTTGATCGAGATGCGGTTGCGCAGGTGCGCGGAGCCGTCGCGGGCCGCCAGGGTGCGCACAAGGTCGATGTAGGTGTTGCGGGCCGCCTCCGCCTCGCTCCGGTCGTGCACGTGCTCGCCGAGCTTGTCGAGGGCCACGTGGAGGCCGTCCTGGTTCAGCGCATCGACGACGGGCAGGGAGTCGGAAAGCGTTTCGCCGGCCACGAACCGGCTGGCGAGGAAGAACGGAAGGGTCATGCGGAGAGAGGATCGGGGTTGGTTCTTAGAAGAGCAATCGGCGTGCGGGGCGGTGCGAACCGAAAAGCGTACGGCGCAGGGCGTGATCCCCGGGCGCGTTCGGGGGGCGACACTTCGGGGCAGGGCCGCACGGGGTTGGAAGCGCTTTTTCCAATCAATGTATCAACATCTGGCCGCCAGAGAAGTTGAGGAAACAACGCACCACGTGCCCTCGCCGTTCATCCCCCCTGCCGCCATGCCTGCTTTCTCCCCCGATGCCTCCTCAGCCTGGGTGGCCGGGGCCGATGGCTACCGCGACGGCTGGGCGGTGGTTCTGCACCGGCCCGCCACCGGCACGACGCGGTGCCGCACCGTGGACGGCGTGGACGCCCTCTTCGCCCTCCCCGAAGCCCCCGCGGTGCTCGGCATCGATATGGTGGTGGGCCTGCCCGACCAGGCCGCGCCCGGCGGGCGGCGCTGCGACCGGGCCGCACGGCAACTGCTGGGTCGCCCGCGCAGCGCCAGTGTCTTTTCGCCGCCGGCCTACGGTGCCCTCTCGGCCCAAACGTACGACGAGGCCGTGCGCCGCAACCGCGCCAGCGGCCCCGACGCCCCTGGCCTCTCGAAGCAAACGTTTCACCTCTTCCCGAAGATGCGGGCCCTGGCCACCCACATGACCGCCCCCCGCCAGGACCGCGTCCGCGAGGTGCACCCGGAACTCGCCTTCTACGCCCTCCGTGGCGGCACGCCGATGGCGGAGAGCAAGCACACCGAGGCGGGCCGGAACGCACGCGCCGCACTCCTGGCCGCCCACGGCTTTCCCAACGTCGACGCGGCCTGCGGGCAGGCCCGGGGCGCCCTGGGGGCCGACGACCTGCTGGACGCCCACGCCGCCTGCTGGACGGCCCGCCGCATCTACGCGGACACGGCCGAGCGCTGTCCGCCCTGTGCCGAGCCGGCCCCCCGCAACGACCGTGGCCTGCGCATGGAAATTTGGCGATGATTTGCGCTGAACACGGACGCGCTTACCGGTAGACGTTTCGGCGCGTAATCCCCACGCAACAGATGGCGACAGGGCGAAACGAGGGCGTCGTACCGATCGTTGCGACCTCGCTGTGTTTCTGTCACAACCTGTGTCTCCGTATGCCCAACCTTGCCGACCTGCGCCAGGAGTACGCCCAGGCCGAGCTCGACCGGTCCCACGTGGCCGACGACCCCATCGAGCAGTTTCGGGACTGGTTTGACGAGGTTCTCAATTCGGAGGTGGAGGAGCCGAACGCGATGACCCTCTCGACCACCGCTGCGGACGGCACCCCCTCCGCCCGCATCGTGCTGCTGAAAGGCCTCGACGAGCGCGGCTTCCATTTCTACACCAACTACGACAGCCGAAAGGGCCGTGAACTGGACCAGAACCCGACCGCGTCCCTGGTCTTCTTGTGGAAGCCCCTGGAGCGGCAGGTGCGCGTGCAAGGGTCGGTGGTGCGCATGCCCCCCGAGGAATCCACGAGCTACTTCCACAGCCGCCCGCGAGGCAGCCAGCTGGGCGCCTGGGCCTCCCCGCAGAGCCGCGTCATCGAGAGCCGGGCCGAGCTGGAGGACACCCTGGCGGAGGTGACGGCCGAGTACGAGGACCACGACGAGATTCCGCGGCCCTCGCACTGGGGCGGCTACGTCGTCCGGCCCACGGAGATTGAGTTCTGGCAGGGCCGCCCCAACCGCCTCCACGACCGCCTCCGCTACCGCCGCGAGGACGCACAGGGCGACTGGACCCTCGAACGCCTGGCCCCGTGACTCTCGAGGCCGTTTGGTCTACGGCTCACGGGGCTCTTCTCGGCGCCCGCCCCACCCTCCACGCCGTCCGCGAAGAACTGCCCGACGGGAGCGCGAAGCTTGGGGGGCGGCCACATGCGTGGTACGCCCGGACCCTGCCTCGGGCCGCCGGCGTTCCGTAGGGAAACGAGGAACATCACGCACTACGGTCGTTCCCCCTGCCCCCCATGTCTTTCTCCCCGTGGCGTACCGCGCGCCGCCTCTTCGGACCCTTGGGATTGGTCGTGCTGGTTCTTGGAGGCGCCCTTCCCGGGGAAGCCCACCCGCTCCCCGCGCCTCCACTCGACTCCACTGCGTTTGACGAGGGTCGCGCGCCTTTTACCGTTCAGTTTGGGGATACGGAAATTGCCCACCGCCTCATGGCGGTCCCCCTCCTGCCAGACTCCACCGTCCGCCTCGCGGCGCAATCCGGCATTCGGCAGGGCAGGTACCGGCTGGAGGCTCCTGCGCCGCTCGTCCGCCGCCGCACCGGGGCGTCGTGGACACTTACGGCCCCCTCGGTCCCCGGGTTGTATCCCGTAACGATTACGGACCTCGCGTCGGGCGCCCGCGTCCGGTTGCAGGTGTTTGTCCTGAGTCCCTGGAATCCCGAAGAGCGGCACCTCAACGGGTACCGCATTGGTCGCTACGAGAAGACCCCGCGCCACGGACGGGCGGTCTACGAGCCGCCGGAGGGCTTCGTAGAGGTGACGGCAGCAAACAAGGACGCGTTCGTGTCCCCCAACTTTCGGCTCGATCAGTTTCTCTGTAAGCAGACCGACGGGACACCGCAGTACGCGCTGGTGCGCCCCCGCCTGCTCCGTCGTCTCGAGCGCGTGCTCGCCGCCGTGAACGCCCGGGGGCACACCGCACACACGCTCCGCGTTATGAGTGGGTACCGTACGCCCTACTACAACCGCGCCATTGGCAACACCACCGAGTATAGCCGCCACCTGTACGGCGACGCGGCGGACGTGTACGTGGATGCCGACGGCGACCAGCGGATGGACGACCTGACCGGCGACGGCCGCACCACGCGGGCCGACGCTCGCTATCTCGCCGACCTTGTGCAGGACATTCCCACGCCGGGCGATGAGCGGTTTCGAGGCGGCCTCTCCGTCTACGGGTCCACAACACAGCACGGCCCGTTTGTCCACCTCGATCTTCGCGGGCGCTACGCTCGCTGGTAGGGCGCTATCGCGCATTTTCCCCGAATGGGACGCCCTGCCGCCATGTCGTTGCGCGTCGCCCTCGCTTGCACGATGGCCCTGCTGGTAGCCGCCGTCCTCCCCCTGGCTCTGGAGGCAGGGAGCGCGCGTCCGCCGACCCCGGTGAAGGAGCAGCTCCGGGCTCGCGTAGAGGCCCTGCAAGACAACACCGCCGGCGCAGCCCGCGTCGGTCCCGTT
The DNA here is from genome assembly GCA_964519235.1 of uncultured Salinivenus sp. Lineage (GTDB taxonomy): Bacteria > Bacteroidota > Rhodothermia > Rhodothermales > Salinibacteraceae > Salinibacter. Next base: position 2,622 of record CAZFJR010000106.1, on the reverse strand, counting down.
CCCCTTCGCGTCGTCTCAGGAATCGTGCGCTACTACCGGCAGGCGGAGTTTGAGCCAGCCTGGACGCGCCCCACGGGCCCAACGTCCCGGGTCGACTCGCTGCTCGCGCTTCTCCGATCGGCAGACCGGGACGGTCTCCGCCCGGCCGACTACCACGTGGCCGTGATAGACTCGCTCCGGCGCCGTCTCCAGGAGCGGTCGGGCACAGGTCCCCTCTCGTCCGCCCAGCTCGTCGACGTCGAACTGCTGTGCACGGACGCCTTCCTGCTGTACGGCTCGCACCTGCTCACCGGACGCGTGGACCCGACCGCGGTAGCGCCCTCGTGGTCGCTGGACGAGCGACAGGCCGACCTCGTGCAGCATCTCGAACGGGTCCGGGCCGGCACCCCGCTCCAGCGCGTGCGTGCTGCCCTGCGCCCACCGCGCCCCGAGTACGCGGCCCTGCGCCACGCCCTGGCCCGCTACCGCTCCATCGAGGCGCAGGGCGGCTGGCCGGCCCTTCCCAGCGGCCCCCTCCTCGCGCTCGGCACCAAGCACGCGCAGGTGCCGCGCCTCCGGCGTCGTCTGCAGCGCACGGGCGACGGGGCGGCCGCCTCCACCCGCGACGACTCGCTGCGGGTGGGCCCCGCGCTGGACCGGGCCGTGCGCCGCTTTCAGGCACGCCACGGCCTGGCCGTGGACGGGGTGGTGGGCCCCGCCACACGGGCGGCCCTCAACGTGCCGGTGAGCGCCCGCATCCGGCAACTCCTGCTCAACCTGGAGCGGCAGCGCTGGCTGCCCGCCGACCTCGGCCGCGTCCACGTCCGGGTCAACATCGCCGGCTTCACGCTTCGCGTCCTGGACGCTGGCGCGGAGGCGCTTCGGATGCGCGTGATCGTGGGCGCGCCCTACCGGCAGACGCCGGTCTTCTCCGAGCAGATGTCGTACCTCGTGTTCAACCCGTACTGGCACGTGCCCCGCAGCATCGCGGTGAACGACCTGCTGCCCACATTCCGGCGCGATCCCTCCCGCGTGGTGGCTCAGGGCTTTGAGGTGCTGCGGGGCTGGGGCGCCAACGCCACCACGGTGGATCCGTCCACGCTCGACTGGGACCGCTTCTCGGCGTCGTACTTTCCGTACCGCCTGCGCCAGCGGCCGGGGCCGCAGAACGCGCTCGGGGAGGTCAAATTCATGTTTCCGAACCCCCACAACGTCTACCTGCACGACACGCCGGGGCGCGTTCGGTTTGAGCAGGTGGAGCGCAGCTTCAGTTCGGGGTGCATTCGCGTGGAGCGCCCGCTCGACCTGGCCGCGTTTCTGCTCCGGGACGCGCCCGGCTGGTCCCGCTCGCGCATCGCGGCAACAATGCGCGGCCACACCGAGCAGACCGTTCTGCTGCCGGAGACGGTTCCGGTCCACCTGCTGTACTGGACCGCCTGGGCCACTCCCAACGGGCCCGTCCACTTTCGGCGCGACGTGTACGGCCGGGACGCGGACGTGCACGCCGCCCTGACGGCGCCGTTCTCCCCTGCGCCCTGACCCCGCGGCGACCGGCCACGCGGACAGGCCTCGTTGGGCGGCCCCCTGCTTCTCTGCGCCCCGCTTTCTATCTTGTGCCGCCCGGAGCCCCCCGTTTGCCGGGACGCCCTCTCCGGTCGCCTGATGGCTCCTCTGGAATGACGACGGAGGGGGGCGGCAACAGACCGATGGACCGTGCACTCGGTCGGCCGCCCACCAGGAACGGGCGCACAACTGGTTTGCTCAAACGCTTGACGCTTATGACGGTCTACTTCAACGGAGAGTTCATGCCCAAGGACGACGTGTCCATCTCCCCCGACGACCGGGGCTTTGTGTTTGGGGACGGGGTCTACGAGGTGGCACGCGCCGAGAACGGGGCCTTCTTCCGGCTCGACGCCCACCGGCGGCGCCTCGCCCGCAGCCTGGAGGCGATCCGAATCCACGACGTCGACCCCGACGCCCTCTGGGAGCGCGTCCGCGGGCTGCTGCCCCGCAACGGCCTGGACGCGGGCCCCGCAAAGGTGTACCTGCAGGTCACCCGCGGGGCCGCGCCGCGCCAGCACGCCTTTCCCGACCCGCCCCCCGAGCCGACCGTCTACGCCCGCGCCGAGGCCCACGAGCCGCCGCTTGAGAAGTGGCGCAACGGCGTGGCGGTGATCCTGCGGCCCGACCAGCGCTGGGCCCGCTGCGACATCAAGTCGCTCAACTACCTCCCCAATGTGCTCGCCAACCAGGCCGCCCAGGAGGCCGGCGCCTACGAGGCGCTGCTGGTGCGCGACGGGTTCGTGACGGAGGGCTCCCACTCCAGCGTCGCCGCGGTCTTTGACGGCACCGTGGCGCTGCACCCTCTCACGAACCACACGCTGCCCAGCGTGACGCGCGAGGTCATGCTGGAGCTGTGCAACGCCCTGGGCCGTCCGGTGGAGACGTTTCCGGTGGCGGCCGACGCCCTGCCCGAGGCCGACGAGCTGTTTCTGATGGGCACCACGACGGGCATCATGCCGATCGTGCAGGTGGACGACTGGACGGTGGGCGACGGCACGCCGGGGCCCGTGGCGCAGGAGCTGCTCGAGGCCTTTCGGGCGCTGGAGCCGGCGTAAGGCGCAGCCGGGCCCTCTGCGGAGC
>CAZFJR010000105.1:4910-10461 GCA_964519235.1 uncultured Salinivenus sp. | reverse complement strand
CAAATCTTCAACATCCAAATCTTCGGCGTTCACACCTTCAACGTTCACCTTCACAACCGACCATCTCACTGATTGCCCGAGACGCGATCGCTTGAAGCCGCTCACTTCAGGCTCTTCGGGCAGTCCACTCACACGCTCAACACCACAGACCGACTGGAGGGACCATGGACCAAGACTTTAGCTCGAAATTTTCGTTTGACGATGCTGCCAATGAGGAGGCCAAGATCTGCGTCGTCGGGGTTGGCGGCGGCGGAGGCAACGCCATCAACAACATGGTGCAGAAAGGCATCCACGGCAGCGTCGAATTTATCGCCGTCAATACCGACTCGCAGGCCCTCGCCGAAAACCGAGCGCCCCAGAAGATTCAGGCAGGGCAGAGCCTCACCAGCGGCCTCGGGGCCGGCGCGCGTCCCAGCGTGGGCGCGGAGGCCATCGAGGAGAGTAGCAACGAGATCAAGCAGGCCCTCGACGGCTACGACATGGCGTTTATTACGGCCGGGATGGGCGGGGGCACCGGCACGGGGGGCGCGCCCGTGGTGGCGGCCCTGGCCCGTAGCCTCGACATTCTCACCGTGGCCATCGTGACTAAGCCCTTCGAGTGCGAAGGCTCACGACGCATGAACACGGCCCTGGAGGGCATCGAGTTGCTGCGCGAGAACGTGGACACGCTCATCGTAATTCCCAACGAGCGCCTGCTCGACATTGCCGACCAGGACACGAGCCTGATTGAGGCGTTCGAAAAGGCCGACGAGGTGCTCTACAACGCCACCCGTGGCATCAGCGACCTCATTACGGTCCACGGCCTGATCAACCTCGACTTTGCCGACGTGCAGACCACGATGAAGGACGGCGGCACGGCTCTGATGGGCGCGGCCACGGCCAGCGGCGAGAACCGCGCTGAAAAGGCCGCGGTGCAGGCCATCAGCAGCCCACTGCTCGACGGCCTTTCTATCGCCGGCGCCACCAACGTGCTGGTCAACATCACCAGCGGCCCGTCGCTCGGCATCCGCGAGGCCACGCAGGCCACGAGCGTCATCCAGAAAGAGGCCGGCGAAGACGTGGAGGTCATCTTTGGCACTGTCATCGACGAAGACGTTGAGGACAAGCTGCGGGTGACCGTCATTGCCACCGGGTTCGACCGCGACACGGAGCCGGAAGGGGACGGGGAAGACACGCGCCGTACCGTGCCGCTGGACGAGCAGGAGGACGACGATCCCGCCCAGCAGTACAAGGGGGAGGACAACCTCCGTCAACTCGACGAACCGGCCTTTGAGCGCCGCAACACGCCCCTGCGCTCCAAGCCACCGGAGGAGACGGACGGCGAGGCCGACACGGACGCGTCCGACGACGATGCCACCATCCGCCGCTTAGAGGCCGACGACCTCAATGAGCGTGAGGACCGTGAAGAGCGCTCCCGCCCGGACGACGAAGACGATACCGACACGCCCGCCTTCCTTCGCAAGATGATGGACTGAACGGAGCAGGAGACACTGAGGACGGTGCCGAATGGCGGGTGTGTGGGGCCTGTACGCCGAGCGTGCAGGCTGACCCGCGGAGTTGAACGCCGTCTCGCCCGCCCGATCCGCCATTTGCGATGTTTGTATTCGTAGTTGCCACAAGTGGGCCCTCCAGCCCCATCACAGGCCGTCTTTGCCCGTGTGTGAGAGACGGATGGCCCGGCCGTGTGCCGGGCGACGCCGGTCCTTGCGACTGGCCTCCGTCGCCACGGACCCGGCCTGGCCGTAGCGTCTGAGCAGCGTTGCGGTGCTGTGGTTGTGCGCAGGCGGCCTGGGTGAGCGCCCGGCCCCTGCTTCGCACGCGAGAGCCACGCCCGGCCTTGTGCCGGTGCGTGGCTTTTCGTGTTTGGGGCGAGCCCCCATCCCTCGCCCGTTGCGGTGCACTGATGTTCTAGCGCTCAGTGCTCTAGCGCTCAGTGCTCCATCGTGAGGACGGCGCGGAAGCGGGCCTCGTTGTTGATCATGCGGTCGTAGGCCGCGGCCGCCTCCTCAAGCGGGAAGGTCTCAATCTTGGGAAGCGCGTGGGCCTGCGCGCTGAACGCGAGGGTGTCCTCCGAGTCGTCCGCATCGCCGCTGGGCCAGCCGGAGACCGACTTGCGGCCCTGAATGAGGGCCATCGGCGGCACCTCCACCGCCTCGCCCGTGGCGGCCACGATGACGAGGTCGCCGTCGCGCCCCAGGCCGCCCACCACCGAGGTGATGGCGGCGGAGTTGGGGGCGGTGGCCAGAATGAGGTCGGCCCCGCCCAGGGCCTGCAGCGCCTCGGCCGCGTCGGTGCTGGAGGCGTCGATGAAGTGAGTGGCGCCCAGGTCGTGGGCCAGCCCTTCCTTGTCGGGGCTGGTGGAGAGGGCCGCTACCTCCAGGCCCATCGCCGCGGCGTACTGCACGCCCAGGTGGCCCAGTCCGCCGATGCCCTGCACGGCCACGAGGTCGCCCGGCCGCAGGTCCTGGTTGCGGAGCGCGTTGAAGGTGGTGATGCCGGCGCAGAGCAGCGGGGCTGCGTCTTCGGCGGACAGGTCGTCCGGCATCTTCGCGACCGCCTCGGCGGGGGCGGTCATGTACTCGGCGTAGCCGCCGTCGAAGCTGATGCCGGTAACAAGTGCGTTTTCGCAGTTCACGAAGTCGCCGTCGCGGCAGGCGTCGCACGTGAAGCAGTGGCCGCCGTGCCAGCCCACGCCCACACGGTCGCCCTCGCTCCACTGCGAGACGTCGGTGCCGATGGCGTCTACGACGCCGGCCACCTCGTGCCCCGGCACGCGGGGGTAGTCGATGCCGGGAAAGGTGCCTTCTTTCACGAAGGCGTCGCTGTGGCAGATGCCGCAGGCCTCCACGCGGAGGCGCACTTCGCCTGCGTCGGGCTCGGGCAGGGGACAGTCAACGATCTCAAAGTCGGCGCCGGCGCTGGGCACGCGCGCCGCTTGCATGGTGGACATGAGGGGAGGGGCGTTGTTGAAAAACAGTGTAGAGAGGCCTCCGGAAGCAACGTCAGATATGCCTTGATACCGGAGGACACCGGGGGCGTTTCGGGGGAGAAGACGTGTCGCCGAAACGCTGTAACGCATCGGGCCGCATCCGCGTGTAGGAACGGGGTGCGGCCTGTTGTCTTTACAAGCTGTCTTCACACATTGCCACTGTCCACAGTCGGTCCCTGCCCTCATGCGCCTCCCCGCTCTCCGCATTCCCTCCCCCCGCACGGCGCGTGTGGCGGCCCTCGGCGCACTTCTTAGGGCGCTGCCTGTTGTGGCGCTGCTTGCGGCCGGGCCCGTCGCTGCGCAGGATCGCGGTGAAAAAACGTACGTGCTCTCCAATTTCGACGTGACGGTGGACGTGCAGCCCGACGGTCGCTACGTGGTGGACGAGTCGATCACGTACGACTTTCGGCGGGGGACTTTCTCGCGGGCCTACCGGTCGGTCGTGCAGGAGGAAGGCGTGCTTCGCAGGGTGCGGGTGACGAGCCCCGACGCCGTGGTCGACTCGGTGCGGAGCGAAGACGAAGACGGACCGCCGCAGGTGCGGTGGGGCTTTCCGGAGCGCGCGGCGCCGGCCCGGTTCGAGGTGGGCTACGTCCTGGAGCGGGCGATCTACGAGCGGGGCGGCCGCAACGTCGTGCGCCTTGAGGTCATGGCGGACGGGGCGGTGGTCCCGACGGCGGATGTGGACGTGCGGGTGGCCCTGCCGGCTGTGTTCGGCCTCCAGAAGGACCAGCTGCGGCTCGACCCGGCGGGCACGGTGGAGCGTGCGGCTGGGCGGCTCGTGGCCACGTTTCGTCGGGACCGTGTGGCAGAGGGCGACGACTATGCCGTGGAGGTGTCGTTTCCGAAGCGGGTGGACGGGGCGTTCCTGCCCACGGGGGCGCAGATTGTCTTTGGGCTGGTGCTGATGCTGCTGGGGGGCGCGGCGGGGGGCGTCGCTGCGTGGCGCTGGCGCGGCCCGCGGCCCGACGTGACGGCCCGCCGCCCACCGTCCGACGTGGACCTGCCCACGGCGGTGGCCCTGCTGCAGAATCCCCACGGCCAGGCCTTCCTGGCGGTCGTGCTCGACCTGACGCGCCGGGGCCACGTCACCCTCCGCCACGACCCCGACGCCCCGCCGTCCGGCTCTGCGGAGGGGGTGCGGCTTGAGGTGGACCCCGATCCGGCGTCCCTCTCGGAGCTGGAGCAGCGATTCGTCGACGAACTTCGGGGCCACGAAACGCTCGACGACGCCTGGGCCCACACCTCCTCATTTTGGAGCGACGAGATGAGCGAGCGGCGAGACGCGCTGTACGACCGCGGATGGATGCGGAGCCACGCCGGCCGCTCGAACCTTCTCTTCGGTCTTGCCATTGTGGCGATCCTCGGGGGGGTCGTTGCCATTGCCACCGGGGACAGTGCCGTGCGCTTCTACCTTCTCTTCGGCGGCATCGGGATCAGCCTCGGTGCCTTCATCGCGGGCACGCGCCGATCGACGTGGACAGCGGAGGGGGCGCGCCGGGCGATGGCGCTCCGCTCGTACCTCGACCACGAGAAGGCGGAGGTGGAGCGCCTCCGCGAAGCGGATCCTGCGCGGGCGGCGGAGCGGCTCGTGGACGCGCTCCCGTGGCTGCTGCTCCATCCCCAGGTGTCCACGTCCTGGATTGAAGAGACGAAATCGGCCCTCGATGCGGCGGACACGCCGCCCGATCTGCCGGACGGCTTCGTGCGCCTCGTGGCCGACCGCGAGGGAGCGGGGGCGCCGGCGGCGGCCCTCCTGCCGGTGGTCGCCGTCATGGGAACCATCGAGTCCTCGTCCGCGGCCGGGGCGGCTGGGGCAGGCGGGGCCGGGGCAGCCGGAGCTGGCGGCGCGGGGGCGGCAGGCGCGGCGTAGGCGCAGGGGCGCGCCAAACGGTGGCGGAGGTTGACCTTCGAGGCTTGACCTCAGTCCCTCAGCCCGAGCACATCCCGGGCCGCGTCCGCCCGGTCGGCGGAGACCTTCACCTGCACGCCGCCCTTCGTGCGCTCGAACAGCGGGGCAAGGCCGGATTGGTCCGCGTTGGCGAGCATGGCGGGGATGCCGGCATCCTCGAGCTGGGCCTGCGCGAGCTGGGCCTCACCGGCCGAGTGGTAGCGGGCCACCACAACAAGACGATCGTCGGTCGGCACGGAGAGTGTTGGGGGCTGTGGTGGGGGCAAGAAAGGACTGGAGCGAGTGAACACCTTCGGGACGGCACACACAGGGCCCGCAAGTGTGGCCTCCAGCACTCTGGGGCAGAAAGATCAGTCCGCCAGCCACGCCTCTGCCAGCGCGTCCGGGTCGGGCGTTTCGCCGGTGGCGGTGAGGCTGCGGGCCACGTACTTGCCGATGAGGTCGAACTCCAGGTTGACAGCCGCCCCCTCCGTCCACGCCGCCGCCACGTTCGTCTCCCGGTAGGTGTGCGGAATGATGGCCACCGTGAGCGTCTCGTCGCCGAGGCGCGCCACGGTGAGGCTGATGCCGTCGATGGAGATGGAGCCCACGGGGATCAGGTACGAGGCGTACGCCGGGTCAAACCGAATCGTGTAGAGCCAGTCGGTCTC
>CAZFJR010000105.1:0-4900 GCA_964519235.1 uncultured Salinivenus sp. | reverse complement strand
GCCGTGACGGTGCCGGTGGCGTCGACGTGGCCCTGCACGAAGTGCCCGTCGAGCCGGTCGCCGGCCTGCAGGGCGCGCTCCAGGTTGACCGGCGTGCCCGCCTCCAGGCCGCCGAAGGTGGTCTTCCGAAGGGTTTCCTCGATGCTGTCCACGGCAAAGGTGGAGGCCTCCGCGTCGACGTCGACGACCGTTTGGCAGGCGCCGTTGATCGAGACGCTCTGGTCGACGCGCAGCTCGGGGGCCATCGCGGCCTCGATGGTGAGCCGCTTTCCGCCGCCGAGGTCCGTGATGCGCGTGACAGTGCCAATTTCTTCGATGATGCCAGTAAACATGGGTCGGCTGGGGGAGTGGAGGAGAGCGGTCGGTTGGGGGGAGCTGGGGATAGACGATCTGCGTTCCCCTTCATCGCGGTGGCTGCAGGTCCTGGGCGGTCTGGGACACGCCTCGGTTGCTTCGCTCGCGTCGGGGATCGGCATCGGTCACACCGCCCGCCGGTAGCCGCGCAGCAGCAGGTCGTCGCCCACGGGCTCCCAGGTCTGTTCGGCGAAGGCGAGGGCGTCGTCCATCTCGGTGATGCCGAGGTTGCGCAGGACCGGGAGGCCTGTGCCGAGCACCTTCGGGGCCACGAAGGCGAAGAAGCGGTCCACGAGGTCCTGCCGGAGCAGCGCGGTGGCGAGGCCGGGCCCCGCCTCGACGAGAAGGGACTGGAGTGGGAGGGCGTCGCGGCCCGCGTCGGTGCCCAGGCGCTGGAGGAGCGCGGGGAGGTCGAGGTGGGCGTCGTCCGTCTCCGGAATGCGCAGGATCGTTCCCCCGGCGTCGGTCAGGGGGTCGGCGTACGCGGGAGGAGACCGTTCCGCGCCCACGACCGCCACCGTAGAACCGGCATGATCATCGGCAAAGAGGGTGCGGCTGGGGGGAAGCGTGCCTTCTCGGTCGAGGACGAGGCGCAGCGGCTGCGGCCCGTCCACGTGGCGCACCGTGAGCCGGGGGTTGTCGCTCGCGGCAGTGCCGTGGCCCACCAGCACCCCGTCCAGCTCGGCCCGCCAGCGATGCACGAGCGTGCGGGCCTCCGTGCCCGTGATCCACTGGCTGTCGCCGGTGCGGGTGGCAACGCGTCCGTCGAGCGTCTGGGCCGTCTTTAGCGTGACGAGCGGGCGGCCGGTGGTCACGTGATGAAAAAACGCTTCGTTGAGGCGGCGGCAGGCATGCGCACATACGCCCACCTCCACCGCCACATCCTGTGCGCGCAGCCGGCGGATGCCGCGTCCCTGCGCCTGGGGGAACGGGTCGACGGTGCCCACCACCACCCGCGGAATGCCCGTGTCGAGGACCAGGTCCGTGCAGGGCGGCGTCTTGCCGTGGTGGCTGCAGGGCTCCAGGTTGACGTACAGGGTGGCGCTGCGGAGCGCATCGGGGCCGTGCCGCTGCCGGGCGGCCTGAATGGCGCGCGCCTCGGCGTGGGGGCCGCCGTAGGTGCGGTGCGCCCCCTCGCCCAGCACCGTGCCGTCCGGGGCCACCAGCAGGGCGCCCACCATGGGGTTGGGGCTCACCATGCCGGCGCCCGTGCGGGCCAGCTCCAGGCACCGACGCATCCGAGGGGCGTGGCCCTCATCGTCAACGGGGCTCACACTTCCTCGATGTAGTCCGGAAGCGGCGACGCTGTCAGCTGCCATTCGTCAAAGTAGAACTTGGACTCAGAACGTGCTTTCTGGTACGGAAGAACGAACCGGCGGGTCTCGGGAGCCGGGTGGGCGCGAAAGGCGTCCACGAGCCGGTCGCGCAGGGGAGACGCGGAGAAGAAGCCCCAGTCGTGCCCGTCGTGGGCCGGTTCGGGGAAAAACACAACGTGGGCCTCGTCGAGCAGCGTCCGCAGGGCCGCCGCGACACGGCGCGGTGCCCTACCCGCCACAGCGGTGATCCGTTCCGTGTCGACCGGGGCATCGGCGGTGACGAGGAGAGTCGTGCGGGCGGGGCTGCGCAGCAGGCCTCGCGCTCGTTCGCTGCGGAGCGCCTCTACGGTGTTTTGCGGGGTGCAGCGGCCCCACCACGATCGGCCCAGCGCCGTCATCACGGGCGGTACGTAGGCCGCGTCGGCGCGAAGGGTGGTAAGGCCCACGGCGTCGCCCGCGTGATGGGTGCCGGCGAGGTATCCCCGGTACACGTCCCGCGTGTCGAGTAGATCTTCGAGGGGGACCGACACCCCCTCCGGCAGGTCGGAACGGTCGGCGCGGCGGCGCGCATCGGGATTGGCGTCTGGCGTCACCGGCTCCAGCAGGGCGGGCTCTTCGTGGAAGTACTTCAGAATGTCGGGATGGTTGGGCATGGCGGCAGGGGGGCGGGGCAAAACCGCGCGCGGAGCGCTATGGGAAACACAGTGTATGCCTGTTGCGCGCGTGCTTGTTACGCGAGGCCCGGCGGATCGATGCGGGCCGACGCAGATTTCCCGGATTCTGTCTCCGTTCGCGCACCAGTCCCCGCCGGGTGCGCCTGTCTCGAACCAAATCGCCCGGCCGGAGCATAGATAGCGTTCGCAATCGCATTCACCTCCCTTGCCCCCCTGCTGTTTCCCATGCGTTCTGTGCTCGTGTCTCTGTGGGTGTGGTGTGCCATCGGCACGCTCATCGTGCTGTGGCTTCCCATCATGGCGGTGGCGCGAGTGGTAGACCGGGATCCGGCACACTACTACGCCGGCTACACCCTCCGCATCATGGGGCGCCTGTTCACCTACGTCAATCCCTACTGGACGATTGAACTGGAGGGCCCGTTTCCGGAGAATCCCCGCCACCCGTACGTGGTGGTGGGCAATCACTTCTCCCAGGCCGACCCGCCCATCATTGCCCGCGTGCCGTGGGAAATGAAGTGGGTGGCGAAGAAGGAGCTGTTCGACCTGCCGTTTGCGGGCTGGCTCCTGCGCCTCAGCGGCGACATCTCGGTGGACCGGCGCAGCAAAAAAAGCCGAGCCGCGGTTCTAACGACCGCCCGGGACTACCTTGCAAAGAAGTGCAGCGTGATGTTCTTCCCCGAAGGAACGCGCTCGCGGGACGGGCAGGTGCAGCGCTTCTCGGACGGCGCGTTTCGTCTCGCCATTGAAGAAGGCGTGCCGGTGCTGCCCCTCGCCGTCGACGGCACGCACGAGGCCCTCCCCAAGCATTCGATCTGGTTCGACCCCAATCCCGAGCCCATCCGCGTGAAGGTGCTCGACCCGGTCGACACCCGCACGTATTCCGCGGACGAGGCCCGCGCGCTGCAGCGCCACGTGCGGGCCCGCATCATCCGCCAGGTGGCCAGGTGGCGCGGGACGTCTCTCGAGGCCGTGGACCGCCAGAGCGGCACGGAGGCAGCCGCCGCGCGGTGGGTTGACGCCGGGCCGAGAGAGGAAGACCACGGGACTCAACGGGGGTCCGGTGAAGCATCCGTCAAACCGTCCACACCGTCTGGGACGTCGGAACCGGGCGGATAGATGGCTCATTTTGTAGACCTGTTGCAACACAGCAGGCCCATACTGCCCAGTAGCTCAATCGGCAGAGCGTCCGGCTCTGGACCGGGAGGCTGGTGGTTCGAATCCACCCTGGGCAACTGCGATCAACGAAGCGAAGCCCCGCGGTGCGATTGCGTCGCGGGGCTTTCTTTTGGCCGAAAGGCGCTGTGAAAACGAGGCGCTGTGAAAACGAGGCGCTGTGAAAACGGGGCGCTGTGAAAACGGGGCGCTGTGAAAACGGGGCGCTGTGGCACCGCAGAGAGAATCATCCCGTTTCGTACAGCAGCGCCAGGAAGGCGTCCGTGGAGAGGCCGCCCAGCAGCGGGCCCACGTCTACGTTCGCCAGGGTCTCCCGGAGCGCAGCCGGGGCGTACGGCGTGCCTTCCAGTAGATGCTCCAGGGGCGCCGTGGTGCCCCAGGTGCCCAGAAAGTCGCCATAGATCTGGATCCGGTCGATGCGCCCGTCCTCTATGCTCAGGCGCACGTCCACCTCCCCCACCTCGAACCGTTTGCGGCGCCGCACATCGAAGGCCGGGGCTGCGCCCACGGTCCACGCCCATCGGCGGTAGCGGCGCTCCGCAAGGTCCACCACCGCGTCCCACTCCTCGTCGTCGAGCGAATACACGGGCGTCTCGTCCTGCGGAAAAAGGCCCTCCACCAGGAGGCGGCGGAACGTGGGCACGTCGTACACCTGCCCGCCCACCTCCGCAATGTTGGCCACGCGCCGGCGGACAGACTGGTGCGCCTTGGAGTCGATCTTGTCCGGCGTCACGTCCAGCGCTCGGGCGAGGGCCGTGCGGTCAGTGTTGAACATGAGCGTGCCGTGGCTAAACATGCGCCGCGAGGTGGAGAATTGCGCATTCCCCGAGATTTTGCGGCCGTCGCCCAGCACCAGGTCGTTGCGCCCCTCCAGCTGGGCCTCTACGCCCATGGTGGCCAGCACGCGCCGCAGCGGGCGAGTGAAGCGGTCAAAATCGTGCAGCCGATCCGGCTGATAGTCGGTCATGAAGCTGAAATTGAGGTTGCCCTCGTCGTGGTACACCGCCCCGCCGCCGGACATGCGGCGCACCACCTGCACGTCGCGCTCCTCGACGTACGCGCGGTTGATCTCCTCCAGAGTGTTCTGGTTGCGCCCGATGATGATGGCGGGCTCGTTGACGTAGAAGAGAAGGTAGCGGTACTGCGGATCGAGGGTGCGGAGGGCCCACTCTTCCAGCGCCAGATTGAGGGTTGGGTCCGTGATGCCCTCGTTGTCGATGAGTACGAGCGGGGCCTCCGAGGGCGCATCCGCGGAGGCGAGTCGGGAAGGGCCGGGGGGAGAAGTGGGGGGCATAAGGCGGCGGGGGACGGTAAGCAGAAGCAGCGCGGCGGCGCCCTACTCGCCCGACAGGGCCTCGTACTCCGCCTGCTGGGCGGGTACCA
>CAZFJR010000104.1:0-10593 GCA_964519235.1 uncultured Salinivenus sp. | reverse complement strand
GATGATGCCGCCGTGCTCGGCCCGCTTGCCCACCATGAAGCCGGTCACGTCCTGAAAAAAGACAATGGGGATCTCCTTCTGATTGCAGTTCATGACAAAGCGCGCCGCCTTGTCCGCTGCGTCGGCGTAGATGACGCCGCCCACCTGGATCTCGCCCTTCGACTCGAGGTCCGTGCGGTTGCGGACGACGGATCGCTGGTTGGCCACCACCCCCACGTTCCAGCCCTCGATGCGGGCGTAGCCGGTGAGGAGCGTGCGCCCGTATCCCTTCTTGTATTCGGTCCAGGAGTCCGCGTCGACAATGCGGGCCAGGAGTTCGCGCATGTCGTACTGCCCGTTGTCCGCCGCCGGGTAGAGCCCGTAGAGGTCTTCCGCCGGGTAGGCGGGCGCGGTCGCCTCCGTGCGGGCATAGCCGAAGCGCTCGACGGGGCCGGAATGGGCGACGATGGACCGGATTTTGTCGAGCGCCGCCGCGTCGTCCTCCACCTTGTGATCCACCACGCCCGAGATTTCGGCGTGGGTGGTGGCGCCGCCCAGCTCTTCGGCCTCCACGTCCTCCCCAATGGCGGCCTTCACCAGGTACGGGCCTGCGAGAAAGACCGACCCCGTGCCCTCCACGATGATCGCCTCGTCGCTCATGATGGGCAGGTACGCGCCCCCCGCCACGCAACTTCCCATGATGGCCGCAATCTGCGGAATGCCTTTGCTGGAGAGCCTGGCGTTGTTGCGGAAAATGCGCCCGAAGTCGTCCTTGTCGGGAAAGATTTCGTCCTGCAGCGGCAGGTACACGCCGGCCGAATCCACCAGGTAAATGATGGGGACGTGGTTCTCCAGCGCAATCTCTTGGGCCCGGAGGTTTTTCTTCGCGGTGATGGGAAACCACGCCCCGGCCTTTACGGTGGCGTCGTTGGCCACGATCATGCACTCTCGGCCACAGACGGCGCCGAGGCCCATGACGGTGCCCCCGGCGGGACAGCCCCCCTCCTCCTCGTACATCTCGTACCCGGCAAACAGGCCCAGCTCCCGAAACTGCTCCGGATCGTCCACCAGGGACGCGATGCGCTCCCGGGCCGTGAGCTTCCCCCGGTCGTGTTGCTTCTGAATCTTCGCCTCTCCCCCGCCTGTGCGGATCTCGTCCGCCCGCCGGGTCATCGTTTCGAGAAGGGCCTCGTAGTGGGCGGCCTGCTCCTGGTAGGAAGCGCTTTCAGCGGGCGCCTCGGTGCCAAGGGACTCAGACTCGGACATACAACCGAAGAATCTTGGGGTGGGAAATGGGCGAGTGCGAGCCGGCCCCGAACACCCGAGCCAGCAGTCGTAACCTAACCGCCACGGCCGTCAATCCAAAACGCCGCGCGGGCGTCCTCTGCACAGTTCCACACGAAAGGCCGGTTCCCCGAAAGGGGACGCCGGCCGCGTGGATTGTTACTGTCAAGGACAGGCTCCTTCTACAGAGTGCTACAGGATTGCGCTCATCTTGCGGCGGATTTCCTCGATCGACTCACCGGTTTTGTCGTGGATCAGGCCCATGATCTTCTGCATGTCCCCCCGAGCCCGCTTCATCTGCTTGTTGTCGAAATCGGTCTCGGACCAAATCTCCTTGATTTGATCCCGAATCCGACGCCAGTCCTCATTCATCTTTTCTGTCGCCATGGTCCAGCCGTGGAGTTGTGAGCAAGAATGTGCCGATAAACTTGTACTGCTGGGTTGTAGGCGGGGTTTCACTTTTTTCTCCAAACGGGTGCGAGCATGGAACGTTGGAAGACCCCATTTTCGCTACGCACAGCTTTCCACTGTCTCCTCATCCGCATTTATGGCTACCGTTGGCGTCATTGGAGCCGGCATCGCTGGGCTGGCCGCCGCGTATCGGCTGCAGGACCACGGCCTCTCCGTAGAGGTCCTGGAGGCCTCCGATGCGGTCGGCGGCGTCATTCGCTCGGAGCAGCACGAGGGATTTTTGGTAGAGCACGGGCCCAATTCCCTCCGGTCGAGCGCCCCTGCCCTGGAGCACATCGTGCAGGACCTGGGGCTGGACGCGGAGCGGGTGTGGGCCAACGACACGGCCGACACGCGCTACGTGGTGCGCGACGGGGCGCCCACGCCGCTCCCCCGCTCTCTGGGGGCCTTCCTCTCCACCGACCTGTTCTCCACGCGGGCCAAGGTGCGCCTCCTGGCCGAGCCGTTTATCGGGCGGGCGGACGCGGCGGAGGAAAGCGTTGCGGCGTTCACCCGGCGGCGACTGGGCCCGGAGGTGCTCCGGTACGCCGTGGCCCCGTTCGTGGGCGGGGTCTTCGCGGGCGCCCCGGACGATCTCTCCGTGCAACATGCCTTTGAGCGCCTCGCCCGCCTGGAAGACGAGTACGGCTCTCTGTTTGTGGGGGCTCTCCGCCGCGCCCTCTCTGGCTCCGACGACGATACGACCGAGGTGCCCTCCGGCCTGTTCTCCTTCCGGAACGGCCTGCAGGCGCTCCCCCTGGCGCTCCACGACGCCCTGGGCGCGGCTGTTGTCCTGAACGCTCCCGTCGCTGCTGCCCGCCACGACGGCTCGCAGTGGCAGGTGCGCGTCTCTCCTCCGGACGCCCCCGAGCACACCCGCACGTTCGACGCGCTCCTCTGCACCGCTCCGCTCCACCGCCTGGAGCAGATGGACCTGGAGACGCCGGTCGATCTGTCTCCGCTCGTGGACGTCCACTATCCGCCCCTCAGCGTGCTGGCACTGGGCTATCCGCGCGACGCAGTGGCGCATCCGCTCGATGGGTTTGGGGCCCTCGTTCCCCCCGTCGAAGACGACCTGAACGTGCTCGGGACGATCTTTTCCTCTACGCTCTTTCCTGGGCGGGCGCCGGACGGGCACGTGCTGCTGACCACCTTCGTGGGCGGGGCCCGTGCGCCGCAGCACGCCACCCCCAACCCCGATGCGCTGCAGTCGCTCGTGACCACCGACCTGAAACGGCTCCTGGGGGTGGAGGGCTCGCCGGTCTTTCGGCGCCACATCCACTGGCCACACGCAATCCCACAGTATACCCTCGGCTACGAGCGCGTGAAGGGCGCGCTGGATACACTGGAGCAGACGCATCCTCGCCTCGCCTTCGGGGGCAACTACCGGCAAGGCGTCTCCGTGGGGGATGCGCTCACGTCCGGCGTCGACGCGGCCGAGCGCCTCCTCGACCGCCTGTAGGCCTGTCGGCACCCCGTCACTGGCGACGGGCATCCTGGCCGCCCGACTCCGCGGCCAGCCGTCGCACCAACCGCCGTTTCACGACGGGCAAGAGGGTTTCTTTGTACGGCACGTGAAGATCGATATTCGAGAAGTAGGCGGCCGGGTTGGGCAAGTCGCGCCGCTCTTCCAGCAACTGCAGCTTGATGGAGGACGGGTCGACGTCGACGCTTTCCTGCGAGATGGTCTTGCAGTGCACCGTCTTCAGGGCACGATGCGTTTCGCCTTCGCCCTCAATCCGCGACAGTGTGTAGCGGAGCACATGGAGCGCTCCCTCCTCTCGGTGCGGCACCATCAGGTAGCCTTCCTGCACGTAGGCGGGCACGATCCCGACTGTCTCCAGCGCCAGGTTGTCTTCGACGTGCTCGTAGACCGACGTCCCCTCTTCAATGACGTCACGGATGTGGGGCAGCGCCCACCGGATGAGATCCTCGACCACCGCCATCTCCGTCTCCTCCAGGTCCGGCCACTGGTACGTGACGGCCTGTTCCTCCCAATCGATGCCCGCAATGCGCCCGGTCGAGGGCGTGCGGAAGTCCTCCGTTTGCTTCAGAATCGAGACGAGCGCCCCGTGGAGCTTGACGAGCCGGCCCAGATGCGGGTACACGCGCTTCTGGTCGAAGGCCTCCCGTGCCCGTTGGAGACCGCCCAAAATTTTGTACTGGGTGCGTTCAACGTCGTCGACAGCACCGGTGAAGTCTTCGAGGCTGAGGGGGGCCATGTCGGAGCGTGAGGATGTTAAGCTTGCACAAAGCGAATGTGTGGTATCCGTGTACCATCCTCAGCGAAAATCATTCCAAATCCAGACCAGTCGGGGCGCGTCCCCGACCGTCGGCAGAATACGTTCTCTTTTCAGTCGGGGCGGAGCTGCTCCATCAGGGCTTTTACCTGCTCGCGCGGCATCCGCGTAAAGGTGTTGAACTGCCCGCCCGCCGCCAGGGCCTCTCCGCCGTCAAACGTCACCACCTCTCCATTCATGTAGCCGGTCAGGTCGCTAAGCAGGACGCTCGCCAGGTCGGCCAGCTCGTCGGGCGAGCCGAAGCGGCCCAGGGGGACGCGGTCCTGCATCTGCTGCGCGAGGTCTTCGTCGGGGACGAGGCGGTCCCAGGCGCCTTCGGTCGGGAAGGGGCCTGGCGCAACGGCGTTGAGCCGGATGCCCTCGCTGCCCCACTCCGCGGCCAGCGAGCGCGTCATCGCCACGATGCCCGCCTTCGACATGGCGCTGGGCACCACGTAGGCGCTGCCCGTCTCGGCGTAGGTGGTGGCAATGGAGAGCACCACGCCCTCTGTCTCCCGCTCCAGCCACCGCCGCCCACAGGCCTGTGTGCAGTAGAAGGAGCCGTAGAGGTTCGTCCGGACGATGGCGTCGAACCCATTCGGCGAGAGGTCTTCGGTGGGCGCGAGGAAGTTGGCTGCGGCGTTGTTGACGAGTCGCGTGACGGGCCCCTGCCGCTCCTCCGCCTCGTCAAAGAAGGCCTGCACAGCCTCCGGATCGCGCACGTTGCAGGGGATCCCCTCCGCGGTGCCTCCGGCCTCTTCAATGTCGGACACCGTCTCGGTCAGGGGATCGGGGCGGCGGCCGTTGATGGTGACGGCGGCACCGAGGTCCGCAACGCGGCGAGCCATCGCGCGGCCGAGGCCGGTCCCTCCGCCCGTGACGACGATGTGTTGATCCGTGAGGAGGTCGGGGGCAAGGGACTCAGGCATACAGGGTGGATTAGATTGGAAGTTTTGGGGGAAGAGGTTTGGGTTATGGGTTTAGGGTTGGGAGGGGTGTGGGGCGTGATACGGGGATCGAGACGACAACCGTCCGGCGCCCACTTTTTTCTCCGCCCTCGCTCACGCATCACGCCCCCCTCTTCACGCGTCACTCCTCCCCCAGCACGAGCGCGTAGATGTCACGGAGCAGGAGCTCCAACTCGAATGCCGTGCTCTCGACACGAGCCGACAGGACGGTGTGCGACCGGTATCGCCATCCCTCGGCGTCTCGCGTGTACTGGGTGAGCAGCGGTTTCTCCGGGTCAATGTCCCAGTATTCCTGGAGGCTGCCGAGCTCCGTGTACGCGGCGAGTTTGTCGCTGTGATCGCGCGCTTGCGCAGAGTCCGAGGTGACCTCCACGATCAGCTCCGGGTTCTGCAGAGTTCGCGGTCGGGTCTCCTCGTACGTCGGATCGCAGGCGACGACCACGTCCGGATACACGTACCCGAAGGACACTCGCACGCGCTGGTCGGACGTCATGACCCAACAGCCCTTTGGCTGCAAACGGGATCGGAGCTCCGACGAGACATTGTCTTTGATTTGGTTGTGTTCGGGCTCGGCACCGGCCGTGGGAATTACGGAGCCGTTTTGGAACTCGTAGCGTTCGTCCTGGGCCTCGGCATCGAGTTCCAAGTACTCATCAACCGTACACGAGCGCGTGGCGACGGCAGACATTGTGGAACAGAGCGTCGGAGGGAGGAAAAAGATGGACGTTTTGTGAACCGCACCCGTCGCCGTAGGATCCGGTGTCGCCGCGGGCAGTGCGGACCGGAGTTCTTTTCCCCCGCCCGCACCGCACAGAATCGCCAGGCCAAATCACTACGCGGCCTCCTGCGACTCGGAGCGGCCGGACGACTCCTCTTCGGCTTCCGATTCCGACCCCACGGGCGCCCCATCGCCGCGGACGGGAGCGCCGTCGCCCCGCTCTTGCGACGCACCCTCGACCTGTGTCGGGTCTCGATCCAGGGCCGCCACAATCGAGGAGTCCAGGGCCCCGCGATCGGTCGGCTGGCCCGGCAGCATGCGGCGCTGGCGATACGCCTCCAGGTCAAACTCGTCCACCTGGATGTACCGCTCGCGGGCCGCGTCGGCGCGGTGGACGAGGGCGCGCTCGTCCTCGCTGATGATGCCCTTCTCCACCGCCACGTCGAGCAACTGGTACGGCCGCTTCTTCGGCAGCGTCCCGTCGCGCACCGCGTCCTTGATGGTCTGGCCGACGTGGTAGGCGTCGCGGCTGAGGCGGAACGCGTGCTCCAGCTCTCCCAGCGGCTGGTCCGTGTTGTCCGGCACATAGAGGTCTTCGGTGAGCCACTCGCGGGCGCCGTCTTTCTCCTGAATGGCCCGGGCGATCGTCCCGCCAAGGTCGTCGTTTGGCAACTCGCCAATCGTATTCAGGCGCGACCACGGCGCCCCCCCCCCGCGCAACAGCCACGTGAGGCCCGG
Organism: uncultured Salinivenus sp.; assembly: GCA_964519235.1. Classification (GTDB taxonomy): domain Bacteria; phylum Bacteroidota; class Rhodothermia; order Rhodothermales; family Salinibacteraceae; genus Salinibacter. The sequence continues at coordinate 4,177 of CAZFJR010000104.1, read as the reverse complement.
CACCTTCAGATTGTCGAACAGGCCTTCGAACGCCTCCTGCATCTGCGCAAACGCGTACTGCATGCTCCAGTGCAGGAACGGCTCCTGCTCCGCGGGACGGCCCTCCTTCTCGAACCGCGTGAGCACCGCCGTGCCCAGGTACATCCACGAGAGAATGTCGGCGAAGCGGCCCGTGATCTTCTCCTTCCGCTTCAGCGCGCCGCCAAGGCTGCCCATCGCCAGATCGGCAAAGAAGGCGAAGCTGGCCGACGCCCACGCCATCTTGCGGTAGTATGGGGCCGCGGGCCCGCTCACGGGACTGCTCGCCAGACGGCCACGGGTGAGGCTCAGACCGAAGGCGCGGAAGCCGTTGCGCACGACGTGCCCGATGTGGCTCCAGAACGCGTCGTCGAATTTCTTTACGTCGCCGTCCATCAGCGCCTCAATCTCCTTGAGGGCATACGGGTGACACCGGATCGCCCCCTGCCCGAAGATCATCATCGTGCGGGTGAGAATGTTCGCCCCCTCCACCGTGATGCTGATGGGAAGCGCCTGGTACGCAAGGCCAAGCAGGTTGTTGGGGCCGCGCGAGATGGCATTCCCCGCCAGCACGTCCATCCCATCGTTCACCAGGTCCCGCTGCATCTCGGTGGTGTTGTACTTCATGATGGCCGACACCACCCCCGGCTTCTCGCCTCGGTCCACCGCGCCGTTCGTGTAGTGGCGGGCCGCGTCCATGATGTAGGTGTAGCCCGCGATGCGCGACAGCGGCTCCTCGATGCCTTCGAACTTTCCAATCGAAAGGCCAAACTGTTCGCGAATGGCCGCATGCCCGCCCGCGACACGCGTCACGTACTTGCCGCCGCCCACGGCCTGCGCCGGCAGCATGATGCCGCGGCCCGCCGACAGCGCATCCATGAGCATGGCCCAGCCGCGTCCGGCGCCGTCTGTGCCCCCAATGATGGCGTCGATGGGAAGGACCACGTCGTCTCCTTCCGTGGGGCAGTTGAAGAACGCTACGCCCAGCGGGTCGTGACGACGCCCGAGCCGCACGCCCGGCGTGTCGGTGGGCACCAGCGCACACGTAATGCCGAGGTCCTCCCCCTTGCCGAGGTGGTTTTCCGGATCGCGCAGCTTGAACGCCAGGCCGAGCACGCCGGAGATGGCCGCCAGCGAGATGTACCGCTTCTCCCAGTTGAGGCGCAGCTTCAGCTCGCCGTCCTCATCTTCGAACACCTCTCCGGTCGACTCCATCGCCCCGGCGTCGGAGCCCGCGTTCGGCTCCGTGAGGGCGAACGACGGCAGAATCTCGCCGCTCGCCAGCCGCGGGAGGTAGCGATCCTGCTGCTCGTCGGTGCCGTAGTGGAGCAGCAATTCCCCCGGCCCCAGCGAGTTGGGCACCATCACGGTGATGGCGAGGGGCACGGAGTGGCCGCCCAATTTCTGCACGACCGCGCTACGGGCGGCCACGGAGAATCCCTTCCCGCCGTACTCCTCCGGGATGATGAGGCCAAAGAAGCCCTCCTCCTTCAGATAGTCCCACGTCTCGGCCGACAGGTCGCCGCGCTGGTGCACGTCCCAGTCGTCCACCATGTCGCAGACCTCCTCACAGGGGCCGTCCAAGAACGCCTGTTCTTCGTCTGTAAGCTTGGGGTAGAGCTGATCGAGCGTCTTGTCGAAGTCGGGCTTGCCGGAGAAGAGCTCCCCCTCCATCCAGACCGTCCCGGCGTCGATCGCCGTCTGCTCGGTCTCCGAGATGGTGGGCAGAAATTGAAGCGCTTCCATCAGCCGCATTACGCCGGCCGACACCTGACGGCGAATCGGACCGATGTTGAAGACGGCCACGAGCACGCCGTACGGGATCCACACCCACAGCGGCGCGCCCCCGCCGTAGAGGCCCACGGCCCCGGCGAGCGCCCACGTCCAGAGCGGCGCACCGGTGTAGCCGAGCACAAAGAGCACGAGCAGCAGACCCGCGATCACGCCGAGGGGGGGCATGCCCGCGAAAACGTCGAAGAGGGGAAGTGTCATGGCCAGCCTCCGGTCGGTCAAAAGGAGCGAAGCGCTTCCATCCGCGGAAGGGCCGGGGCAGAAGCGGGATTGTTAACAGTGTTAACTACAACTTCGTACTTGGTTAACGGTGTTATGTTGCAAACTGTGCGTGGAGGGTTGGAGGCGTGGAAATGTGGAGGCACCAACGCACTCCCTCCATGCATCTATGCGCATCCGTGGTCTCCATACCTTCTCGCTCCTGCCGGCGGTGGGCCGGCGCAAGGGGTTGGGGCGGAAACTTCCGCCGGCTGCAGGCCCCCGGATTCAAACAGTCTTGTTTTTTTGTCTCTGTGCGTTAGGCTTGTAACACAGTTGAGGAAAACATTTGGGCGGTCGGCATCTCAGCCCACACAACCCACTTCTCTCTTTCCCCCTTCTCTTTTCCCCTCGACGGAGTTTCCCCTGTCCCCATGCATCTTCGAATCACCGCTTCATTCACAACTCTCCTTTTGGCACTTCTCGTCGTGGGATGTGACCAGGGTGCTCTCCAATCCCCTGACAACTCTTCCACAAATACAAACACCTCCACCACCGCCACGAATTCAGAACCCCGCACCGGAAAAGTAGGGCTCTCGGCGACGATGCGCTTCTCGAAACTCGATGTTCAGGTGGACGGCTCGCTGACTCCTGGCTCCGACGTGCATCTCTCCGTGGAAGCGCGTGGAGGCCTTCCCGTCGAGCAGATTCACCTACGCCTCACGCTTCCTGAGATTTCGGCTCCGAATGCTAAGAAGACGCAGGTTAAGGTTTGGGACCCCCCTTCCCGCACAGGGCTCATGGAGGCAGGCCGTGGGAAGTGGACAATCACTGCAGCGCCAGACGACGGTCCGCCTCAAAGAACCCGGATACTACCAAGTGATCGCCAGCGCCTCGGCCGAAAACGCGGATTTACGAACGAAGAGCGGCGAGTGGATCAAGAACACCGCATCTCGCTCCCTCTGGTTGTGGGTTAGCGACGCAGGAGGCAAGGTGACCGAAACGTTTGACCGAAGTCTGTTTCCGGACGGTGCCCGGCAGCAACCGGGCCCGCTCACGATGAAGGACGAATTGCCCAAACTTCCCGTGGCCAGTGCAGGCCCGTCGTATCAGAAGTCGAAATCGAAAACCGCCGGGGTTACGACGATACAGGTGAACTACATAAACCAGACGACCGACGCCCCCGAACCCCTGTCGGGAGCCCGCGTGAGCTATACTGTGTACGACGGACTTGGTCGCGAGCGAAGCAGCAGCACAGAAGTGATTGACAGCAACGGCAACGTCACCATTCCGTGCTACTCCGATGACATTCATGGACCCGGATCGTACTCCGGCACGATCCACGTGCAGGACAACTACCGCCTTCGTGTCTACCATCCTCAGACGGGATCCGACAGGGTTGGCTCTTTCTCAGGAAACTTCGCTACGGACTGCGGCCAACAGATCCCCGTGCGAGCCGCCTACAAGATGTCGCACGTCTTCAAAAGGATGAGCGAGACCATCACAAAGTCGCGCTCCTTCTTCCAGGAGCAGCGAGGCAAAATCCACGTCAAACTAAACTGGAATGCAGACAACAGCTACTATTGTAACGGCTTCAGTGCCTGGGGCCCGTGTACGGGCACGAAGGAAAAAATTGTTATCAAGGATCGGCCCGGAGACGACCCTGACTCACATATTGGCGGGCCCTTTGGCGACTTTATTATTGCGCACGAGTACGGCCATGCTGTTCATGAAAAAGCCCTTGGTGGAAATGCAGCGGACGGGGAATGTCCATCGCCGCATTATCTAAGAGGAGCATACAATTTGGAATGTGCCTACTCCGAGGGGTTTGCCAACTATCATGGTGCAGTTGGAGCTGAAAATATCTACGCGTCGCGTTTCGACAACAATCGTTATTATCCAGGAAATACTGGAGGCGGAGATCACGATGATGGTTCGATAATTGAAGGTGCTGTCGCAGCGTTCCTATGGGACTTAACCGATCCCTCCAATGAATCGCACGACGGAGCGGACTACCCAGGCTCTTACGTGGCCGATATCATCAAAACGTGCAAAACAGACGGCTCAAGAGCAGATGGGGTCGATCATCTGATCGCATGTTTTCAGCGTCAGATTCCAAGCTATTCCGGATACTTCGACACCCGTTCATCATCACCATCGTCGTTTAGCG
>CAZFJR010000103.1:9765-10869 GCA_964519235.1 uncultured Salinivenus sp. | reverse complement strand
CCGTTCGAGACGTCGGCCTGCACGAGGTGCGTCTCGACGCCGCAGTCCTCCACCTGCATCTGGCAGCGCTGCACGGCCTCCACCATGTCTTCGGTCTCGCGGGCGTCCTCTAGCACGCTTAGGTAGTTGATGCCCACGTTCGCGCCCTCCTCGCCAAAGCGCACGGCGATGGCCTGGCCGATGCCGGAGGAGCCGCCGGTCACGAGCACGTTCTTGCCGTCGAGGCCGAGAAAGTTGGCGTCGGAGACGGGCGAGATGGGATCTTCGTTGGTGAGGGATTCCATGATTTGCGTTGTGGGTTGGGCGTTGGAACGTTTAACGTGCACCATTCCACCGTTCAACGCTATGCATTCAGTCGGTCGCGGAGGTGATCGCCGATGTGGAGGGCGTTGGCCATGATGGTGAGGGCCGGGTTGACGCCCGCGTTGCTGGGGAAGAAGCTGCCGTCCACCACGTAGAGGTTGTCGAGGTCGTGGGCCTTGCAGTGCACGTCGAGCACCGATGCCTCCGGATCAGTCCCCATCCGGCAGGTCCCCACCTAGTGCGCCACCCCGGCCAGGGGAATGTCCTTGCCGAGGTAGAAGGAGCAGGGGATGAGCCGGTCCCGGCAGCCAGTGTCGCCGAGCGTGGCCTTGAGCTTGCCCTTCAGGCGCTCGTGGGGTTCGGTATTGTTTGCGGTGTAGTGAAGCTGGATCTCGCCGTCCTCCACGCGCACCCGGTTGTTCAGATCGGGCAGATCTTCGACCGCGTTGCGCCTGGCCGGCTGGGCGCTTTCTGCAGGCAGGAGATTTTCCGTCGGGACGAACGAGCGTCCAGCGTCGAACAGTCGCTGCGCGGAGCCCGGTGTAGCCCCTCCCCGCATTGGAGATGTCCTGCAGCGATCGGTTCGCGAAAGACAGCGGAAGACAGCGGCCGTGTAACGGCAACCGGAATCAACCGGGGCACTGCACGCAGGACTCCGGCCTCGAAAAGGGGAGCATGAGTGCCCGTCCCTCCGAAACGTTACAGCCTCCACGTGCAGGTCATGTTCGACCCAAAGGACTTGGCCTGGCTGGAGCGTCCCGGGCGCCCACCGTTCATGCCCCCTCTGCGCCCACAAATGCC
>CAZFJR010000103.1:8017-9665 GCA_964519235.1 uncultured Salinivenus sp. | reverse complement strand
CCTCTGCGCCCACAAATGCCGGACACGAGCGGGAGGCGACGCCAGGATGCCCCGTCCTGGAATCCCTTCGATGCACACCCGCGATGCTGCTCACCGCCCACCATGGATGCCCGCCACCACGCTAAGCGGAGGCCTGCTCACTCTTTCCGGGCGCAATGGCGACCTTCGCCGTGCAACACCGGCAAGCCCCCGGAGCTTCCCCGACTGTAACGAACGCTCCGTCCGGGGGACGTAAGACGGCGCTTTTCCAATTAAGCTTCCGCATGAACGTGACAGACCCGCTCGCAAGCGTGCTTCTCGCCGGACTCTGGACTGCGTTCAAGGACTGGTTCTTTAGTCTCGGGGCGCAGTACGGGGTCGACCCGCTTATTTTTGGTAGCATTTCGGTCGGGGCCATTCCCTTCTTCTGGCTGTCGGTGGCCTGGCTCGTGCGAAACCTTCGTCGGGGCCGCTCGCCCGTTCTGCCGGTGATCGCCACCGCGCTCTGTGTTCTATCGGCGTATATCTACCTCTTTATCGCCGGCGAGAACCTGCCGCTCTGGGTGTATGCGCTCGTGGTCGGGCTCATCGGGTACAGTGCGTACTCGACGGTTCAGACGGTGCGCACGAAGACTGCCGCGGCCGCTTCGGATGCCACCGAGGATTCGTAATGCCGACTCGCAGCGGCTCCTTCCCCTCTCGCCAACAATGCTCTTGCCTGCACGATGAGCCTCGAGTTCTGGTTTATGCTCCCCATCGGCATCGTCATCGCCACCATTGCGATGGCGTCGGGCGTCGGGGGCGCTACGTTTTTTGCCCCCCTGTTCATTCTGGGCCTCGGCCTGCCGCCGGAGTTGGCCGTGGGGGCGGGGCTCGTGGTGGAGGTGTTTGGGTTCAGCAGCGGGGTCTACGCCTACGTGCGGCGGCAACTCATCGATTACCGGGTGGGCGGCATGCTGCTCTCCGCCACCGTGCCGGCCGCCATCGCGGGCGTCGTGATCGCCCACTTCGCCGACGCCGACCTCCTCAAGCTCATCCTCGGGATGGGGCTCTTTGCCGTGGCCGTGAGCTTCCTGCGGGCGCCGGACGAAGAGACGGAGGCCGCCCTCAACGAGATGGCTCACGAGACACCGGACGAGGCAGAGACGTGCCTCGTAACGGCCGAGGACGAAGAGATCTGCTACACCGTGTGCAACACGACCGAAGGCCGCCTCATCTCGGGCATCGGGGGGGTGTTTCTTGGCATGGTGTCGTCCGGCCTCGGGGAGATGAACGGCTACTTTCTGTTGCAGCGCTGCCGCGTGCCCAGCAGCGTGGCGGTGGCCACGAGCGTCTTCGTGGTCGCGATCACGGCCCTCATCGCCTCGGCGGGGCACGTCATTCAGGTGGCCCAAGGCGGACTCACCGGCCTGGCCACCATGGGCAATCTCTTGCTCTTCACGGCCCCGGGGGTCGTGATCGGAGCACAGCTCGGGCCGGCGGTCGCCGAGCGCGTGCCGGATCGGGGGATGGAGATTGGGCTCGGGGGCCTGTTCACCATTACGGCGGGCCTGCTGCTCTTTGAGGCAGGACTGCACTAGGGCGCCGGGCACTCCGGCGGTCGCTGCCTTCCCGCCAAGGGCTCTGGCCGCCGCTCGGGGGCCCGGTGCACGCCCCCAAACAGGCGTTC
>CAZFJR010000103.1:0-7917 GCA_964519235.1 uncultured Salinivenus sp. | reverse complement strand
GCCGCTCGGGGGCCCGGTGCACGCCCCCAAACAGGCGTTCAGACACACAAGCGTTCGGACACACAGGCGTTTCGGACCTACCGGCTCTGTGCCTGCTCGCGTGCTCGCTCACGGTACTCCTCGTTGGCGTAGACGGCAATTTCCACACGCCGGTTCTGCTGGCGCCCCGCCTCCGTGTCGTTGGTCGCCACGGGCTCCGTCTCCCCTCGCCCAACGGCCGTGATCCGGCGGTCTTGGATGCCACGTCCCCGAAGGAGGTCCGCGGCCGATCCGGCACGGCGCTCCGACAACTCCCGGTTGTAGTCCGCTGGGCCCTTGGAGTCGGTGTGTCCTACGATGAGGATTTTGGTGTCTTCAAACTCCTTCATGCTTGTGGCAAACTCGCTGAGGTTGGCACGCGCCTCGTCGCGGAGCCCGGCAGAGTCGAAGTCGAAGAGAATTCCGCCGTCAAAGGTCACCTTAATGCCCTCCCCCACGCGCTCAACATCAGCGTTTTCGAGCTCTTCGTCGAGCTCTTCGGCCTTCTTGTCCATCCGCCGCCCGATGATGGCCCCGGCGGTCCCTCCCACCACCGCTCCAATGATGGTACCCTCGGCGGTGCCCCCGGCCGCGCTGCCGACCGCGGCGCCCCCGGCGGCTCCGGCCCCGGCCCCGATGATGGCGCCCTTCTGCGTATCGCTCAGGGAGGAGCACCCGCCCAGGAGCAATGCCGCGGCAATGACGAGAAGCGACGTGGAGTGGCGAATGGACTGCATAGCGGTGTGGAGTGAACTGGACGAATGGCGAGCAGGGGTCGAATGGCGAGCAGGGGTCGACGGGGCCGCCCCCGGACGAACGCCGGGCCGGGGCCTGGTCTCGCCAGCGGCTGGTCGGCCGCACATCTTGCCGACTGGATCCCCGGCAAACGGCACACCGGGGCTGTGGTTGCCCCGCGGAGTTGTTCCGCCGATGCGAACGGCCCCTGGAATTCGACGGTCCGCGGTGCGCTGCTCCGGAACGTCCCTCCGTAGAGGCCGCAAGCGCAATGCCAGCGGCGCGCCGCCTACCGCCCTTCTGGGCGCTCCCCCGGCACTGACTCTGGCGTGGGGAGCGTGCGACGAAGGACCCGCACAACGTTCACGCCCATGATGTGCTCCACTTCGCGCGGGGAAAGGCCCTCGGCCAGGAGCGCCTCCGTGAGCAGGGGGAGGCCCGTTGCGTCGAACGGCACCGAGACCGTCCCGTCGTAGTCGGTGCCCAGGGCCACGTGCTCCGTGCCCACGAGGTTGACCACGTGCCGCATGGCCGCGGCGATGGGGGCCACCCCAGTGCCGCAGACTGCCGTCTCCCATAGCCCCACCCCGATGACGCCGCCCCGCTCGGCCACGGCCCGGATGTGCCGATCGCTCAGGTTGCGCGGGCTGTCGCAGGTGGCTCGCACGCCCGTATGGCTCACCACGACGGGTCCGTCCGTCCGCGCCAGCACGTCGTCGATGAGCGCCTCGGAGGCGTGGGCGAGGTCGATCGTGACATCGTGCGCCTGCAGGCGCCGGAGGACCCGTGCGCCAAAGTCGGTGAGGCCGCCCTTCTCGATGCCGGTCGACGCGCCGCCGAGGGCATTGTCGAACATGTGCGTGAGGCTCATCATGCGGTAGCCGTCGGCCACCAGGGTGTCAACGTTCGCGACTTCTCCCTCCAGCGCGTGCAGGCCCTCCACGGCCAAGAGCGCGCCCATCACCGCCGGATCGTCGGCCCGGCGCGCCCGCACCCGGTCGAGGTCCGACCGCGTGCGGAGGAGCATCAGCTTGTCGTCGCGGGCCGTGGCGCGGCGCAGCTTTCGGGCCTGGTGGCGGGCGCGGGCCAGGCGGCTCGTCCAGGTGCGCACGGGCCAGCGCTGGGCAGCGGCGAGGAACGGAATTTGGTCGGGGGCGTCGGCGGCGGTGCCGGTGTAGCTGCGCCCCAGGGGAACCTGCGTGACGGCGGCAAACACCTGGAGGCCCACCCTGCCCTCACGCAGGCGCGGCACGTCGGTGTGGCCGCGGTCGTAGCGCGCTAGGGGATTGCGGGGCCAAAGCAGGAGGTCGTTGTGGAGGTCGGCCACCATGAGGCCGCCGTGAACAGCCGCTGCACGGGCCGACGCGGCGTAGGGCGGCTCGGCCTGGACGGTGTTGTAGCGGGCGTCGGCGAGGGGGGCGGCCACGGTGAAGTAGCCGAGCGCGGCGAGGGCCCCCAGGGCCACAAGGCCGTAGAGCAGGAGACGAAGCATGATCGGGGTGTGCGAACAGGCCCCAATGCCACAGGACGCGGCAAGGCCCCAGAGTCCCGTGCCCAGGGACAGGGCCCTCACGCGGGGCACGCCACGGGGCCATTCGAAATTCGGATGCGGAAGATTGTGTGTTACGAACACGCCCTAGGAAATGGGTAAGGGGGGCAACACGATCCCGGATGCAGGAGCGCTCGCCGTGGGGACGAGGGGTGGACGTGGAGGCGCCCCCCCGGAACAGGCGGGGCGCAAACCCCTAGCTTCGTGGAGCTTCCACGAAAACCCCCGTCTCACGCGGCGATGCAGCGGGGGGTCACCGGATTTTCACGCCTGGCGTTTGGGATACCCGCTCCGGACTGCGACCCTTGTAACGGTGATTTTTAGCCCGCTCGGAGCCGCCAAGCCGTCGGGCTGCTCTCGAACAAGGGCTGCGCGCCCTTCCCCCTTCCCCAATCTTTGTGTTGTGCCCCTATGTCTTCCGACGGACTCACCCCGCGCGACAAGCTCGAATCGATCGCCATCAACCTGTGGTGGAGCTGGGACCCGGAGGCCCGGAGCCTCTTCCGGCGCCTGAATCCGGAGGTCTTTCGGGCCGCGGACAACAACCCGCAGGCCGCCCTGGCCACGGCCAAAGACGACGTGCTCCGTGATCCGGCGTTTCAGGAGGACGTAGACGCGGTCTACACCCGCTACCGGGACTACATGGAGCGGGACCCGCAGGTCGAGGAAGCGCCGGAGATTGGGTACTTCTGCATGGAGTACGGGCTGCACGAGAGCATGTCGCTCTACTCAGGCGGACTCGGCGTGCTCGCCGGCGACCACGCGAAGGCCGCGTCCGACCTCGGGCTTCCGTTCACGGCCATCGGGCTGTTTCTGCGCGAGGGCTACTTCAAGCAGTCGTTCAACGCCAACGGCTGGCAGGAGTCCACCTACCCCGTGCTCGACCCCGCCAAACACCCGGTTTCTCTCGTGACGGAGCGCGGGGGCACCCCCCTCACTGTACCGGTGCACGTGGGCACCCGCACCCTGCAGGTGCGGGCCTGGAAGGTGGCACTGGGACACACCGACCTGTACCTGCTCGATACGGATTTCGACGCCAACCCGGAGGAGTACCGCCCCCTCACGCGCCGGCTCTACCAGGGCGGCGACCACGAGCGCATCCGGCAGGAACTGGTGCTGGGCATCGGCGGCCTCCGCATGCTGCGGGCCCTGGGCGTGGAGCCGGACGTCTACCACGCCAACGAGGGCCACTGCGCGTTCCTCATGCTGGAGCTACTGCGCGAGCGGCTGGACGCAGGCGACGCGCTGGAAGACGCAGAAGACTGGGTGCGGGAGCGCAGCGTCTTTACGACCCACACGCCGGTCATGGCCGGGCACGACCACTTCGGTCCCGACCTCTTTACCGAGGCCATGGCGGGCTTCCGCGACCAGATCCACCTCAGCAACCACGACCTGCTCGGGTACGGGCGCGTACACCCCGACGACCCCGACGAAACCTTTACCATGACGGTCCTGGGCCTAAAGCTCTCGCACGCCGCCAACGGCGTGTCTGAGCTCAACGGCCACGTGGCCCGTCAGCAATGGCAGGACCTCTACCCGGACCGCCCGCTCGACGAGGTCCCCATCGACGCCATTACCAACGGCGTGCACCTGCCCACCTGGACCGCCGGCCCCGCCCGCGACTTTCTGTCCGATCACATTGGCGCGGACCTGACGCAGACCCAGGACCCGGACGACTGGAACGACCTGGCAGCGCTAGGCGACAAGACGCTCTGGGAGCACCGCTGCACACACCGCGAGCGCCTGCTCAACTACGTGGAGGAGAAGGTGCAGGAACAGAGCCTGCCCATGCACCCCGACCTCGACCCCGACGCCCTCACCATCGGCTTTGCCCGCCGCTTTGCCACGTACAAGCGCGCCCCGCTCATCTTCCGAGACCGCGAGCGCGCCCGCGCCCTCTTCACCAACCCCGACCGCCCGGTTCAGCTCCTCTACGCGGGCAAGGCCCACCCGGCCGACGATGCCGGCAAGCGGTTCATCCAGCGCATCTACGACATCAGCCAGGCGGAGGGCTTCGAGGGGAAGGTCATCTTCCTCGAAGGCTACGACATGGAGATGGGGCGCATGCTCGTCTCCGGCTGCGACATTTGGCTCAACAACCCGCGCCGCCCGCTGGAGGCCTCCGGCACGAGCGGGCAAAAAATCGCCGCCCACGGCGGGCTCAACCTGAGCGTGCTCGACGGCTGGTGGCCCGAGGGCTACAACGGCCAGAACGGATGGGCCATTGGGCCGGAGCCCACCGGCGACTACGGCACGGCCGACCCCGAGGTGCAGGACGAACAGGACGCTGCCTCGCTCTACCGGCAGCTGGAAGAGAGCGTCATTCCGACCTTCTACGACCGCGACGACGACGGCCTGCCCACCGACTGGATTGACATGATGCGCGACGCGATGACGGGCCTGCCCGCCCCCTTCAGCGCCAAGCGCATGGTGCTCGACTACATGGAAGAGATGTACCGCACCGGCGCGTAACGTGGGCCTTGGGCCGCAACGGGCTCCAACCCGTGGAACGCCAATTCACATGATGGGAGACATCTTTCCCCGAAAACGGCGCCAGTCCCCCGTTGCCCCTAGCGCAGAATTATGTGTTGCGATTCTTGGGCCGACGCCTCGTCTCGGCAAACGCGTCTTCAAGCGTTCAGTCCGTCAACAACGCTCTCCGGCCCTCAATGTAGTTCCCTGATCCAGTCGTGAACTGCTGAAGGAACCATGCGGTCTTTGCTACGCCCAATTCTTTCGTCCGGAGCTGGAGGGCTTCTTTCATCCAGAGCCGGATTTCATCCAGAGCCGGAGGGCTTCGTCGTTGAGCTCGTCAAGTGGATTGAGCTCGTCAAGTGGTTCAAGCGCAGCGTTTATGCCGGAGCGTCTCGGAAATGACAACGATGACAACCACCCCTGGACCGCAACGCATGACGATGAAGCTCAGCTGAAATGGGCACGAAAACGCCCGACAGAATCTGATGCGATAAAACGACCTCGCTAGGGGCAGTTTCCATCCACCGGCACCGCCACTCTCGACCTGTGTCGGCGAACCCGCTTAAACTGCCCCGACCGAAAACGGCAACAGCCCATTTTCAGCTGTAGCGCTGGGTTATAGCGCATTTTCCACGGCCTCGTCTTCCGCAGCGTAATCAGACTTCACGTCTTCATCTGATCCCGACATGCTCGCCCGCTCTCACGCAACGGTCTGCCCAAGAGCTTTTTCCCAGCTGACCGGCTCGCTGTAGCCAAGCTCGTCACGGATTCGGCTGGTATTGGTCGCCAATTCGTACTGCCAGTCGAAAGGAGCCTGTAGGTGGTCGGGCAGTTCCTCATGCGGTAACTCGATCACCTCTCCTCCCCATCCGACAATCTCTGCCAACTTCCGCACACGTTGCGCCTCTGTCGGGGTCTCTCGTTCGCCAACGTTATAGACACCACCTGCAGCCTGCTCGTTTGTCACAGCGAGCGCAATTGCCGCCGCTACGTTCTCGACATATCCGTGTGTCCAGCGCCATTGGGCCTGAGCCTCACCGAGCAAAATGAAGGGGCGTTCGTCGACCATGCGCTGCAGGTGCGCACGGAGGCGGTGCTGCTCATTCTCTGGCCCGTACACAGCAGGCAGACGCAAAATCGTGCTCTGAAGCGTCGAACCAGAAAGATCTGCTTCTGTCTCTCCGCGATGAAAAACGGCTACTTCGTGGCCCTGCTCATCAAGCTGGCGCACCACGGGCGTCCCGACGAATCCAGTCGCTCCGATAGCGAGAACCTTCATGATTCCCTTCGATGGCTGAACTTATCGAATGCGCGATAACGGGCGAATTCTGCCGCGGAGGGCGCGAAACCCTACAAACCGCAACCGAGGTGCCACCGAACGAATTTGACCACAGCCCTTCGTCGGCAGCAGTGTTGGGTTATACTTCGTCCTTAATGGCGGCACCCACGGCTTCAAAAATCTGACGGTTGATCCGGCCCGCCCGCCGAAGCTCAGTCAGTTTGGCCGACGCATCCTCCCCGGAGATCGCTTCCTCCCGAGCGGCCTTGAGCAACTGACCCGCAATTCCTGAAATGTGTAGCCCAAGCTCGCGAGCTATCGCACGACCCGCCTCTTCCTCAATCAGCAGAGGTAACTCCCTGTCAAGGGCCAAACGAATTGCCTCTCGTTCACCTTTGTCCAGATGCTCAGTTTTGTTCTCTATCTCTTCTCTTTAGCTTGAGGCTTCTGGCGACTCGACAACAAACAGATTCTCAACATCGAAATGGCGAAGGTACGCTTCTCTCGTTTCAAACTGTCCGGCGACCAGCTCATCCATGACCGCTGGGGGAACGAGTAGCCGAGCATAGAGCCTCCTGATGACGTGATAACCGCCCGTGATTTTCTCGAGTGATATGAGCGGGCCGGTATCGCAGACGATCTGCCGGGGAGGACTTGTGCTCACGCTCCAAGCTCGATATCAATGTTCTCAGGCGAGTCGACGAGAATCGAAAAGCCATAGCGCGGAAGCATCTCCTCGAAAGCCCGGCGTGTCATGCCGAGAATCTGGCGGGCTTCATGGCCAGACAGCTTGCCATTACTGTATAGAGTGGCTACGAGCGCTTCTTTGGCATACCGCTCGTCAACCTCGAGATCGGGGCGATCCGGAAGATCGATTGTGACTTTCATAGATGATCGAGACCAGTATAGAAGACTCGTACCTCATTGATACGACGCACGAAGCCTGGCTGTTCGTGACGAGGTATAACGTGGAAGCTGAGGTGTGGAGGGCGGGAAGGTGCTAATCGGAACACGTACCGACCAGAATTACTACGCCGACCGGAGTTTCCATTCGCTGGCGTTGCCAGTCCCGGCTAGCGTAGCCGAGTCTGTGTACCCGACCTCGATCAAATAGCGGCTCGGCCCTCCGTCACCTCTAGTGCAGGGTTATGCGTTGCGATTCTTGCGCCGACGCCTCGTTTCTTCAAGCACGTCGTCAAGCGTCCAGTCCTTCAGCAGCTCCTTCCGGTCCTCGGTGTAGTTCCCTGATCCGGTGGTGAACTGCTGAAGGAACCGCGCGGTCTTCGCCACTCCCAATTCGTTCATCAAAAGCTGGAGGGCTTCGTCGTTGAGCTCGTCAAGGGGTTCAATCTCAGCGTTCATGACTCGATCTCTTCTATGAGCGCGACTGGGGGGACCACCTGTGTGCGTTCTGTTTCCGCTTCGCTCCTGCGTCGGAGCAATTGATCGTCCGTTGTGCAGAACACGTCGGCCTCTGCTTCAACCGCAGACGACAGATGCAGCGCATCGAAGGGGCGCAGGCCTATGTCCTCATACTGACGAGCCCGCGATTCGATCTGCGAATCCGTCTCCACAAAGCGAGTGGCGAGAGCAAGAACGCCGAAAGCAAAACGGCGACGCCTCGAATGAGGATTCTGCTCGGTTTCGATCCGGAGCGTCTCGGAGGCCAGTAGGTTCAGATCTCCCTGCTCGACGAGTTGAATCACTCGCAGAACTGCTTCCGACTCCATCGCGACGCGGAGTTGCGACTGGTCGTCGAAGGGGCGCTGAATGGAGCAGGTGTCGAGATAAACGGTCATGCCCCCAATCTAAACGACCTTCTCGGAGATGACAACCATGCCCGGTCCGCAACGCATAACGA
>CAZFJR010000102.1:8502-10887 GCA_964519235.1 uncultured Salinivenus sp. | reverse complement strand
TGTCGACGGCCGGGTAGTCGACCGTCCGCTCCGCGAAGCGCATGCTGGAGTCGTACTGCCGCGGCACCGATCCGTCCCGCCCGACGGCAAAGTCGACCCCGTGCAGGTTGCAGCGGTCGAGGAGGTAATCAATATCGAACTCGAAGATGTTGTGGCCCTCGATCACGTCCGGGTCGCGCTCCTGGAGGACGTACACCAGCTCTTCCAACAGCGTGGCCTCGTTGATGCCGTTGCGGAGGTGGAGCACTTCGTCCCAGCCCCGGTTGTCGGAGAGGGCCACGATGATGATTTTGTCCTCGGGCCGGTCGGCGTTGGGAAAGCCGGCCTCGGCGTACACCTCAATGTCGAGCTGCAGGCGGTGCAGGTCGTCGAGGGTCATGTCGAGGAGGCACGTCCGTCCTGTCTGCAAGAGGTACTGCTGTGCGGGCGAGCCTGCCCGATAGATCTCGTCGGGCCAGCTTTCGTCGCTGTCGGTGCGACGCTCGATCTGGCGCACGGCGTCCCAGTAGGCGCTCCAGGTCCGGAATGCTGCGAGGTGGCGGTAGAAGTTGTCGCCGCTCAGGGTTGTGCACCAGTAGTCGTGGCTGAATCCTTGCAGCAGGCGTGCGTCCGAGAGAAAGAAGAACGGAAAGAACGTTGCCTCGTGCTCAACGACCGAGGAGAAGTCGTCGGTCCGCTGGTAGAGGCGCACGCGGGCCGGCTCATCGGACGGCCGGTCCATCATCGGGTGCACGTCTACGATGCGCGGCATGGGATCCGCCCCGAAGAGCGCCACGTCAGCCAGGGGGCGCTCGTCTGCGGATGTTGGGGGGGAGGCTGCTGCCGGAGAGGAACGGGGCATCGCCGGTGGAGGAAAGCATCTCAGAGAACACTGGGACCCCAACGGATGGGGGATGGGGATGTGCCGGGTCGCTGCGCCGTTCCTTTGGGATTGGGGGCGGTAGCCCGTAGATTCCATGCAAGTAGGAGACTCGCACACTAAAACGACCTGGTTTTTGTGAGCGGCACGCCCACACTTACGGCCCGCCGCGTTGGGCACTTTTTTGGTCGCCTGCGGCTCTTTCGAGACTTGTCGGTGTCGCTCCACGGAGGGGAAAGCCTGGCGGTGACCGGGGCGAACGGGTCTGGCAAGTCCACCCTGCTCCGCATCCTTGCGGGGGCCTTGTCTCCCCGCCAGGGCACCGTCACGCTGCAGGTGGACGGCGAGTCGCTCTCCGAGGAGGAGCACCCGTTGCAGGCGGGGCTTGTGGCGCCCGCCGTGGGGGTCTACGAAGAGCTTACCGCCCGAGAAACCCTTCGCTTCCTCGCCCGTGCCCGCCGGCTGCACAGCGCCGACGCGCGGATTGAGGCTGTGCTCGATACGGTGGGCCTCGCCGAGCGGGCAGACGACCCGGTGGGTGCGTACTCGTCGGGCATGCAGCAGCGCGTGAAGTACGCCGCGGCCCTGCTTGCGCGGCCCCCCCTGCTTCTGCTGGATGAGCCCTCGGCCAATCTGGACGCGGCCGGCCGGGAGATGGTCGATGCGATTTCGGACCGCCAGCAGGCGCAGGACGGCCTGCTCGTGGTGGCCACCAACCGCCCGGAGGAGGCAGAGCGTCACGACCGCGCACTGCGCATTGAAGACCACCGTTAGTGCCTGGGGCGAGTTGCGTCGGCCTGCGGAGGGGATCGGTGCGCTTGGGAACAAGAAGACTCAGAAAGGCCTCTCCGCTCTTCCCGTCCCCCTTTGTGTCCGTGAACAGCCTACGCTACGCGCTGGGCGGCGTTGCGAAAGGCCTCTGCACGAAAGGCCTCCGCGGAAAACGGACCGATTCGGGCAGGCCCGAAGTCGCTCTTTGGGGCTTGTCCGTCCTGCGCCGCCTCTGCCCCCCAACCTCCCTCATTTCTGTTCTTTCATCCCCCACTCCCTCATGGCCCACGACACGACTGAGATCTACGTGCACGAGCTCTCCGAAGAGACGGCCGCCAACTGGCTGCGGGACGTGTTTGGCGAGACGGAGCAGGTACAGGCGCGCCCCATCGTTACCTACGAGGTGGAGCACGACGGGGCTGTCGTCCCGGTCCAAATCACCGAACACGTACGGGACGGCCCCTACACCAGTCTCTGGTTCAACGCGCCCGACCTGCCGTGGGCCTCGGCCCAGGCGTGCGCACGGGCCGCCCACGAGGCGCTGGGGAAAGAAGTGCTCTGTTATCTCGACGACCCCGACAAACCATGGATTGTGCTCCGGGTGGCGGGGGGAACGGCCACGCGGGTCGATGAGCGAGAGCTGGAGGGGCCGTAGCAGCAGGAGCCGTGGCAGCACGCACACGTGCTTCGGTGCCCTACAGACCCTGAGCCTGCCCTGCACTGAAAACGCGCTGTGCCCAAACGCGCTGTGCCCA
>CAZFJR010000102.1:0-8402 GCA_964519235.1 uncultured Salinivenus sp. | reverse complement strand
AAACGCGCTGTGCCCAAACGCGCTGTGCCCAGCGCACGTGTGTCGGTTTGCTAGCGGGCCGAAGAGTCGGGGAGGGCGGTGCGAGGGCGGATCTCAACCGGGCCCGAGTGAGACTCGATGTTGAGGCGAGGGCCTCCTCCGTTGTACGTCGCCGTGTCCGCGTCGCCATTGGAGGGCGGGCCAAACGCCTCGTCTACGGACAGGCTGGCCGTCGTGAGGTCCGTGTGCAGGGCAAACCCTGTGCCGCGTGGGAGCCCGAAGTGCAAGGCCCCCGAATAGGTTTCGGCGGTGCTTTCGGCGGTGAGCGCCGCGAGGTCCACCCAAATGGCGCCGCTATACGTTTCCAGAGCGATGCTTCCCCGAAGCCCCGATACGCGCGCCGTGTCCTGGTAGGTGTCCAGCGAGAGCCTCCCCTCTACGTCGTGCACGACCACCTGCCCCTCGTGGCTCTCGATGGCAACGTCCGCCGTCACGCCCGAAACGGAAATGCGCGAGGAACGGTCGTCGATCTCGAGGCGGGCCGTCTTGGGCATGACCACGCGGTACCGGGCGGCGGGTTTGCGGCTGCCTCCGGGCGAGATGGACACCAGTCCCGGAATGCGAATCGACCACGAAGAACTGCTCCCGAACGACAAGGCTGTTTCGGAATGGACGATGTCGGGCATCTTGTAGGCGGTGGAGTCCTCCGGGCCCGGGGCAAAGACGACCTCGTACCCCACGCGGGCGCGATCCCACGTGGTTACCGTGATGCGGCCCCGGCTGTTTTCAATGTCGACGCGGCCCGTGGGGCTGAGCGCCACCGTGTCGCTTCGCACGGAGGGCGACGGGGACGGCTGCGTGCAGGCCGCCTCGGGGCCAAGCCCAAACAGGAGCCCGAGACCACCGAGCCAGAACAGAAGAGCACGAAGCATTGTGCGAGAGGGGGGAGGTGCGCGCGGGCCGGGGACGTGCGCAAACACGGGCTTCTCTAAGTATCAAGCGGAACGACTGAATGCAAGGAGGGGGATGCAAGACGGGCCCGCAGCGGGCGAGGCGGAAAGCATCTCCTCTCCGCCTCGGCAGTCTCTAACGGGTCTGGAGCGTCACGTCGCCGTCGCTGGACTCGAGCTGAATCGTAGGTCCGCCGCCGCGTACGGAGCCGCGGTAGTTGGTCCCCTTTTCGTCTTCATCGGAGAGGCGAAGGGAGCGCAGATCGATATCGGAGCGTAGGTCCACATCGTCGGTGAACTCGGTGTCGAGGACAAACCCGGCCCCGGCGGGTAGGGTGAGCGTGAGGTTTCCGTCGTGCGTTTCGGCAAACACGCTGCCCGACAGGTCGGAAAACGCCACCGATGCGCGGCCGTCGTGCGACTCGAAGCGGAGTCCCCCGTCTAGTCCCTCGGCGTTGAGGGTGCCGTCGTGCGTCTCTACCGACAGGCGGCCGGTCACGTCCACAAGCCCCATGCGGCTGCCGTGCGTATCGAGGGTTGCGTCGCCCTCCAATCCGGAGGCGGTCATCGTTCCGTCGTGGGCCTCAAGGATAAGGTCGCCGCGGTGCTCGTCAACGCTGAGGCGTCCGTCGTGGGTGTCGACGTGGAGGGTGCCGGCCAGGCCCGTCACGTCGATCGTCGATTCGTGGTCGTCGATGCGGAGAGTGGCACCGCGGGGCACTGTGAGGATGTAGTGGACCGCTGGAATATTGATGCCGCCCCACCGGAACCCGTCTTCGTCGAACCCGAAGACCACCGATTCGTCGTCGCCGTCCTCGTGCACGGTCGCCAGTTGGAGACGGTTCTGCGACGTGCGGGTGCGGATCGTTGTCTTCGTGGCGCCGGGGTCCTCGTCGGTCGGCATGATTTGGGCCTCGTAGCGGACCTGATCGCGGTTCCAGGCGGTGACCGCAATTCTGCCTTCGTGGTTGTGTACGGCAACGTCTCCGCTAGACGAAAGCGCAACTGTGTCGCTGACTGTGCGGGCGGGGGCCTGTGCCTGAGCGGCGGGAGCAACGGCCAAGCCCGCAAGGAGCGCGGCCAGCAAGGAGCGCAGTAGGATGGAAGGGTGGGGCATGAGGGAGCAGTGTGTTGTGCAGCGGAAGGCACTGGAAGGACCGAGAAGGTCCCGGGTGTCCCATCAGACAGGGACACTTGCCGATCCGTTGCATGGGGCCCCGCGCCTGCGGCCCCAGGGTCTGCTTGTCTCGTTTGTTCGTCCGCCCGAGGCCCCGCAGGTGCAAATTCCGGTCCTGTGGGCCCACGGGGCCGAGGGGGCACCAATCTAGATGGAGGATGGACAACCCAGACGACTGCGCTTTCTCCGCCCCCAGTGCGGTGACTCGATCAATTAACGCAGCCGACCGGCGTACGTCCCGCCGGAGGCCTCAGGCACGCCGGAGCCCCGAGGGACTCGGCGGTTGCCGCGTCGGCGGCGCCTACACGTGTTCCTCGGCGTGGTAGGAGGACCGGGTGAGCGGGCTGCTTTCCACGTGCTCGATGCCCTTCTCCTCGCCCACCTGCTTGTACCAGTCGAACACCTCGGGCTCTACCCATTCCTCCACGGGCAGGTGCTGCTCAGTAGGCTGCATGTATTGCCCGATCGTCATCACGTCGAGTCCAATCTCCACGAAGTCGTCCATGATCTCCAGGACCTCTTCCTTCGTTTCGCCGAGGCCCACCATGATGCCGCTCTTGGTGCGCAGGCCTTCCGCCTTGGCCCACTCCAGCACCGTCAGCGACCGCTCGTAGTCGGCCTGCGGGCGGACGCGGCGGTAGAGGCTGGGCACCGTTTCCACGTTGTGGTTGAAAATGTCGGGCTCGGCCTCGAAGACGATGTCGCACGCCTCGCGGATGCCGCGGAAGTCGGGGGTAAGCACCTCGCAGGTGGCCCCGAGGCCGTGCACACGCTCGATGACCTCGGCAAAGATGGGGGCACCGCCGTCCTCCCGCTCGTCGCGGTTGACGCTGGTAATCACGGCGTGGTCGAGGTCCATTTTGTCGACCGCCTCCTCCACCCGACGGGGTTCGTCCCAGTCGAGGCCTTGGTCGGGGCGGCCCGTCTTCACGGCGCAGAAGCCGCAGGAGCGCGTGCACACGTCGCCCAGAATCATGAATGTGGCGGTGCCGCGGCTCCAGCACTCGCCCATGTTCGGGCAGTTGGCGCTTTCGCAAACCGTGTGCAGGTCATGGTCCTCCACGGTCTGCCGCACGTCTTTGTACGTCTCCCCCTGCGGAAGAGAGACGCGAAGCCACTCGGGGCGTTGGCCGCGTTTGTTCTTGTTGGTGTTCTCAACAACGGGCAGTTCGACGAAGCCTGGATCGCCATCCCCGGAGGGGGCAATGGGGTCGGGCTCCACCGCGCCCAGGTCCGTCTCGCCGGGCAGCGTGGGTTCGTTCTCGGAGGTGTCCGGGTCGCGGGTCTCGGTGGTGGACATACGCAGGAAAGAGGGTCAATCAGCGGTCGGGCGGGCCGGGGCATTCGGCCCGCGAGTGCCAGCGTGAGTACACGGAGGGATGCGTACGAGGACCAGCCCCGCCCGTTCCTCCGTGGACCGCGTGTCCGTGGGCTCTTACCCGTCCTCGAAGACCACCCCGAGCTCGAAGGAAAGGTGTGCACTCCCGGCCGTTTCACCTGTCCCAAGCACATCTTTTCGGGACGGTGCAACGTGGTACGAGGCGCGCAGACGGTCCCACGCATGCGCGCCGAGGCCTACGTCGGCTCGTCCCCCCAAAGCCGTCCGAGTCCGCGGAGCACGGCGGCGATGCACGCCTTCCGACTCCGACCGGATGTACGGCCCTACGGCCCCGCTCAGCGACGGACGGACAAACGAACCGAGTGCCAGTGCCTCGGGGGCATACCGGGCGCCCAGCAGGAGCGAGGTAACGGACGCTGCGCTTTCTGCATCGGCGTCGAACAAGGACGCGCTGGCTTGAATGCCCCACCCCGCATGAAGCCAGCACGTGTAGGAGAGCGCGCCCAGGAACCCGTGTCCGCCGGCAGCCCCAGATGGGGTGCCCGGGAACAGCCCCAGTCCCACGGCGAGGCTGTGGCGTCCCTCCAGGGCCCAGGGTCCCGGAGCATCGGAGGGGGATGGTTGGGCAGCGGCCCCCTCCACGATCGGCAGTCCGAGAAGAAGCACCAACAGTGCAGAGCGAACCATGGACTGGGGACGGGCAAAAGAGCGATGCGTGTACCTACGAAGACGCGCCCCTCTGTAAAAAAGTAACGTCCTCGGAAGACCGGGGCGCTGTCTCTCGGCTGAAGCGCTGTCTCCCGGCTCCGGAATGCCCGCGTTTGCCCGGGCGGGCACAGGCCGTGTCATGGCGAGTGCCTCAGGAACGTGGGGCGTTTCTTGACAGAGCGAGCCGAAATGTTGAGACTGTCAAATCTACACACGTAAATCTACACACGGCCCGCCTCGTGCGGCCTGCGCGCCCTCCAGACACGCCCCCGGCTGTTCTATGTCGCTTCGCCCCCTGCTTGGGGCCGTTCTTGCGCTCGCGCTGGCGAGCTGCTCGTCCGGCCCACCCGCCGACCTCCTCCTCACCAACGGAACGATCGTCACGCTCGACGAGGACATCGGGACGGCGACAGCCCTTGCCGCGGCGGGCGATACCGTACTGGCCGTCGGGGACGCCAACGAGGTCATGGAGCATGCCGGCCCCCAGACGCGCCTCATTGATCTGGAAGGGCGCCTGGCCATCCCTGGCTTCATCGAGGGGCACGGTCACTTCATGGGAATGGGCGAGGCCCAGCGACAACTCGGCCTGCTGGGCACCTCGTCCTGGAACCAGATCGTCACGAGGGTCGACTCGGCGGCCGGGGCGACCGAGGGCACCTGGGTGGAGGGCCGCGGGTGGCACCAGGAAAAGTGGAGCGCGCCCCCCGACCGGACGGTGGAGGGCTTCCCGACGAACGCGCGGCTGAATGAGGTCGCGCCGGACACGCCCGTTTCCCTCACCCACGCCAGCGGCCACGCCGCCATCGCCAACGACGCGGCCCTGGAGGCGGCCGGCATTGGGCCGAGCATGGGCGACCCGAGCGGAGGGACCATCGTGCGGGACGCACAGGGACGCGCCACCGGGGTGCTCCTAGAGACCGCCGCGGGGCTTGTGCAGACAGCGATCGAAGAAGCGAAAAGTGACAGGAGCGCGGCCCAGCGCCGCTCCCAGCAGCGGAAGAAGGTCCGGCTCGCCGCGCAGGAGGCGCTCGCCAACGGCGTGACTAGCTTTCACGACCAGGGGGCCTCCTTCGAGACCATCGAGCTCTACCGCCGGATGGCCGAAGAGGGCGAGCTCGGCATCCGCATGTACGCGATGCTGTCGCAGAGCGAGGTGCGCCCAGAGACGCAGGACTCTCTCGCGGCCCTCCGCACGGTTGGCGCGGCCAACGACCACTTCACCGTTCGCGCGATTGGCGAGGTGACGGTCGACGGCGCGCTCGGCTCCCGCAGTGCCTGGATGCTGGAGCCCTACAGCGACGCGCCCACCAACACAGGCATCAACGTGACCCCGATGGATCGCGTCCGCGAGATTGCGATGATCGCGCTTGAGGAAGACTATCAGCTTGCCGTGCACGCCATCGGCGACCGGGCCAATCGGGAGAGCCTAGACCTGTTTGCGGACCTGTTCGAGCAGGAGGGGGTGGAAGGAGACACGCTCCGCTGGCGCATCGAACACGCCCAGCACCTGCACCCCAACGACATTCCACGCTTTGCGGATCTAGGTGTCATCGCCTCCATGCAGGCCATCCACGCCTGCTCCGACGCGCCGTACAACTACCAGCGCCTTGGCACCGACCGGGTCACTCAGGGCGCGTACGTCTGGCGGACGCTGTGGGAGGAAGGCACCATCGTCGGCAACGGCACCGATGTGCCTGTCGAACGGATCAACCCACTGGCGAGCTACCACTGCACCGTGGTCCGGCAGGTCCCCGGCACCGACACCACCTTTACCCCCGCCGAAACCCTATCTCGGCGCCGCGCCCTGCGGTCTTACACCCTCAGCAATGCCCGCATGGCGTTCGAGGAGAACACGAAAGGCACCCTCGCCCCCGGCAAACTGGCCGACATCGCGGTCCTCTCCCAAAACATCCTCACCGTGCCGGCCGACGAACTCCTGCGCACCGAAGTCGACTACACGATCGTCGGGGGCAACATTGCTTACACGAGAGAGTGACACTTCCGCCCGCCCCGAAACGCCACCGGCGCTGGTGAATTCATACCTCGCGCTTTATAATCACTCATCGTCCCGGCTCCTGCCCCATGGAAGCGGTCTCCCCCAACTCGCTCCGTCCCGCCCAGGTCAAAGAGCTTCTCTCCGAGCACATCCTCACAAAGGGGATGATGCCGATGGTGCTCGACCTTGAAGAAAGTCGCGGGGTGCGTCTCCACGACCAGAAATCGGACCGCTCGTTCATCGATCTGTTTGGGTTTTACGCCTCCAGCCCGCTCGGCATGAACCACCCCAAGATGGCGGACGACGAGGCCTTTCTGGAGCGGCTCATGGACGCGGCGCTCAACAAGATTACCAACTCCGACGTCATGACCGGGCACATGGCGCGGTTTGTGGACACCTTCGACCGGGTCGGGATTCCCGAGTATCTGCCGCACACCTTCTTCATTTCCGGGGGCGCGCTGGCCGTGGAAAATGCCCTGAAGGCGGCGTTCGATTGGAAGGTGCGCAAGAACCACCAGAAGGGCTATCGGCGCGAGGTGGGGCACCAGGTGCTGCACCTCGACCAGGCCTTTCACGGGCGGAGCGGCTACACCATGTCGCTCACCAACACGGCCGACCCGCGGAAGACGATGTACTTCCCGAAGTTTGACTGGCCACGCATCACGAACCCCAAGGTGCACTTCCCGCTCGACGGGGACGAGGTCGATCGTGTGGCCGCGGAGGAAGAGAAGGCCCTCACGCAGGCGAAGCGGCACTTCCACGAGCGGGAGGACCAGATCGCGGCGGTTATTCTGGAGCCCATTCAGGGCGAGGGGGGCGACAACCACTTCCGCCCCTCGTTTCTGAAGCGCCTGAAGATGCTGGCCCACGAGAACGACGCGCTCCTCATCTTCGACGAGGTGCAGAGCGGCGTCGGCATTACGGGACAGTTCTGGGCCCACCAAGCCCTGGGCGTGAGGCCCGACATTATGGCCTTCGGCAAAAAGACGCAGGTCTGCGGCATCCTGGCCGGGCACAAGCTGGACGAGGTGGACGACCACGTCTTTGAGACGCCCAGCCGCATCAACTCCACCTGGGGCGGCAACATCGTCGACATGGTGCGCTTCGACCGCATCTTGGAGATCATGGAGGACGAGCACCTTGTGCAGCACGCCGGCGCGGTGGGGGAGCACCTGCAGCACCGCCTGCACGAACTGGCGGACCACTACCCGGCCGTCACCAACGTGCGGGGCGAGGGCCTCATGACAGCCTTTACGCTGCCGACCACGGAGTACCGCGACCACGTGACACAGCAGACGTACGAGGAGGGGGCGATCATCCTTGGCTGCGGCGAGCGCTCCATCCGCTTCCGCACGCCGCTTACGATCACCAAAGACGAGGTGGACGAGGGCATCGCCTGCATCCGCCGTGCGCTAGAGACGGTGGCGGCGGAGCACGGCCCACACGCTGAAGAGACACGGTCTCACGCCCAGTAGAGCACTCCTCGGGGAGGGAGGCCCGCTGGCCCGGCTTCTTTGTGGATCCTGAACGCGCTACTCCTCCCGTTCCCCGGCGGCCATCAGCTCGCGGGCGCTCTTGAGGGCCGCGTCGGTAATGTCCTCGCCGCTGATGAGGGAGGCGACCTGCGTGGCCTGCTCGTCCTCGTCGAGCCGGTGGATCGTGGTTTTCGTGGTGCCGTCCTCCACGATCTTTTCCACCTTGAAGTGGCAGTCCCCGAGGGCGGCGATCTGGGGAAGGTGCGTGATCGTGATGATCTGGTGGTAGCGGGCCAGGTCGTGCATGCTCTCGCCAACGCGCCGGGCCATGTTGCCGGAGATGCCCACGTCGATCTCGTCGAACACCAGAATGGGCAGGCGCTCGCTCTTGGCGAGGATCGTCTTGAGGGCGAGCATGATGCGGCTGATCTCGCCGCCGGAGGCGACCTCCGCGAGCGGACGTGGGGAGACGCCCACGTTGGTGGAGATGAAGAACTCCACCTGGTCTACGCCCTTCTGGAACGCCCGGTAGTTGGCGGCCTCGTCCGCGGGCTGAATCCAACCGTCGGGTTCTTCCTGGCGGGTGAAGCGCACCTCGAATTGGCTGTTGGGCATGCCGAGGGTGCCGAGCTCGTCGAGGATGGCGTCCTCGATGCGGGTGGCCACCTCGCGCCGCTTCTGGGAAAGGCGCTCGGCGACGTCGGTCAGCTCGGCCTGGGCGTCTTCGATCTGCGCGTCGAGGCGCTCCAGGTTGCCCTCAAAGTCCTGGGCCAGCTCG
>CAZFJR010000101.1:6937-11011 GCA_964519235.1 uncultured Salinivenus sp. | reverse complement strand
CAAGGGCGGGCCCGGGAGGATTCGAACCCCCGACACTCGGCTCCGAAGGCCGATGCTCTATCCAGGCTGAGCTACAGGCCCGTGCTCGTGTCAACATGGAGGACACCAATGAGGGTAATATCGCGTCCATATACATGCGCCTGCGCCCCTAGATCCGAACGTTTCCCCTAAGTGCCCCTCTGGCAAACGGGGAATGCATGAAGACGACCCGGGGCGCCCCACCGCTGGGAACTGTTCGGCAGCCCCATACGTGAAGTACGCGTCACAATTCAACACGCATCACTATTGTCGTGCCGTCTTGGCTGGTAGGGACGTGGTCCCTCACCCTTGATTGCGGTTCGGAACGGGTGAGGCATCAACAAAATGCAAGATACGTTATGGAACGCGGAACAGTAAAGTGGTTTAGCAGCGAGAAAGGATACGGCTTTATCGCCCCGGAAAGCGGCGGCGATGACGTGTTCGTTCACCACAGCAACGTCAGCGGTGGGAAGAGCGACGACCTGCGCGACGGAGAAACAGTAGAATTCGAGACCGAGCAGACGGAGAAGGGCCTTAGCGCCCTCAACGTGTCTCGCACCGGAGACTCGAACGGCATGTGGTAACCGTTGCGCGGAACGCGTCTTTCCCGGCCGTTTCGACGACTCTGAGAAACGCCCGTCTCGATGCTCGAGACGGGCGTTTTCGGTTAGGGGCCGCCTTGTCTCCATTCGTTCGGACAGCGGCATCGGGGGACTGGTGCAGCATCGTCAGGCCCCGGGAACGTATGCACTGTGGTGACGAGCAGTCCGGCGACCGTTTCGGGATAGCGACCGTTTCGGCAGCCGAGGGCCCAGGCGGCCCAAGCACGCTCACGAATCCGGCACCCTCACGAACAGGCACAGTCTTCGTGGCCGGCCCGATTCCGGCAGGGGCACTGCGGCCGTCTACTCCAGGGTCGACGCCCACCACGGCGTGGCTGGGTGGGTCCGTGTCGCGAGAAGAGCGCGCAGTGGTGATGGCTTCAGGGCGGCCTCGTCGAGAGACTCCGCCGCGGCCCACCGGAACGACAGATGCTTCTCCTGGGCGGAAGGCGTCGTCCCGGCATCGAGCGACGGCACCTCGACCTCGAAGCAGTGGTTGACCTCGTACTGCCGTGTGTCATCGCGATGCCACCGATGCTCCACGCCGCCGAGGTAGGAACCAACGTCGGCCTCCACCCCAAGCTCCTCACGCAGTTCCCGACGCACACACCCCGCCAGGCCCTCGCCCGGCTCTCGGTGCCCGCCAGGCAGAAACGTGTGCGGCTGCCCTTCTGCCCGGACGACAAGCACCTGGTCGGCGTTTCGAATTACTGCGCGAGCAAGAATGTGCGTTGTAGGCATTGCGGGCGGGCTGATCGGGAGAAGTAGACGCGTGCCTCTGCCGAGCCGTACCCTCGCGCCCCCTGCGGTCGTTCCAGGGTAGGCGTCTTTTCCCGTGGCCCCGTGCCCAAGCACCGGGCCGCGGCCGACGTTCCTCGTAGGCCTCGTCTTTACTTCGTGGCCACGCCGATGATGTGCGGCGATACGGGCGGGACACCGATGCTGAAACGATCAAACGCAACCGACGAAAAGCCGGCGTGCTGCAGCATCGCTCCGGTGTCGCGGTCGGGGTGACAGCCATCCGCCACGGCTTTCCATAGGGGGCGGATGCCGCGCTGGATCCAGTGAAGCGGGGTATGGGCCTCGGCCGCCACATGCTCGATGAACAGCAGGCGTCCGCCGGGCCGCAAGATGCGTCGCAGCTCGGCCAGCGTCTCCATCACATCGGGAACGGAGCAGAGAACGAGCGTGCTGATCACCGTATCGACACTGCATGCGGGCAGCTCAGTATCCTGTGCCGGATCGGTGCGCAGGGTGGCCTCCACGGCGCGCCCGGCAAGGTGCTCGCGGATGTAGCCGTGCAAGTGTGGGTTCGGCTCCAGCCCAATCCAGCGCAGATCGTCCGGCAGGTACGGAAGATTGACGCCCGTGCCCGGCCCAATTTCAACGACAGTTCCGGTGAGGTCTGCGAAGAGGCGCTGCTTGCGGGCACCATAGATGCGGTGCTGGGCGTCGTCGCCCCAGGCGAGCGTGTGCGCGAAGAAGCGCTGATAGAGGGACATGAGAGGGATCGTGTCAGGGAAACCAAACAGCACAAACAAAACAGCACATAGCGAAGCGCGGGGGTACGTCGGCCGCCGTTCTCCCCACCCCCCTCAGACCTCGGAAAGCACGCTCCACATGAGCCGTACTGCAGTAACGACAGCGAGGCCCGCAAAGCTCCACCGCGGCACGCCCGTATCGGACCGATGCGCCAACCCGGCACCGCCCCGAGCGACGTACACAGTCGTCACGACCCGCTGCGGATGACCTACCGGCGATGTGCACCCCCAGCTTACGACCCACAGCTTACGGCCCAGTCGTGGGTCTCAAAAGCCGGTTGTACCGGCCTGGATTCTGGAGCAGGTCCGTGGCCGCCGTCACCTGCGTGTCTGCCGGAAGGAGCGCCGCGGTCTGCTGGCGCGCAGGCACGTAGCGGGCCAGCAACTCGCGGGCCAGTCGCCGCTTCAGCGCCGCCGCGTGGCGCTGAAAGGCTGCGTCTTTGGCCGCCTGCAGCGCCTGTGCCAACGCCTCCGCTGCGGCCTGTGCCCGGTCGCCCTCCATCATCCGGGCCCGAAGAGAGTCGAGCATTCGCTCCGCCCCGGTGGGATACTGCAGGCCCTCTTGGCCGATCCAGTCGCGGAAGGCCCCCACGTCCACGTCGCCCACAGAAAACCCGGCAGCGAGCGTGTCGTGGGTGGCAACGTAGTGATTGGCGTACCGGAAGAAGACAGACTGGCGGGCCAGCGCTTCTTCGAGGGGACTGGGCGCCGGCGCCGGCACACGTACATCGGGCCGAATGCCGTTGCCGTCCCGCACCGTGCGCCCGGCCTTCGTCTCGTGCGTGCGGCTCTTCACGCCGGTCTCGTCCTTGGGCCGCGCAGGAGCGAGCGACTGAATGGTGCGCCCGCTGGGGGTGTAGTACTGGGCCGTCGTAAGTTTGAGGGCCGTGTTGTGGGGCAGCGAGCGCACGTTCTGAACAAGCCCTTTGCCGTACGTCGTTGTGCCCAGCACCACGCCGCGGTCCAGGTCCTGCAGCGCCCCCGCCACAATCTCGCTCGCCGAGGCACTCTGGCCGTTTACGAGCACCACCACCGGCGCGTCGGGGAGCAGCGGCGCGCGGTCACTCCGGTATGCGCTGCGCACGCTGTCCTGCCGCCCACGGGTCGATACCACCACGGCGCCCCGCGGCACAAACAACTCCGATACTCCCACGGCGGCCCGGAGCAACCCGCCCGGGTTGCCACGCAGGTCGAGCACAACGCCCCGGAGCGCCGCCGTCTCTCGAAGCGTTCGGAGCGCACGTTCCACGGCCGCGGGCGCCTCGCGGGTAAAACGCTTGAGCTTTACGTACCCGAACTGGTCGTCTGCCCCAACGCGTCCCCGGTAGGTCACCGCCGGGAGCTCCACCTGCTCGCGAGTGAGGGTGAGGGGGCGAGGCGGGGAGGCGCCGGCCCGCCGCACCGTAAGGCGGACGGTCGTGCCGGGCTCTCCCCGCAGCAGCGTCTCCACATCCTCAACCGACAGCCCGGTGGCGGCTTGGCCCGCCACCCGCGTGATGACATCGCCCGTGCGCACGCCCTGCTTGTACCCGCTGGCCCCAACAACCGGCGACACCACCGTAATTCGCCCGTTCCGCCGTCCCACCTCCAGCCCTACGCCTCCGTACTGGCCCTCCGTGATGATGTCGATCCGTGCGTTTTCCGCCTCTCCAAGAAACGCGGTGTAGGGGTCGAGCTCGCTTAGCATGGCCTCTATTCCCACCTGCATGAGGCGCCCCGGATCCACCCGGTCCACGTAGCCAGTGACCACCTCCTCGTAGACCGCCCCGAAGATACGCAGGTTCTTACGGATCTCAAACAGGTTTCCCCTGGACGCCGCCATGCCGACGATGACACTCGCGGCCAGGGCCACCGCCACGGCCAGCCCCAAGAGCGACGACGTGAGGCGTGAGCGAGTCATATGCCCCCTCTCC
>CAZFJR010000101.1:0-6837 GCA_964519235.1 uncultured Salinivenus sp. | reverse complement strand
TCCGCCCGATTCCGTGTTACCCACTTCGCGACGTAAATCGAGAGCTCGTACAGCCCGAGCAGCGGCAGGGCCACGATGATCTGTGAAATCGGGTCCGGGGGCGTCAGGAACGCCGCCACAGCCAGCACCGCGATGAGGGCATACTTGCGATAGGTCCGCATGGCCTCGGGCGTGAGGATGCCCACCTTCGCGAGGAAATACACGACCACCGGCAGTTCGAAAAGCAGCCCCGTGCCCAGCGCCCAGAACGCCACCATGCTGAAGTAGGTCATGATGTCAAACTGGTTTACAATCTGATCGGAAAGCGTATACTGGGCAAAGAACTGGAGGGCCAGCGGCGTGAGAATGAAGTACCCAAACGCCACGCCGAGCAGGAAGAAAAACGTGGCGAAGACCGCCGAGAAGCGCATTCCCTTCTTCTCGCTCGGGTACAGGGCCGGCTCAATGAACTTCCACAGGAAGTACACCACCACCGGCGATCCGGCGATAATGCCTACGATGATGATGGTGCCGATGTCGGCGAAGAACTGGCCGGTGATGGTGCGGTTGAGGAGTTGCAGGCTCTCCGGCTCCAGCCCCAGCACGCGGTACATGACGAAATCCGGCCGCGTGGGCCCGATGAGCACCCGATCCACAATCCACTCGCTGAAAAACGAGCAAGCGATGATTGCTACAAGCACCCCGGCACCGGCCTTGATCAGCGTCCACCGCAACTCCTCGAGATGGGCGAGGAACGGCATTACCCCTTGCCGGTCGGGCGACGCTTCGTTGCGCGGGGCCCCGTCGCCCTGTACCCTGGCGGGAGCGTCGGTCTGTGAAGATGGGACCTCGGGCATGCAACTACGATTGTGGTGCGGGGAGGACGGGACAGGCGGCGGGGCACAGTCTCTTTCTCACTGCGCCTTGTCGGGCTCCGCAAAGGGAAGGACCCCGGTGCACACGCGCCGGGCCCCACTGCGCCGGCTACACGCTGTCCGAACTGCTACTTGCGCCGTCCTGGAGGTTCAGGTCGAGCAGCGAATCGACCCAGAGTCCCTCGGCCTCAATGCGCGACTGGCCGCTGCTCCACGTAAAGTTGAACAGAGTAAGCAGCCCGTCGACCGTAAAGTCGGCCCCGCGCAGCAGCGTGAGGGCTTCCGAGGCACTGCGGCCACTGTTGATGATGTCGTCGATCAGAACGACCGGATCACTCGGGTCTACCGGCCCCTCCACGAGGCGACGCCGCCCATGCTCTTTTCGTTCCTCACGGATGAGTCCTCCCTTAAAGGCATCGCCGTCGCTTGCGGCAAGCACGCTACAGACAAGCGGGTGGGCGCCAAAGCCGTAGCCCACAACCTGGGAATGGCCACGCTCACGGAGACGCTCGGCCAACACGCTCCCCACCTCCGCAAACAGCTCACCGTCCAGGGACGGTACACGGGTGTCGAGCAGCCAGCCGATGGGCTGTCCCCGCGGGTCGGTAATCAGCTCATCTTCGCGACGCACGAGAGCACGCTCGTAAAGCCGCCGACCGATCTCAACCAGATCGGCCCGAGACGAAGAGCTGAACGTACCGCGGTCCATGGACGGCATGAGGTCACACAGGAGTCGAGGGTGAGTGGAGCAGGCGAAGGAGCGGTGGTCGAATGACATTTCGTGAACCGCCGGGTGCGCGGATGCGTTCCGCTTTACGCCACGACAAAGTCGTAAAGCGGGAACTGATCGCAGAGGGCGTTTACCTCCTGCTTTACCACCGCCTGCACGTCTTCGTCGTGGGGGCGCTGCAGCACCCGGTCAATCAGCTCGGCGACGCGGGCAAACTCGTCGGGGCCGAAGCCGCGCGTCGTCATGGCCGGGGTGCCCAGGCGCAGGCCGCTCGTGACGAACGGGCTTTTGTCGTCGAACGGAACCATGTTTTTGTTGGCCGTGATGCCGGCCGCTTCGAGGGCCTGTTCGGCCGTCTTTCCGGTCAGGTCCTTGTTGCGCAGGTCGATAAGGACAAGGTGGTTGTCGGTGCCGCCGGAGACGAGGTCGTACCCGCGTGCCGTCAGCTCGGCGCCCATCGCCCGGGCGTTGTCCACCACCTGCTGCGTGTAGTCCGCGAACGAGGGCTGCAGGGCTTCTCTGAACGCCACCGCCTTCGCCGCGATGACGTGCATCAGCGGGCCGCCCTGCGTGCCGGGGAAGACCGCCGAATCGAGCAGTTCGCTCATCTGCTTCGTGCGGCCGCTCTTGCGCGCTGTCTTGCCGAAGGGGTTTTCGTAGTCGTCCCCAATTAGGATCATGCCGCCGCGGGGGCCGCGGAGCGTCTTGTGGGTGGTGGTGGTGACCACGTGGGTGTGGGGCATGGGGTCGTTGAGCACACCGCCCGCAATGAGGCCAGCCGTGTGGGCCATGTCCATCCAGAGGAGGGCCCCCACCTCATCGGCAATGTCGCGGAACGCCGCGTAGTCGAAGTCGCGCGGGTAGGCGCTGGCGCCAATCGAGATCATCTTCGGCTCCACCTCCTTGGCCCGGTCGCGCACCTTGTTCATGTCGATGCGCCCGGTGTCTTTGTCCACGCCATAGTACTCGGCGTTGTAGAGGATGCCGGAAAAGTTCACCGGCGACCCGTGCGTGAGGTGGCCGCCGTGCGACAGGTCGAGGCCGAGGAACGTGTCGCCCGGCTCCAGGCAGGTGAGGTAGACGGCACTGTTGGCCTGCGCCCCGGCGTGCGGCTGCACGTTCGCCCAGTCGCACCCGTAGAGCGTCTGCGCCCGTTCGCGGGCCAGCTCTTCGGCCCGGTCCACGTGGACGCAACCGCCGTAGTAGCGCTTGCCCGGCAGTCCCTCGGCGTACTTGTTGGTGAGGGCCGTGCCCATCGCCTCCATCACAGCGCGGGAGGCGAAGTTCTCGGAGGCAATCAGTTCCAGGCCATTGTTCTGGCGCTGCACTTCCTGCTGAATGATGTCGTAGATCTCAGGATCTTGGCTGCGAAGCGCACTCATCAGAAAAGGTCGGTTGTGGACAGTAAGGAGGAGAAGCAGTCC
Organism: uncultured Salinivenus sp.; assembly: GCA_964519235.1. GTDB lineage: Bacteria > Bacteroidota > Rhodothermia > Rhodothermales > Salinibacteraceae > Salinibacter. The sequence continues at coordinate 3,829 of CAZFJR010000101.1, read as the reverse complement.
TGCGGACTCGGCGTGTGTGCCTGGGCCGTATGCCGGTGTGGAACGGGGTGAAGTAAGGGTACCAATGTAGGAACGCGGCGGGACAACGTGAACCCCCGAGCCCCGCCGCAGCGGGCTCTGTTGCCGGTTCGTTAGAGCAGCCGCTCCGGATCAGGGGCGTTGGGGGCCGAACGGCCGAACGGCAGCCCTACCCCTTGTCCTCAAGCGCAAACTCCTCGAGCACGACGAACTGCCCCGCAATTCCGAGAGCGCGCCCGTTGGGGCGGCCGTCGTCATCGAGGTCCAGTGTGTACAGGCTGCACACAAGGTACGAGGTTCGGGTCGTGCGCTCCGGCACGCGCCCCGCCATGAGCTCCCCCCCGGCCCCACTGAGCAGGTCGGCGAGCGGACCGCCCCCCATTTCGCTCTGGATGCGGTCCGCCGCGTGGGCACGCGCAAAGTCCTGAAACGCGCTCATGCCCGGATTGGTCACCGCCAGAAACGCAGTCACAATCACAGCGAGGGTCAGTAGGCGTCGCATACCGGCTCAGGACTGCGCAAAACGAATCGTGGAGAAGCAAGCCGCGAGGGCCTCGAGGCGTTAGTGCGTCATGGCGTACACCAACACGTTCGTTCCCATCCGCAGGGCCGCCCGTCGCTTTTCCGGCGGATTGTTGTGCACCGAGGCCGGCTCCCAGCCATCCCCCAGATCGCTCTCGACGGAGAAAAACACCATGAGCCGACCCGTGTCGGCGAACACGCCGTATCCTGTGGGCGCCTCTTCCGGATCGTGCTCGTGAATGGCCGGAAGCCCGTTGGGAAAGTCGTAGCGGATGTGGTAGATGGGATGGTCGAACGGCACCTCCTCGAGCGTCTTGTCGGGAAAGACGTTCTTGAGCTCGGCGCGCACGTGCTTCTCAAGGCCGTAGTTGTCGTCGATGTGCAGAAAGCCGCCCTGCTGCAGGTAGCGGCGCAGGCGCTCGGCCTCGGCGGCCGAAAACGTGACGTTTCCGTGCCCGGTGAGGTACAGGTACGGGTAGGAGAAGACCTTGTCCGTCGTTAGCTCTACGACATCCTCGGACGGTCCCAAATCGAGAAGGGTGTGCTGGCGCGCAAACGCGAACAGCTCCGTCAGCGATTCTTCGTCGCTGTACCAGTCGCCGCCCCCGTCGTATTTCACGCGGGCCACCGGCACGGTCGGGGACGATTGGGCGGAGGCGTCCGGTGCTGTGCCTCCGACCCCAACGAGGACGGCCAGCAGAATGAGAAACGGGCGGCGCATGGCGGGGCAGCGTTGGAGGGCCTGGAAAGAGCGCATGGAGTGGGGGCGGCGTGGTGCGCGCCATGCCGGGCGGGAGCGAGACGCCCCAAAATGCCCGGCGTATTCTGAACCTGCCTGCCCCTCTCAGGTTCGCTCGGAGCGCGAACTCCACCGGGCCCGTGCCGTTCATGGAGACGCTTGCTCTTTGAACGCTCCCTTTCGTCCCCATGCGTACCGTCTTCCGCGCCCTGCTCGTGTCCGCCGCAGCCACCGGGGTGGCGGCCCTGCTCCTCAACCAGCTTGACCTCGACGCGGCCCGCCCGCGCCCGGACGATGGGGTTCCCGGCCCCAACCCGGACGACATGGCCGAAGAAGATGTGGCGATGATGCTTAACGAACTGGCCTCGCAACTCTGATTGCGTTCGCTGCTCCACGCGCCTGCCCACGCGCTCGGTTTCATGCGCCCAACACCGCCTCATGTCGTCCCTCCGAGAGTGCCCGTCCTGTGCCCTTGAGTTTGAGGACACCGGCGACGTGACGGAATGCCCGTACTGCGGCTACGAATTTCCGCAGCGCACTGCAAGCGTCCGCTGGGTGGCGTGGCTCCTGGCGCTGCTTCTCCTGTGGCCCGCGATCAAAGGGCTGATGTACCTTTTCGGGTGAGCGCCTCGCCCACACGGGAGGCCGGGCCTCCACAGCGGATGGGCAAAAGCGAGGCGCATGGACCCATGAGGCGTGAACCGTGGAGCGCGGGCCGTGGGGCGACCGCCTCGGCCGGCGTTGTCGGCATCGAAACGGCCCTCTCTCGGGCTTCCCGACTCTCGCACCACAACGGATCGTCACGCCCCCACGGACAGGACGATCGTTTCGTTTTGAACCTGGCAATGTGTTGCCCCCCATGCAAACTGTGTCCCCCACGTCTACGCTTCTTGGCGACCGCTCCCCGGCCGAATTTCTCGACACCTACTGGCAGAAAAAGCCGCTCGTCGTGCGGGATGCCCTGCCGGACTTTGACGCGCCGCTTTCGCCGGAGGAACTGGCGGGGCTGGCCTGCGAGGACGGCGTGGAGAGCCGCCTCATTCTCGAAGAGGGCGGGGCGCATCCGTGGGAGTTGCGCCACGGCCCGTTCGATCCGGCAGCGTTCCAGGCCCTCCCCGAAACGCACTGGACCCTCCTCGTCCAGGAGGTCGACCGCCTGCTCCCGGAGGTGGGCGCCCTGCTCGACCGCTTCCGCTTCCTGCCCGACTGGCGGCTGGACGACGTTATGGTGAGCTACGCCCCGACCCACGGCACGGTGGGGCCGCACATCGACAACTACGACGTGTTCTTGATCCAGGGCGCGGGCCACCGGCGCTGGCAGATTGGCACGGAGCCGGTGGAAAATGAAACCATTGTGCCGGACCTCGACGTGCGCATCCTTGCCGACTTTGAGGCGGAGGCGGAGTTCGTCCTCGGGCCGGGCGACCTGCTCTACCTCCCGCCGCGTGTGGCCCACTACGGCGTGTCGACCGACGACGCGTGCATGACGTACTCGGTCGGCTTCCGGGCGCCCCGGCACCAGGACCTCGTGGCGAATTTCTTGCAGACGGCCCTCGAGCGCATCGATCCGGACGCGCGCTACGGCGATCCCGACCGTGCGCCGGTGGAGCATCCGGGGGCGCTGGACGAGACCACCCGGGCGACGGTGCGTGCGCTTCTGCGCGACCTCGTCCGCGACGATGCCGACATCGACCGCTGGTTCGGCACGTTCATTACGACGCCCGACCGGGGCCGTGAGGCGGTGCCGCCCGAAACGCCCATCTCGGCGTCGGCCCTCACGGACATGGTGCGCGACGGACGCGGCCTGCAGCGCGGCCCCGTATCGCGGCTCGCCTTCATCGAGCACACCGACGGCTCGGCCACCCTCTTTGCCAACGGCGAGGCCCTCTCCCTCCCTCCGGAGCAGGCCCCCGTGGCGCGGCTGGTGGCGGGGCGCGAGCAGATTCCGGCCGACGACCTCCGCCCCCATCTCTACACCGACGCCATTGTCGACCGGCTTACGGCCCTCGTCAATGACGGCCTGCTGGAACCGGCTGCCCACTGATCCGCCCTCTCATGCACCCGCAACTCGACGGCTACCGGTCCGGCTTTGCAGCCCTGCAAGAGGACGTCCGCACCCTGGCGGCCGACGTGCCCCCGGAGACGCTGCGGGCCCGCCCCTCCCCCGAGCGGTGGTCTGCCCTTCAGTGCCTCGACCACCTTAACACGGCCGGCTGGCTGCTGCTGCAGCCCATGGAGCGCGCCATCGAACGGGCGCAGGCCGAAGGCCCGTACGGCGAACCGCCCTTCCAGTACGGCATCGTGAGCCGCTGGTTTGTGCGGGCCCTGGAGCCCTCCTCGGGCTGGACCTTCGACGCGCCGTCGCTCTTTGAGCCCGAGGCCCCGAGCACGCTGTATCCTGGCGAGGTGGTGGACGAGTTTGTGGCCCTGCAGTCTCAGTGCGCCGGGTGCGTGGCGGAGGCCGAAGGGCTTGATCTTCGCCGCATCCGCCTGCCCTCGCCCGCCATCCCCCTGCTCCGCATCAGCCTCGGGGCGTGGTTCGAGGTCACC
>CAZFJR010000100.1:0-11095 GCA_964519235.1 uncultured Salinivenus sp. | reverse complement strand
CAGGACTACGACAACGTTGGGCTCCAGGTGGGCGACGCCGATCGGGCAGTCACCTCCGCCGTGCTGGCCCTCGACGCCACGCCGCAGGTGCTGGCGGAGGCGAAGGCCCAGGACGCTGAACTGGTCGTTACCCACCACCCCCTCCTCTTCCGGCCGCTCGACGGCATCACGGCCGACGGGTACGTCTCCACCCTCGCCCTCCGATTCGCCGAAGCGGGCATTGGGCTCTACAGCATTCACACCAACCTCGACGCCGCCCCCAAGGGCGTTTCTTTTGCCCTCGCCGACCGGCTGGGGCTCACCGACGTCGGGTTTCTCGACGGCTTCGAGGATACGCTCTACAAGCTCGCCGTCTTCGTGCCCGAGGACGCGTTCGAGGACGTGCGTCAGGCCCTGGCCGATGCGGGGGCCGGGCAGATTGGCGACTACGAGGCGTGCGCCTTCGCCGTTGAGGGCACCGGCTTCTTTAGGCCGGGCGCCGATACCGATCCGCACATCGGGACCGCGGGGGGCGACGTGGAAGCCGCACGCGAGCGCAAGGTGGAGGTAGAGGTGGCCCGCTGGGATCTGGGGACAGTGATGGCGGCCCTGCAGAGCGCGCACCCGTACGAGGAGGTGGCCTACGACCTCTATCCCGTGAAGCAAAAGAACTCACGGGCCGGACTCGGCGCCCTGGGACACCTCGACGCCCCGATGCCGCTCTCTGCGTTCCTCGACCGCGTGGCCACTCGCCTCGGCGCGGACAGCCTGCGCTACGCCGGCGATCCCGATGCGCTGGTCGAACGGGTGGCCGTCTGCGGTGGGGCCGGCAGCGACTTCATCGGCATGGCCCGCGGCGCCGGGGCCGACGCCTACGTGACCGCCGACGTCAAGTACCACGAGTTCTTCGACGTGCTCGGCACGGACGGCGCCCCCGAGATGGCCCTCATCGACCCCGGCCACTACGAAACCGAAGCCCTTACCGAAAAGCTGCTCCAGGACTGGCTGGCCAACCGCTTCCCCGACATCGACTGGCACCGCACCGACACCACCACGAGCCCCATGCGCACGTTCGTGCCCGCCGGGGATACGGGGCGTGGTTCTTCTTAAGCATTACTGCCTGCGTCGGCGTCAAGAGCCATCACGGACGTAGCCGTGTTGCGTGATGCGTATTGCGTGATTGCTCTGCCCCAGCTGAGGCTGCCTATCCCCCGCGATACGAAACACGCAATACTCAGGAGTGTCTGCTCCCTCCCTCCAGGGTCCCTTCTTAACGGTTTGGCAACCTGTCCCCCGTGTTTTTGCACGAAATGGAAGAAGTCCTGAACGGCGGTACGAACCTCCGCCTGCCCCAAATGTACTTCTTGAATGGTGTTCATCCGCGCTCGTATGATTAAAAACAACTAGTCCATGCCGACTGCCCAAAAGAAAAAGACGGACGTGGAAGACCAGCTCCGCGCCCTGGTCCGGCTGCAACATATCGACAACCGGATCGACCAGATTCAGAAGCTGCGGGGCGACCTTCCCGAGGAGATCCGCGACCTGGAGGACGAGAAGGCGGGCCTGGAGACGCGCCTCGAAAACTACGAGGAGGAGATGCAGGAGCAAAAGGTGGCGAAGCGGCAGGCCGAACTCGACATCAAAGAGGCGGAAGGGCTGATCGAGAAGTACGAGGAACAGCAGCTCGAAGTCCGCAACAACCGGGAGTTCGACGCGCTCACGAAGGAGATCGAAAGCCAGGAAGAGCGCATCGCCGAGGCCGAAGAAACCATCGAGGAGGCCGAAGAAACCATCGAGTCGAACGAGGCGGCCGTTGAAGACACGCAGCAGCGCCTTGACGAGCTGGAGGAGGTGCTCGACGAGAAGCGCGACGAGCTCGACGAGGTCGTCGAGGACACGGAAGATGAGGAGCAGACCCTCGAAGACCTCCGTGAGGAGGCCGCCGAGAAGGTCGGGAGCCGATACCTCAAGGCCTACTCTAAGCTCCGCGATCGCCTTCGCGACGGCCGGGCCGTTGTCCCGCTCAAGCGGGGCGCCGCCGCCGGCTTTGCCGTCCCGCCGCAGCGACAGGTTGAAATTCGGAAGCGCAAAACCATCGTGGCCTGCGAGCACACCGGGCGCATCATCGTCGACCAGGATCTCTACAACGAAACGGTCGACGAAATGAAGAAAAAGCTCGACCTGTAGACGCGCAGCTGCCCGCCTGGGCCGCTGCGCTTTTTGTGTGTTTGCGTGCCCCTCTGGCCTTCGTACGCAGCAACCGCCTGCGCCGAAATTCCGGCGCCCCCGATTCACGCCCAACCCGGGGTCCCGGACAACAGGAGTGCCCTAGAACAGCTGCACGGAACCGGAGGGCGGGTCGGGACCTTTTCCGCCCCCTCATGGTGTAACGCCCTGAGGTGTGAACCGGGGCATCGCTCCGTCGGCTCGCTGGAGAGGCATTCCTGCTCTGGCAAGGCGGCGGTGAGGAAAGTCCGAACACCACAGGGCACCGTGCTTCCTAACGGGAAGGCGTCCCGACTACGGTTGGGGCGACGGCACGTGCAACAGAGAGCAGTCCCGCCCTTCCGGCCTCGGTCGGAGGGGGAAGGGGTGAAAGGGTGCGGTAAGAGCGCACCGGCGCTGCTGGTAACAGGAGCGGCCATGCAAACCCCACGGGGTGAAAGGCCAAGTCGCACCGGTTCCCAGGAATCTCGGGAACAGGCTGCCCGCCAAGCGCCGGTGCAGGTAGGCCGCTTGAGGCGCTCGGCAACGGGCGCTCCAGATAGATGATGACCGGCTCCGCCCTTCGGCTCGGCACCGGGGCGGACAGACCAAATTCGGCTTACAGGTTCACACGCCGCCTGAATTCGAGCGGCAGTCCCCCAGCCGGGACTGCCGCTTTTTGTCTTTCCCTTTCTTTTCGTCAATGCCGGAAGCACTCAGGCCTTTTGTCGGTGCCCCCTCTCTCTGCGCACCGACTCAGTCGGGCTCCCAGCGAGCCGAGATGTCCGAATCAAAAACGGCGAGGTGACCCCAAGGGGCACCTCGCCATTGTCGTGTTCTTTGCCGTTTTTCAGACGTGGAAAAGCGCTAGTTGCCCCCACCTCCGCCCTGCGGGGCCGGACCGCTCTGCCCACCTCCGCCGCCCTGCCCGCTCTGGCCCGGAAGCGGCGCAGCCTGATTGCCGCCCTGCCCTCCACCGGGCGCCTGCTGTTGCTGCGTTGGGTTGTTTTGGGCCCGCTGCTGAATCACGCTCTCCCGCTCGCCGGTGTCGATAAAGAAGTTGGTGATGACGCAGGCGGAAATGAAGACGGCCGCGAGGGTCCAGGTCGCCTTTTCCAGCGTGTCGGGCGCCTGGCGCGTGCCCAGAACCTGCCGCGTGGCCCCGCCGGAGGCGATGCCCGAGAGCCCCTGGCCCTGGCCGCTCTGCATAAGGATAACCAAAATCATAACGGCCGCGATCAGCGCGATGACGACGACCATGAAGGAAAACATAACTGACGTCCGGCTTTTCCGTAGGGAATCTTGATTGGCACGAGGCGTGCACGATAGGCACATATATTTGGCCTGCTGTAGCCTGAAAGGCTACGACGGCGAAGAGGTTTCGTTCAGGTGGGCCGCGGCATACACCAGGGCCGTCACCGTTTTCATGTCTTTTAGGTCCCCCTGCCGGGCCCGGGCCAGGGCCTCCGTGAACGGCAGCTCCACCACCTCCACAAATTCGCCGTCGGCCAGTGCCTGCGTGCCGCGCTCCAGATCATGGGCCGTGAATACGTGAATCTGCTCGTTGCTGTAGCCGATGCAGGGATACGCGGCGCCCACATGCGCAAACCGCCCCGCCCGCCAGCCCGTCTCCTCCTCCAGCTCCCGCGCCGCCACCTCTTCCGGCTCCTCACCGGCCACGTCGATCTTGCCGGCCGGCACCTCCAAAAAGGTGCGCCGCGGCGGGTAGCGGAACTGCCGCACGAGCAGTGTCCGTCCATCCTCGAACAGCGGCACAATGGCCGATGCCCCCGGGTGATCGATCCACTCGCGGACCGATGTCTCGTCGTCGGGCAGGCGCACCTCGTCCCGAAAGGCTTTCAACAGCACCCCGTCGACGAGCTGCTCGGACGAAAGGGACGTTTCGGTGAGGTCGGCCATGGGCAATCGGGGGCGTGACGGTCCGGCGGTGATGCGGTGCGGGTTCAAGCATTCGTTTCTGCAGTGCGGGCTCTCGGGAAGCGGAATTCGGCGGCCGTGACTTGCAACAACGACTGCCACACACTCTCGCCTCGCGCTTTCCCAGTCGCAGATGACACCTGACAAGCTACGAGGCACGGAGGGCGGTGCTCCCCGCCGGACTGTTTTTCACCCGGACTGCCTGTTCTGGCCCCCGGGCTCGGCGGCGCCGTGCGCCCCCACCACCGCGTGCAGCGCCGCGAGCCCTGCCGTCTCTGCCCGCAGCCGACGCGCTCCCAGCGACACGGGCGTGCCCCCCGCCCCCACAATCGACGAAACTTCCGCGGGCGCAAAGCCCCCCTCCGGGCCCACAAGCACCAGCGCCGACGCTGTCCGCCGTGTCTCCGTTACGGCCTGCCAGATCGGGACTGCCTCCCCGCCGGCGTGGCAGACGAGTGTCCTTTCTGTCTCCGCCGCCTCCACCAGCGCTGCGGGCGACTGCGGCGGTGCGAGGCCCGGCAGCCGGCTGCGGCGGCACTGCTTCATCGCCGCCACCATTACCTTGCGCAGCCGCTCCTCCCGGACCGAGTCGCGCTCGGTTCGCTCCGTTCGCAGCGGGACGATGCGCCGCACGCCCAACTCCACGGCCTTCTCCACGAACGTCTCGAAGCGGGACCGCTTCGTCAGCACGCCGAGCCCAACAGTCACGTCCACGGCAGGCTCCCCCACGTCTTTTCGCTGCTCCACGATCGTCCCCACCCCCTGCTCGGGCGTCAGATGGGTGATCTCCACGCGGTACCAACCGCCCCTCCCGTCCACCACCGTAATTTCGTCGCCCTCCTCTCCCCGAAGCACGGTGCGCACGTGCCGCACTTCCTCGGCGGGCAACACCACGCGCTGCCCTCGGAGGGCGGACGGCGGGGCGTAGAAGTTGGTGGTCATGCGGAAACGACGCTGGGCACGGAAGCTTGCACGCTGCACAATCAATGAACGTCCCCGGCCGAGGGTTCGGGGCGGGGCTCTTTTGCAAGGAGAGGCCCCGGGGCGCTCTCCGCGAACCTCGGGAGGCATACGGGCCGCCCTTGGGGGCTGGAGGCGGAACCACTGTGAAGCCCCTCTTGCATCTCTCACTCGATAGTTTTATCGTTCAATTGCGATGTACGATAAATGCCTGCCCGCCATGCCTGCTGCCGCCGACTCCGCGTTCGAGACCGATTCCACACAGCTGGCCCGCCGCCTAAAGGCCCTGGCCCACCCGGCCCGCCTGTCGATCATCGAGATTCTGGCGGAGCGCGACGAGTGTATCTGTGGGGAGATCGTGGCCGATTTGCCGTTGGCCCAGTCCACGGTCTCCCAGCACCTGAAGGCGCTAAAAGAGGCGGGGCTGGTTCAGGGGAGCGTCGACGGCCCCCGAACCTGCTACTGCCTCGATCCCGCAGCGGTGGCGGCGCTGGAGGACGATCTCGGGGCGTTCTTCGACGACCTCTCCCCGACCGCCGCGGACTGCTGCTGAACCCACCGCCTGCTCGTTTCACTGGCATCGCCACAAAACTCTCGCTCTTCTCGCCCGATGGCTCCAACCACTGACCGTGCGCCGACCGACCAGATGTCGACGCTCGACCGCTACCTCACGCTCTGGATTCTGCTCGCGATGATCGCGGGCGTGGGGCTGGGGGCGCTCGTCCCCGGCATCGACGCGTTCTGGGATCGCGTCTCGGTGGGCACCACCAACGTGCCCATCGCCATTGGCCTCATCCTCATGATGTACCCGCCGCTGGCGAAGGTGCGCTACGAGGAGCTCGGGGAGGTCTTCCGCAATGGGAAAATCCTCGGCCTCTCCCTCCTGCAAAACTGGGTGATCGGGCCCGTGCTCATGTTCGGGCTGGCGGTGCTGTTCCTGCGGGGGCATCCCGAGTACATGACGGGCCTGATCCTGATTGGTTTGGCCCGCTGCATCGCGATGGTTATCGTGTGGAACGAGCTGGCGGAGGGGGACAACGAGTACGCCGCCGGCCTCGTCGCCTTCAACAGCGTCTTTCAAATCCTCACCTACCCGGTCTACGCCTGGGTCTTCATCACGGTCTTGCCGCCGCTGCTGGGGCTGGAGGGAAGCGTGGTGGACATCGCGTTCGGGACCGTAGCGGAGAGCGTGGCGATTTATCTCGGCATTCCGTTCGTCGCGGGCATGGCCTCCCGCTTCGCCGGCACGCGGTGGAAAGGGCGCGACTGGTACGAAGACACGTTCATCCCGGCGGTGAGCCCCCTCACGCTCATCGCCCTCCTCGCGACGATCGTGGCCATGTTTAGCCTGCAGGGGGACCGCATTGTGGCCCTGCCGCTCGACGTGCTGCGCATCGCGGTGCCGCTCGCGCTGTACTTCCTCGCCATGTTTGCCGTCACGTTCTGGATGGGCAAAGCGGTCGGCGCCGACTATGCGAAAACAACGACCCTCTCCTTCACGGCTGCCTCCAACAACTTTGAGCTCGCCATTGCGGTGGCCGTGGCCGTCTTCGGCATTGGCTCCGGGCAGGCGTTTGCCGCCGTCATCGGCCCGCTCGTGGAGGTGCCTGTCCTCGTGGGGCTGGTGCACGTGGCCCTCTGGGCACAGCGCCGCTACTTCGGCGCGGCGGTGGGCCCGGCTTCCTTCGACAACGTGGGCGACGTGTGCCCCACGACTGTGCGTCGCCCGGGCGTTCAGAATGGGCACTCCCGGGATGGACAGCAGGACCGGCAGACCGATCGCAGCGACCGCCCGGCCCTCCGCGACACCGCCGTGGACGGGCTCGATGCTCCGTAGCCCGGTGCGGTGTTCCGGAGCGTGTGCACACACGAGACCGTTCAACGTTCACCCTGCCAACATCCCAACGTCTTATGGACACCGTTCTCTTCGTCTGTACCCACAATTCCTCCCGGTCGCAGATGGCCGAAGGGCTCCTGCGCGACCGCTACGGCGACCGCTACGAGGTGCGCAGTGCCGGCACCCGCCCCGGCAGTGTGCACCCGCTTGCCGTGGCGGTAATGGACGAGATTGGGATCGACCTCTCGGACCATACGGCGGACGCCCTGCTGGCGCACACCGGCGCGCGCCTCGACATTGTGGCCACCGTGTGCGACGACGCGGCGGAGGCCTGCCCCTTCGTCTCTGCCCGCAAGAAGAACCTGCACCGCGGCTTCAACGACCCCTCGGCCGTAACGGGCTCCGACGCGGAAAAGCGGGCTGCCTTCCGGCGGGTGCGCGATGAGCTGGCCGACTGGATCGAGGTGGCATTCGACCCTGCGCCCCCGGCGGAAGCGGAGCCGGCCGACGCAGCGTAGCCCACCGCCTTCCTTAACGACGCCCCCTCGACGATGCGTCCCAGTGGGAACGATGTTTTGCTCGCCCTGCTATATCCCCCACCTCTGCCTCATCGCTTCTTCCAATGCCCGTGCACACGCTCGCAAGGGCCGGATTCGTAGTGTCCGTGGCCGTTCTGGCGATGGGATACGGCCTGGCGGCAAACCAGTGGGGCTGGGTGCCGAGCTCGGTCGCGCAGCGGGCGTGGAGCCAGGCGGAGGCGCTCTTCACTGACAATCCGTTCTCGTACCGCGTCCCTCGGGTGTACGACCGGCAGGGCGCGCGCACCCTGCGCCCCGACGCCGTGCAGCCGGGGGTCACGCTGGTGAGTTCGCTCTGGAAACCCGCCGACGGCTGGCAGCCGCAGGTGCGCCTTCTCGACCAGGACGGGGCCGTTCTGCACACGTGGACGCTGGACGCGGATCTTTTCGCGGCGCGGAGCTACGTGCACGGAACGCATCTGCTGCCGGACGGCGATCTTGTTGTGAATCTGGAATACGTGGGCACTGTCCGCCTGGGCCCCTGCGGCACTGTGCGCTGGCGCCTGCCCAAACGCACCCATCACGCCGTCACTCGGGCCGATGACGGCTCGTTCTGGATCCCCGCCCAGATTCCCGGACGGGCGACGGGGCCGCTGGGCGACGCGGCCATGCCGGAGCAGCTCCTCCGTGTGTCCGCAACCGGAGAGGTGCTGCGCACGATCGATCTACTTCCTCTGCTCTTCGAGAACGGCCTGGCGGCGCCCCTCTTCCGGGCCCACGGCCCACAGCCCCGGGGCGAGCTCTTGCACGTCAATGACGTGGAGCCCCTCCCCGCTTCCATGGCCGACGCGTATCCGCGCTTCGACGCGGGCGACCTCCTGGTCTCCCTGCGCGACCTCCACCTCGTGCTCGTCGTAGATCCGGACACGGAGGCTGTGCGGTGGCACGCCGAGGCTCCGTTTCTGCGCCAGCACGATCCCGACTTTCTCGGCGACGGCCGCATCGGCGTGTTCGACAACCGGCCCGACGGCACGGCGCGAGGCACCCGGCTCGGGGGCAGTCGGATCGTCGTCCTTCACCTGCCCTCCGACTCCACGAGCGTGCGCTTTCCGACGGCACGCTCGGGGCCGTTCTACACGGAAGCCGGCGGCACGTGGCAGTCCCTCCCAAACGGCAACCTGCTTTTGGGGGAGGCGCAGGCGGGGCGTGTGGTGGAGGTGACGGCGGACGGAGCGCCGGTGTGGGAGTGGGTTCGTGCCGCCCGGGGCGAGCGCGTGCCGCAGGTCCTGGACGCCACCCGGCACGCCCTCTCGCCGGCCGCGGTGGCGGAGTGGCCCTGCGGCGCGGACGAGTGACCAGAGGCGTGCCCTACGCCTTGTTTTGACTCGTGCGGTCTTGACTCGTGCGTCGGCGCTCGCGCTCCGGTTTCCCACCCCCCCAGTTCTCAGAAGCCTCTCAGAGCCCTACGGACAGGCCCAGGTGCACGCGTCCGTTGGCGGGGCTTTGCACGTCGGGATTGAGCGCGTAGGTGGCCGAAAGGCGCCCGATGGCGGTTTGGAGGTGGGCACCGAGGCCGTAGCCGGGGTGCCACCCCCGCGTGGCGCGGGTGTCCTCCAGGGCGGGACGCGCCACGTAGCCGAGATCAACGAAGGCGTGGGCGTACGAGGCGCGGTCGAGTTGCAGACGGTACTCCAGAAGCCCCCGCGCCACCGCGTTCCCCAGAAACCGATCTTCGTCGTACCCGCGGAGCGACGTGGCGCCCCCGAGCCGAAACAAGTCGCTCCGGTCGTAGTCGCGGCTGAGAAGCACGGACGCCTCCCCCCCCAGCGCGAGCACCTGCCGGTCGAACAACGGGAGGTACGCGCGAATGCGGCCCTGCACCCGCTCCTGCCGAAGGTCCTCGGTCGCTCGTGTGGTGTCTCCCTGGGGCGTCAGGCGTCCACGCCGACGCTCCTTGCGCCCCTGCGACACCTGCAGGCGCACGGCGAGGCCCCGACGCGGGTTTTCGGGCCGATCGATCTGTTCGAAGCGCACGCCCCCGCCGTAGAAGAGGGTCGTGGCACGAGGAATCTGCTGCCGCCCGCCCACGAAGGCCGTGCCCGCCGGCCCGGGCCGCACCACCTCGCGGCTCAGGGTGGCCGTCAGCTCCAGGCCGGTGCCCAGCCGGTACCCGCCCTCCAGTTCGTACACGCGCTCTCCGTACGTGGAGTCGCGCTGCTCGCCCCGGAAGTGCCCAGCAATGCGGAGCGGGAGGCCCAGCAGATAGGGGTCGGTCACGGACACGTCGAAGATGCTCGTGCGCCCCGGGCGGCGGTCCAGCGCAAACGCGGCCCGACGGCCGCCCCCAAACAAGTGCTTCAGGAGCAGGTGGCCGCTGCCCACCAGCCGGCCCGACTCTCGGGTTTGCGATGGCGGCAGGTACCCCAGCACCGCGTCGAACGCGCCCGGCGGGGCTTCGTCGACCGGAATGCGGAGCACCGCGCCGCCGTCTTCCGCCACGCGCAGCTCCGGCGGCCCCACGCGCTCGAAAATGTCGTGCCCCTGAAGCCGCTCCCGAAGGCCGTCCGGGTCGTAGTTGCGAAGCGGATCGCCCGCATCGAGGCCCGCCAGGTGGGCCAGCAGCTCCGGCGACGTGCGGGCATCGTCGGGCACCTCAATGCGGCGGAGCCAGAGCCGTGGCCCCTCGTCGATGCGAAGCGTGATGCGCAGGTGCGGCGGCGCGTCTGCCACGAGTCGCGTCTCAGCCACGCGCACCTGGGCAAGCGGATGGCCCGCCCGCTCGTACCGGTCCAGCAGCGCCTGGATGTCGGCCTCCAGGCGGCGTCGGCGCAGCGGCTCGCCGATCTCGGTCTGCATCAGCGGGCGCAGCTCGTTGGCCGAGAGGGCGCTGTCGCCCACGATACGGAGCGCGCCGAGGCGGACCCGCGGGCCGCGGTGGACGTGAAGGCGCACGGAGGGGGGCGCCGCGCTCGTGTCCACAACCGCCGAATCGACCCGGGCGTAGTAGCGGCCCCGGCGCCGAAAATGACGCAGGACGCGGCGGGCCACCGGGCGTACACGATCGGCGGAGGCGGTCTGGACAGTATCGGGCCAGGCGGCACGCGCTCCGTCCAGCACCAGCTGCCACTGCGCCGCCGCCGGAACGGACGCGGAGACAGACGTCTGCGCCGCCGCCCCGGGAAGCCCTCCGACTCCGACGAGGCCCATCGCGAGAAGCAACACCGCTCTCCCCGCTGGGTATAGGACACGCTGTCGATGAGTGTTCATCACACCAGGTGGGTTGATGACGCTGCTGCCTCGCACCGCCCTTGTTCTTCTGGCTCTGGGGATGCTCGGCCCGGTCGGTCCACAGGGGCGGACGGCCGTCGAGCCTTTCGAACCTGCAACCGCACCGCGGGTTGCACCGGGGGCGCCGTCCACCGATACTCTGCGCGCCACTGCGGAACCCGGGACGCCGCTCCTCCTCCCGCTGCCTCCTACGCTGGCGGGCCGCACGGTCGCCCGCTACACCCTCCTCCGCGGCCCCGCCCTGAGCGGCGCTGCCGGCCGATCGTTCACCTGGATCCCCACAGACGCCGCGCCGGGCATGCACGAAGTGCTCCTCCGGGCACACCGCCCCGATGCGCCCGGAGACACGCTCGTGATTCGGATTGACCTC
>CAZFJR010000099.1:4636-11310 GCA_964519235.1 uncultured Salinivenus sp. | reverse complement strand
TCACGTCCTCCATGGGCGCGAGGAAGAGGGGCCGGTCGTCAAAGTCGAGGTGGCCAATGCGCATCGGGGCGGGATGAATCCTATTTGTCGCGGGGTGAAGCGAGGTGTCAGAAACGCACCGGAGGCAGACGGTGGTTCCGCAAAAATGCGGAAACGTTGAGCACGCGAACGGTTAACGAGGACCTGTACCCATTCCGGGCACTCATTCGTAC
The DNA here is from genome assembly GCA_964519235.1 of uncultured Salinivenus sp. Taxonomy (GTDB): domain Bacteria; phylum Bacteroidota; class Rhodothermia; order Rhodothermales; family Salinibacteraceae; genus Salinibacter. The sequence continues at coordinate 11,098 of CAZFJR010000099.1, read as the reverse complement.
ATTGGGTGCACGGCTTCTTTTTTCTCGACCCTCTGGTTGTCATGCCTACCGACCACGGCTCTTCTGGGCTCCGCCCGTTCTCGCTTGCCCTGCTCGCGCCCCTCGCCGTTCTCCTTACGGGCTGCGGCGGTCCCACCCTTATCGAGCGCCTCTCGCGCACCAACTGGGGCTTCTGGGGCACCGTCATTATCGTGCTCGACCTCGTGGCCCTGGTGGACCTGCTCGGGGACGGCACGCGCAGCACCACCAGCACGGTCGTCTGGGCACTTCTGATTGTCTTCATGCCTCTTCTTGGGGTTCTGCTGTACTTCATCTTCGGACGCGAGTAACGGCATGCAGCGAACCACGTGGACGTGCAAACGAGACGCTAGGGCCCGTCTGGTGCGCGGCACCCTCGCCGCGATCGTAGTGGGGCTGCTGGCGGCCTGTGGCGGAACCGCGTCCGTCACGGAGCCTGATCCGGAAGCGCGCTACCGGGCCGCCATCCAGGATGCGCGGACCGCCGAGCCGTCGGAGATCACGACTGCGCTCACCCCCCTCGTGCCGCACAACGACGCGCTTGTGTGGCGCACGGTGGGCGACACGGCGCGGCAGGTGCTCGTGGTCACCTGGGGCGGCAGCGGGACACTGCCCAGTGCGGCGGCGGGCGATACGGTGACGGCCGACCAGGACGTGTGGGTGACGGCCGCGCCCGCCCTCAAGCGCTTCTGCCGGGCCTCCGACCGGACCGGCGACCGGCTTCAGCTCCGCCTCGCCCAGCGTCTCGGCCTCCCGCCGGACGCGAACTACGACCGCTTCGTCGAGCTCTGGGTGCGCCCGCAGGCCCTCGTGCGCCCTTGCCCCGACCCAGAGGTGACGGACCGCGAGTGCGAACTGCGTACGCCCAAGCCCCGGGCCCACGTGCGGATCAGCGACGCGCATCAGGAATGGTTTCAGGGCTTGAAGGCGACCTCCTACGGTCCGGACGGGTATCCTTTCACGGGCCTCGGCTACACCTACGACTGGCACCCAGCGACCGACGAGGTGGGGCCGAGCGAGTTTGTGCTGCGGCCCGGCGAGGCCGCCGTCCTCCAGGCCACGTACTCGACGGCCGCATACTGCCGGCCCGCCGACTGAGGGACATCCTTTCTCCGCGGTTTACACGACCGTGCCGAGCGGTACCTATCTTGGGTCGATGCGCATGCCTATGTCTCCGCCTTCTCGTCGCCGATGCCGCTTCGACGCCCGCTGACGCTCGTCCTTCTCCTGATCTGTCCGGTTCTTGGCCTCGGCTGCCAGTCCACCGCCCCCTCCTCCTCGGCGCCGGCCGCGGAGGAGGCCCCGGCGCCCCTGATCGTCATCTCCATCGACGGCCTCCGGTGGGACTATCTCGATCTGCACGAGGCGCCCACCCTGTCCCGCCTGGCGGACGCGGGCACCCACGTGAAGCGCCTAACGCCCCTCTTTCCCACCAAGACCTTCCCCAATCACTACAGCACCGTCACAGGGCTCTATCCCTCCCACCACGGCATCATCGCAAACACGATGTACGACCCGGTGATGGACGCGACGTTCAGCCTCAGCGACCGGGACGCGGTCGAAACCCCCGACTGGTGGGGCGGCGAGCCCATCTGGGTGACCGCCGAGCAGCAGGGACGCACCGCGGCCACCTACTTCTGGCCCGGGTCCGAGGCGCCGATCCAGGGCGTGCGGCCCTCTGAATGGTTTCGGTACGACGAGAGCGTGCCCGGCACCACCCGTGTGGATCAGGCCCTGGAGTGGCTCGATCGTCCAGCCGAGACGCGCCCCGACCTCATCACGCTCTACTTCAGTCGGGTCGACACGAAAGGCCACTACTACGGCCCGCGCTCCGACTCGGTCGCCACGGCCCTGCGGGAGGTCGACGGCTTCATCCAGCGCCTGCTCGACGGGCTCGCCGCACGGGGCCTTGCCGACGCGGTGAACCTCATGGTGACCTCCGACCACGGCATGAGCCCCACGGCCCGGGACCGCACCATCGTCCTCGACGACTACATCGATCTCGACGACGTGCGGCTCACGGCCCGGAACCCGGTGGCGATGATGGAGCCCCGCTCCGGCGTGTCGGTCGACTCGGTGGTGACGGCGCTGGACCGGGCCCCGCACCTCTCGGCGTACCGGCGCGGCAGGCTCCCGGACACCCTCCATTTTGAGGGCCACCGCCGCATTCCGTCCGTCATCGCCGTGGCCGACGACCGGTGGAGCCTCCGCACCCGGCGCTGGATGGCGAACAACCCGGACTGGGACGGGGGCGGGACCCACGGCTACGATCCCAGACACGAAACCATGCACGCCCTTCTCGTGGCCCACGGACCCGCCTTCCGGGCGTCGACCACGGTGGAGCAACTCTCCCTCCTCCACCTCTACGAACTGATGTGTGCGGTGCTCGACCTGGAACCGGCCCCGAACGACGGGCGACGGGCGGCCGCGCGGCCGCTCCTCGCTCCCAGTGCCACTCCCGCGCCCGCGGCGCCGTAGGGCCCGTCCTCGCTGCAATCGACAGAACGTCGGCGCCCCCTCGCAGTCAGGCGACAGGTCCACGCTCTTCTCTCTCTCCGAGGCGCACCACCTCATCGGCGTGAGGGCGCAGCGCGTCCGTGAGGTGACTGGCCACAATGGCAAGCCCGCCGTCCGCCACAAACTCACGCAGGAGCTCGACCGTCGCCTCGGTCGTGGCGGTGTCGAGGCTGCGGAGGGGCTCGTCCATCAGCACCACCGCCGGCTCGGCCACGAACGCAGCGGCCACCTGTGCCTTCTGCACCATGCCACTCGAATAAGTCCCAATCAGGTTGGAGCGGCGCTCGTCGAGGCGGAGGCGATCCAGCACCGCCGCGATGCGGGCATCGCCGCCGGCGCTGTCCCACTGCCCGCGGCTGCGAAGAATCCACTCCAGCAGCTCCACCGCCGTGAGGTGCTCCGGCAGGTCCGGGCCGGCGTGCACGAGGCCCACGTGCTGCAGGTAGCGGTACGGGTGGGCGTGGACGTCAAGATCGCCGTAGTGCACCGTGCCGCTGGTGGGATAGGCCTGCACCGCGAGCAGGCGGAGGAGCGTGGTTTTGCCCGCCCCGTTGGGCCCGACGAGCAGGGTAAGCGTGCCGGGGGCGAACGACCGCGAAAGGCCGTTGAGAATGGGTGGGCCGTCGCCGTATCGTTTGGTCAGGGCGTCGAGCGCAAGGGAGGCAGCCATGAGGCAGTCCGGATTGAGGAAGCAGGTACGGAGGCATCGCGGGTCACGCCGTGGCGCGGGCGCGGCCCTCCGTCGCGAGCGTGACCGCCACCGCCCCCACCGCCGACAGGCCAAGGTGCACGGCGGCCCAGGTGCCGACCCAAGCCCAGCCGTAGGTGTCTCCAAACAGCACCACGAGCGCGAGGCTTCCCACGTGCGGCCCAAACCAGCGCAGATTGACGAACGTGCGAGTGCCCACCCAGTCGGGCCACGACTGCATCGACCGCTGGAAGGCGGGCGGGGCGCTGGGGCGCGTCCCGAGCACCGCCCCGGCGGCCACCTGTCCCACAAAAACAGCCAGCAGATAGGCAGTGATGACGGCCGGGGCCACGCCTCGGATCGCGAAAAGCCACAGGCCGAGGTGGGCCACCGCCACGAGGCGGCCCAGGGGAAGGCGGCGGTCCAGCTGGCGGACACTGGCCCACACCGCGGGCCGCCACCGCCGGGGCACCCAGTAGAGCGCATCGTACGGCACCGGCTCGCGGTCGGCCGTCGCGATGGTGCCGCCGCCCAGCACTTCGGCGTAGAAGGCGGTGGTCTGGTAGAAGTCGCGGTCGTAGGCGACGCGGCGCCGGGTTAGGCGCAGGCCGCCCCAGGCAAGCAGCAGCAGGCCCGGCCCCCAGGCAAGCAGGCCGAGCCCCGCCTGGGCGGCGGCCGCCGTGGCCACCACCGCCGCCACCGCCACCAGAAAGCAGCGCGTAGTGGCAAAGAGCGCCGGCACCAGCCCCCGCGGCAGGTCGATGCCCTGTCCCTGCTCCTCCACCGCCCGGGCGTACCACTGCCCCGCCTGCCCCTCTTGCCAGGCTTGCGACCGCGCTCCCAGCGTGGCAAAGTGCACAAAGCTGTCCAGCGCCACGGCCCCCAGCAGGAGCAGCCCTTGCCCCAGGGCCATCGTCTTGAGTCCGAGGCGGCGAAGCGGCCCGCCGGGATCGGCGTAGGCCAGGAGCACGGCCGGCACCGCCAGCAGCACCACCAGCGGAAGCAACCGCCGCCCCTGGTAGTGCAGCAGGCGCATCGGCGGCCAGTTGAGCCGCTGTAGCGTCGTGACATTGGGATCCGGAAAGAGCATATTCGGCGGCGCCACGGCAAACACGCCGGCCCCCAGCAGGGCCCACAGGCGCAGCGCATCGGCACGTGTCGTCGGGTCGGCCCCCGCAGTGAGAAGCACCGCCGCGGCACTCAGCACCCCCAACAGGAGTCCATACGCCAGCCGGGACGCCCAGCCCGTGCTGTACCGAAGGGGAACGGGAAGCGAAGGAGAGCGGGACACGTCAGCCGGGCGGCGTGGGCGATGGGGTGTGAATGTGCTCGCATACGAATGTAGGACTTCGGCCCGTGCCTGTCCACGGCCGCACAGAAAAATCGAACCAAATGCCGACAAAGGCGCACTCCCAGCGTCCGCCGCCCGGGCGCATTCTCCCAAAACCTACCGTCCGCCCCACGCATACACGATCTGCTCCCTCGTCCTGCCCTCGCAGCTTTCGTCCTCCCATGTCCCCCCACACGCTCGCCGATCCGCTGCACGAGCGCCTGCTGGAGGCGTTTCCCGCCGACACCGCCTACCGCCCGGCCGACTGGCCCGCGGACGCCATGCCGGGCCCGCTGCGCCACTACCTGACACAGCTGCTGCGCCACAGGGCCCAGCAGGAAGCCCACCGCCTGCAGGAGGCCCGGTCGCGCTGGGCCAACCACGACCACCCAGAGGTCCAGGAGGCCGCCCACCCGTATTTCCAGGCGATCTCGGACCACCCGCAGGTGCCGGCCGACCAGTGGCCCGAGACGCTCCGCACGGCCACCCGGCGCACCACCGCGCACCTCGTGCGCCCCGTCGCCACGCTGGCGGCTTTCGTCTTTGACGACGACGCCGTAGCGGTGCCCCAAATTCTCCGCCGGATGCGCTTTTTCGAGCCCTACGATTACCTCCGGGACGCGGTGGAGGCGTTTGCCACAAAGCGCAACCGCGACCGCTTGGCCCCGTCGGCCTTCGAGCGCGTCCTCCGGCGCATCGACGAGCGCATGGCGGCCGATTTTTCCCCGGAGCGGTGGCGCGAACTGCTCGCTCCCCTGTTCGATACCGCCCGGCACGCCACCGGCCAGGCACGGGTGCCACTGTCGCTACTGCGCGCGTTCTTCAAGGACAAGGAGGCAGGACCCATTCTCGACCGCTTGCACACCCACGAACGCGAGCAAGACATCGACACCCTCTCCCTCTCTGCACTCCAGCGCCTGATTGAGGCCGCCCGCCGCGATCCCTCCCCTGCCTCGGACCCCGACTTTTCTCCTGCTGAGCAAGACCGCGACGCGGCCCCCTCCTCCACTCCATCCCCCAGTGCGTCGGAGGACACCCCGTCCGCCCCCCCATCCGACGGCGCCACCCCAATGTGGAAACAGTTTGAGCAGGAGGCCCCTCGCCGAAGCACCAGCGTGGACGCCGACCCTGGCGACGAGGCCCAGCCGCTCTGGGCCCAGTTTCGGCGCGACCCATCCGCTCCCGACTCCACGCCGAACGAGGCAGCCTCTCCCCCACACGCCCCCTCGACCAGCCCATCGTCGGCCTCATCGTCTCCTGCTTCGGCTTCTGCGTCGCCGGGCGACACCACTTCGGCCAACGACCAGGAGGACGTGGCCGACCTGGAACGCGCGGTGTTCGGGCAGGCCCCGGCCCCCAAGCGCGCTGTGTACGTGGACGCGCTGTTCGAGGGAGACGAGGCGGCGTACCGACAGACCCTGAACCGGCTGCGCGCAACCGACCGCTGGAGCGACGCCTCGCAAATTATTGCACGCGACGTCTTTCGGGCGTACCAGGTAAACATCTATAGCGACGCGGCGGTGCACTTTACAAACGCCGTAGAGGCCGGCATTAAGGAGAACTAGGCGGCCAGTGGGGTCCTCTGTCACGCACCAAGAGCGATGATTCGGCCCCGGCTTTCCCACAAATTGCCCACGGTGCCGAGCCTCGTTCACGGTCTCTTCCCGGCAGAAACACAGAATTCGCCCTGGTTGGCCGGTCACCGTGGCCGCCCAGAGCCCCGCGGTGCGGGGCTACTCCTTCCCTTCTCCGGGACTCTCTTCCTCGAGGCGTTCCTCCTCGCCGAGGCGCTGAGCTACGAGCATACAGAGGGCCCCAAGTGTGGGATCGTCGAGGGCGTAGTAGACGTGCACCCCTTCTCGCCGCCGTACGAGAAGCCCTTCATCGGCCATCGTGCGTAGGTGCTTGC
>CAZFJR010000099.1:0-4536 GCA_964519235.1 uncultured Salinivenus sp. | reverse complement strand
CCTTCTCGCCGCCGTACGAGAAGCCCTTCATCGGCCATCGTGCGTAGGTGCTTGCTTACGTTCGACTGCCGAAGTCCCGTCGCCTCCACGAGCGTGCCTACGGCCTGCTCCCCGTGCTCCTGCAGCGCGTTGAGCAGCGCAAGACGGGCCGGCTCGCCCAGCACCTCGAATCGGCGGGCCACTGCTTCAATCTCATCGGGAGGCACCAGCGGGCGATTCATAAACAGACGAAGGCTGTTTCTTCGCGCGAAATTGCTCGCGGCTGAACGCCGCACGACACGTCAAAACGTGAGGTGAAGGCGGGCGTTGAGCGTCCGCGGGGTGAGCCGTTTGGGAACGCGCTGGAAGTTCTCCGTCCAGCTGTAATCGACCGTGTTGTCCATGTCGAAGAGGTTGAGCACTTCGAGCGTGAGCTCCAGATCCACGGGCCCCCCAATTCCATCCTCGACCACTTCAATGCGCTTCGTGGCCCCCACGTCTACCCGCCGGTAGGACGGGAGCCGCCCGCTCATCCGCTCGCCGCGGACGCGGGCTTGCACACCGCCCGCCCCCTCCGGGCCCGGGCTGGCGGGTGTGTAGGGCAGGCCGCTGCCGTACAGAAGGCGCAGGTGTACCTTCCAGGACTTGTCGCCCGGCACGTAGTCTTGCAGAAACGCCGAGAACGTGTGGCGCTGGTCGGCGGGGCGGGGCAGGAGGCCGCGCCGGTTTTCGCGCAGCCGGTCGGTGTACGTGGCCAGCGCCTCGTCTTGGAAGCGCTCGCGGGCCACCATAAAGCTGTAGTTGAACCAACTGTCGAGCCCCGGCACGAACTCCCCCCGCAGCTGCAGGTCCACCCCGTAGGTGTAGCCGCGGGCGTCGTTGTCTCCAGAGTAGTTCACCCGTACGTCCTCGATGGTGTACGAGATAAGGTCGTCCAGGTCTTTGTAGTACGCCTCCGCGCGCAGATACAGCCGCTCGTCCGGAAAGAAGTACTCCCCACCAAGGACGTACTGAATCGACCGCTGCGAGGCAATGTCTTTGTTGAGGGCCTCCTCAATCGTCTGCGTCCCCCCCGGCGTGCCTCGCAGCTCGCGGTACGTGGGCTTCTGGTGGTAGATGCCCCAGGAGCCGGTGAGGGTGAGGCGATCGTTGGCCGCAAACCGGGCCGACAGGCGGGGCGACAACGTCCACTCGTCGTTGAACGAGAAGTAGTCGGCCCGCACGCCCCCCGTGACGGTGAGGCGGTTTTCGGTGGGCAGCACGTCCACGGCGTTCTGGAGGTAGGCCCCCATCTGCTGCTCGTTGAAGGTGGCCCGGTCTTGGAGGCTATCAACCCGAATGCGCACCGGATCCGTCACCCCTTCGATTACGGTTTTCTCGTTGAGCCGGTCGTCGAAGTGAAGATCCCGCACGTGCCAGCCCGCCTTCAAGACCTGCCGCCCGAGGGCCCATTCGTAGCGCCCCCGCCCGGTTCGTCGCTCCACCTCCACGGCATTGTCGGCAAAGCGGGTAACAATCGACTCGCCCTGCACAAGACGGGTGCAGTTGACCGGGGTGTCTCCGCCGCTGGGATTCACCTGACACACCCGGCGCCGGCTCTCGATGTCGAAGTTCTCGGTCTCACGCGTCCCGAAGTACGCCACGTCGTGTTCGAGCGTAAGCCGATCCGTCACGTCGGTCGTGAGCCGCACGCCGCCAAACGCGGTGGTGTACCCGTCCTGGCGGGCTCCGGACAGGGTGGAACGAAGCGCCTTGAAGTTGGACGGCCGGTCGGGGTCGAGACTAATGACGCCGAAGTAGGTCGTGCGCTCCTCGGGCTCCAGTTCGAAGCTATTGTCGGCCCAGATGCCGAGGGCCTCCACCGACACGCGGTCGGAAAAGCGGTAGGTGACCGTCCCCTGCACGTCCGTAAAGCGGGGGCTATAGTCGCCTTTCAGGTCCTGCGTGCCGAAGAAGCGCCCCGGTTGTGCACGCCGTACGCCAAAGGCCCAGCCCAGGTCGCCGTCGAGCGCGGAGGACTGCGCGTGCGCGCTGGCGTCGAGCGTCGAAAGGTCGACCGAGCCGTTGAGGGGCTGGGCGTCTGGCTGCGCGTACTGCACGTCGAGCGCCGACGACAGCTTGCCGCCGTACTGCGCCGGAAAGCCGCCGGTGTAAAACGTGATGTCCGACGCGAGGGCGGGGTTCAGCAGGCCCAGGCCCTCTTGTTCCCCCTGCCGTGGCCGAAAGGGGAAGAAGACTTCGAAGCCGTTAATGAAGACGAGATTTTCGTTGTAGCCCCCGCCCCGCACCGAATACTGCTGGGTCAACTCGTTATTGGTCGCCACGCCCGGCACCGTCTTGAGTGCCCGAAAGCCATCTTTGAAGGGCGTGGGGATGTTCTGAACAGCCTCCGGATCCACCTTGTAGACCCCGGGCCGGTCGGGCACGTCGGCCTCCGTCACCGTCACTCCCTCCATCTCCAACACGGTCGACGCGAGGGTCGCTTTCAGCCGCGTGGTGCCCTCCGTTACGCGCACCGTATCGGTGCGTGGCGAGAACCCGATGGCCGAGAACCGGAGGATGTAGCGGCCGGTAGGGAGCTCCAGCCGATAGCGCCCGTCGGCTCCCGTGGCGGTGCCGTAGTCGGTGCCTCGAACCAAGACCGTCACGCCCGGCAGCGGTGCGCCGTCGGACGAGTCGACGACAGTGCCCGTGAGGGTGCCCCAGGTTTGGGCGTGGGCGGGAAAGGCCCAGAGCAGACAGCACGCCCCCAACAGGGCGAGGCGAGAGAGACGCATGGCAAACAGACAGCGGCGTGTAGGAGTCCGGCGACAACAGTATCAGTCGGGCAGAGGCGGAGAGGCGGGTGGGTCGACAGAACGACGGGGCGCACCGAAACGGTGTGGGAAGAACGGTGTGGGGAGCGGCGGCTTATCGCCACCACATGATCCGATTTGCGAGCCAAAAGGTTCCGCCCCCGTTACAGCCCCACCCCCTGAGCCAGAATCAGGAGCTCCGCGTACGGCGCCAGCCCCAGCCCCGTACCCGCCACGGCCTGCAGGGGAGTGTGCGCCCGGGTGCGAATGCGGGCCCAGAGCACCAGCGCCACGCCCCCGATCCCCGCCGCGAGCACGCCGGGCCCTGTCGGAAGGAGCGTCCCCGGCACGTGCGCCTGCACGAACACGAGCGTGGCCACCGCCCCCGTGACCGATGCGCAGTGCACGGAGATTTTCCACCGCGTGGTGATGAGGCTCAGAAGGGCCGTGTTGAGGACGTGGCACCCCACCAGGGCCGCCAGCAACTGGCGCCCCACCATGTCCGTGCTCAGTACCGCGGCGAGCGCCACCGTGCCGGCCCCGAGCGCCACGAGGAACGGCTCGGTGCGCCGCGCCCGAGTGCGGATCTCGAGCGACGCGACGCGCCCCTGCGCCCACATGCCGCCCACGTAAGCAAGTGGGACGAGTCCCAGAAACACCCCACCCACCCCTGCCCCCCACACCACGTCGGCCCAAGGGGCACCGACGTGCACCAGCACACTTCCGTACACGAGTGGCGGCAGCGCCAGGGGACTGATCAGGTAGCTTACGCCCGTGGCCACACGGAGCCCCATTCCGCGGGGCGCGTCGGTGTGTGCTGGGGCAGAACGGGGAGAAGGCATGCGCAATCCAAGAAATACCGCCCAAGAAACACCGCGGCCGTTCCGGGGGCACGGCCCGGCTGGGAGTTATATGAGCACGACAGCGGCCAGGAAGAGCACGACAAACCCGATCACCAGGACGATGGCGTAGACAACCAGAAGGAGAAAGGCCTTGATCGTCGACTTGATGAGGCCCTGATCGTACACGTGAGCCAGCGCGAGGACCAAATACAGAAGCGGCGATGCGTCGATCCACCCCGCGGCGGTGTGCAGCCACGGCACGCTCGTCTCGCCGAGCAAAATACCCACGGTGAAGGCAAAGAACGCAAGGGCGTGCACGTGAAGGCTAAAGATGAGGTGCTCCACGTACAGGCGCGAGCGCCGGATGTAGAGCAGCTTGAGCAGAAATGCGAAGAGGGGCAGCATCAAAAACATGACGTAGGGCCCCCGGTCGATCATCCCTCCAAGCAAGTCGCGCGGATTCCGAAGCGCCTCGGCCACCTTCGCGCGGAGCATCCGCTCGACCCGCGACTGGGTTTCCGGATCCCCCACCATCACGCTCACCGTTTCCGGATTCCTCTCGAACGACCGGGCCCATGCTTCGCGCTGCGCGGGGCTCCCCAAAAACGAGGGCGCTGCGGCCACGGCCGCCGTATCGCTCTGTCCCACCGAAGGCTCAGCCTGCACAGAATCGGCCTGAGCAGGAGCCACCTGTGGGTTGAACGGAAACTGAAACCCTTGGCCGGCGGTGAAGGCGAGAACCGTAAACAGCAGAAACGTCGTAAACAGGTACAGCCGGAAGGGCCGGATGTAGCGCTTGCGGCGCCCGTTCACGTACTCTTTGGTGAGGCGTCCTGGCAAGAAGAGGAACTTCGGGAAGGTGTGCAGCACCCGCATGTCGAGCTCAATGACGGCCTCCAGCGCCTCATTGAGCATGTGCC
>CAZFJR010000098.1:9323-11323 GCA_964519235.1 uncultured Salinivenus sp. | reverse complement strand
ACGACCGCCAGCGGCAGCCGAGCCACGGCGATGGGCGATGAGACAACCGCCGCCACCGGCCAGTCTCTCTCAATCGGAGAGTACAACAGCGCCAACACCTCGGCGGACGGCACCCTCTTCGTCGCGGGCAACGGCAGCGGTTCCAATTCCCGCTCCGACGCCCTGGTCCTCGATAAGTTTGACAACCTGGACATCAGCGGCACCCTCACCGAAAGCTCCGACCGCCGCCTCAAGACCGACATTGAGCCGCTGGACGAGGGAATACTGTCCGCACTACAGGAGATTCGCCCGGTGCGCTACGAATTTACGGATTCAAACAGGCACCCGGACGGACCGCAGATCGGCCTAATCGCACAGGACGTCCGTACGGAGTTTCCGGCTCTGGTGAGCACGGGCGCGGACGGGATGCTCTCGCTCAGCTACTCGAAGTTCACGGCTGTCCTCCTAAAAGGCCTTCAGGAGCAGCAGCGCCGGATCGACGCTCAGCAGGCGCAGATCGCAAGCCTGCGCGCCGAGAACGAGGCGACTAAGGCCCAGCAGAACGATCTGAAGGAGCGACTGGCTGTGCTCGAAGCGTCGTCGGACGGCTCAATTCTTGCGGCCCCCTCCGCTGTACCTGCGGCCCTGCTCGTCTTGATGGCACTGGGTGGCCTGCTGGGGACGGGCCTTCTCTGGCGCTACCGCCCCTGGCCGTCCCCATAGGGCGTTCCGGGCTCCACCCCGAAAACCCTATGCCGCACGCGGGTCGATATCCCTCCACCAACCCCTTTCGACACCATGACACGCTCTCTTCCCACCCCCTCTCGTCTCATCCGATCCCTGTCGTCGCACGGCGCCCGAATCGGGCTCCTCCTCGTCGCGCTGCTAGTGCCCGCGACGCTCGGGGGATCCCCGGCCGCCGCCCAGTCGCCCGTCTCCGAGATCAACGATAGCAACGACAATACTTTGATGACGATCTTCGACACCGGCAAACTGGAAGTCTCTGGAGGGGTGCTCCTCCCCGACGGGACGCTCCTCGATGCGAAGGATGATCTTGGCGATCTGAGCCTGCCCTTTTCAGGATCCGTGAGCGCGGGCAATCCGGCATTCGAAATCAAAAACACAGGGAGCGGCGATGCGCTCCGTATCACAGGAGCGGGCTCAGACGGACTGAACATCGATGGTGCGGCGGATGACGGCGTACAGGTCACCAATAGCAACTACGGATTCTATGCGCTAGACGCCTCCACAGACGGCCTGATCGTAGACAACCCCGGGAACGATGGCGTCTACGTATCCGGCGCGTCGAATGACGGCGTCCAGGTGCAAAGTGCCAACTATGGGATCTACGTCGGCTCGGCCGAGACGGATGGCATTTTCGTGGAAAACGCCGATTCGGACGGGGATAATGTCGGGGTGGCCGGGTATTTCGATGGCACCGTCGAGGTTATAAAGGACCTCAACGTGAGCGGGAGCAAGAATTTCAAGATTGATCACCCCACGGATCCCACCGGCAAATACCTGAAGCACGCGGCCGTCGAGTCGCCCGAGCGGATGAACGTGTACACCGGCAACGTGACGCTGGAGGCGAACGGCCAGGCGACCGTCCAGCTTCCGGAGTATTTTGATCGCCTGAATACGAACATTCGGTATCAGCTGACGGCCATTGGTGCCCCCGCCCCCAACCTCTACGTCGCCCAGGAAGTCCAGAACAACCGGTTTCGGATTGCGGGCGGAGAGCCGGGGATGAAGGTGTCGTGGGAGGTCACGGGCGTCCGCAATGATCCGTACGCCCGGGCCAATCCGTTTCAGGTAGAAGAGGAAAAGCCGCCAGCGAAGCGGGGCACGTACATCGCCCCCCAGGCACATGGCGCCCCGAAGTCGCAAGGCGAGACACGGAAACCCCGAACACAGACGCCCTCCTCTCCGAGCCAGCAAGAAAGGACTAGCCCCAAGAAGCAGAGAGAGACGCAAAATCGCTGACAGGTGTCTCACACGGACGGCCCCGCCGCCTGCATTCA
>CAZFJR010000098.1:0-9223 GCA_964519235.1 uncultured Salinivenus sp. | reverse complement strand
GCCGCCTGCATTCAAACGACCCACACAGTCCCTATGCTTCAATCCGAACCCAACTCCGCCATCATCGACAGCGGAAAGGTGTGGACGCTCTTTCTCGCCGTGTCGATTTTCTTTTCCCTTCCCGCCACGGCCCAGACCATGTCCATCCAGAACGGGGGCACGGTCGAAGTCAACAACGGCGGGACGTGGAACCTGCAGGGCACGACCGTGGACCTCGGGGGTGTCGGTAGCACCGCCTCCATCAACGAAACCAGCGGCGGCCGCTTGGCCGGCGGCCCACTCACGGCAACTCGGGCCCTGAACAGCCCCTCCTCGGCGGACCCGGCCGGGCTCGGCATCGCAATTACCACCTCGGCGGACCTGGGCGACGTGACCGTGACGCGGGGCCACGCGGTGCAGACCGCCCCTAACGGCAACGCGTCCATCAGGCGCTACTACGACCTGTCCCCCTCCCAGACCAACAGCGGGCTCGACGCCGAGCTCACCTTTTCCTACGCCGACGCGGAGCTCAACGGCCGCACCGAGTCGGAGCTTGAATTCTTCAAGTCGACCGACGGCGGATCGACCTGGTCCGAGGAGGGCCTCGACAGCCAAGACACGAGCGGGAATACCGTCACGCTTGGCGGCATTGAGTCGCTGAGCCGGTGGACCCTTGGCAGCGAGTCGTCGCCCCTCCCGGTGGACCTCATTGCTTTTGAGGGAGCCGTCACCGACCAGGGGGTGACCCTCACCTGGCGGACGGCCACGGAGACCAACAATGCCGGGTTCGAGGTCCAGCGCAGGCGCACGGATGCCTCGGGCGAGGCCTCGTGGACAGAGGTTGGCTTCGTCGACGGAGCCGGGACGACCATAGAACCACAGACCTACGCATTCACCGACACGGATCTGCCTTACGCAGCAGATGCCCTCTCGTACCGCCTTCGACAGGCAGATGTGGACGGAACGGGATATGTCTCTGCTCCCGTCCGCATTGAGCGGACCGTCGAGACACTGGAGTTGCTTGCCACCTATCCGAACCCAGCCCAGAACCGGGCCACGGTTCGCTTTGCGGTGCCCCGGCGGCAGAACGTGACCCTGCGGCTCTACGACGTACTGGGCCGACGCGTGCAGACGGTTGCTAGTGGTCCGCAGGAAGGACGGGCAACGATGCAGATTGGCCTCTCTGACCACCCCAGCGGAACTTACTTTTTACAGCTCGTCGCCGGCGGCAAAACGCGCACGCAACCGTTGACGATCGCTCGATAGACGACCGCTCGGTAGGACGCTCGCCCCCACGCGTTCCTTCTTTTTGGAATGGCCCGATGTGCCGCCCCTGGTCGTGAAGACCGGGAGCCCCGGGCCCAGAGCCCCCCAAAGAGACGTTCTCAACCGAAGCGAACCGCCGGGTCAGTCGGTTCAGAACGAAATCGTATGCTTCACGATCTCGTTTTCCATGAACCCGATGGTGCGGACGGTCCTGCCGTCCACAAACGAGACGGCGCCCGGCGTGCCGGGAATCTGCTCTCCCACCACCGGACCGGGCTTCCCATCGATGTAAAGCTGCCAGCGGCGCTTCCTGTCCTGCTGTTTTGAGTGAAGATACGCGAAGTGCTCTCCGTCTGGACTAAAGGTCGGGAAGCTGTACGTCGCATTCCCTTGTCCGTTGTGGGGGACGGGTGTCGCGTCAACGAAGAGTACATTTTTTGTCATCTGCCCGTCCTGCATCGCCCGGATGATGTACGCGAGTCGGTTGCCCTCCGGGCTGAAAAGGAGAGAGGGGGCCGTGTACCTGTTCTCGAATTTGTTCTTTTCTCTATTCGGCTCCGCGGAGGAAAGAAACTCGGCAAGCCGCTCCTCTCGTTCCTCACCGTCTACGACGACAACGCGGTTGCGGGTGGACGTGCTGGCCCCGAACGCGTATCGCGATCCATCGGGGGAAAATGCGAAGTCTTTCGGATTGCTAGCCTCCCCAACGGGCGTCCCATTCACATACCAGCGGGCACCCTGATCGTCTTCGGCGATGAAGGCGTACGCCCCCCCTGCTTCGCTTACTTGCAAGTTGCGCGCTCTGTCGAACGGCCCCAGTTCTGTATCGTCAACCACCACAAACGCTTTGCCTCCGGTGTGAGCAATGAAAACGAGACGATTGCTGTCTCCCGTGAACCGCACCTCGGTAATTTCCTCGTAGTCGAGACTCTTCTTCCCATTTGCCCACACCCGTTGGGCTTCCTGCGCCCGGCGGGTTGAGGTCTGCGCGACGAATGCGTGGCGCTTCCCGTTGGGACTGACAACAACATCGAGCGTTCGTGGAAGATGCATGTTCTGGTCGACCTCTCCAAGCGCATTTAGCACCGTGGCCGAGGTGTAGTCGAACGCTCGCAGGGCACGATGACTGGGGCGAGGGGAAACCAAAAATCCGGCGTCGGAACTGTTGTAGGAGTAATTTCCAACGACGTATTTCCACGTGCGCATCTTCTCTGACGAATCGTGACCGACGACGGCGCTGTAAAACACAGTGCCGGTACGGCCCTCCATGTAAAGTCGACCAATTTGAGAATACACAGGACCGGGCTTCCCATTTATCACCACCCGTTCTTTTCTTTCCTTTTGGGTGGCAGCAATGTAGGCGTAGTGGGTTCCGTCTTCGCTAACGACCAGTCCTCGGACAGCGGCGTACGCGGGACCGGGGGTGTGATTCACATACACCCGACCGATATCGTCCGCGTTCTGCGCGCGTCGTGGCTTTTCGGCCTGGTAGAAAACGTGCTCTCCTCGAACGAAAAGGCGCGGGCGATGCCCCATGCCAATCACAGGCCCGGGCGTGCCGTCCATCACAACGACGTGCCCCGCTGGGTGGCGCGTGATCTGTCCCCCCCGGCCCTTCCGCTCTACAAAGATCTGCTTCCGGTACGCCAGGTGCGACCCGTCGTGGCTAAAGAAAAAAAGAGGCGACTTGTCGCTGCCGTTACTCGCCCTGGAGACTTCCTGCTGTTCGCAAGGGATGGTGTCGGTCTCTCTCCCATCAACTGCGACGACGCACTCGCCTCCCCTCCGTCCGACGTACGCGTAGTGCCCTCCCGTGGGACTAAATCTGAACGTTGGAAAAAACACCCTATCCAGGACCAAGTCTGGTTTGCCATTTACAAAGACCGTCTGCCGGCTTCCCTGCAGCCCAGGAACGGCGGCATGGGCTCCATCCGGACTAATTTTGTACTCGGCTCCCCGCGTCTCCACAGTCCCGAACCGCTCAACGGTCGTCCCCTCCGCAAATTGATTATCGTCGGGCAGTATTACTGTTGGGGTTCCGTCTTCGTCTTTGATGACGTTCCCCTTCTCATCGGTGAGAACGGCCGGTCGGCCTTCCGACTGGGCTTTGTCGAGGCATTCCTTGTCGTTGAGCCTGCATCGAATGGCCCCGTCAAGTTCTTTAAGGACCTGGCTTGCTTGCTGGGTGGCCTTCTTCAGTTTCTTCCAGACCTGGGCCTCCGCCCGAGGAGCGCCGGCAAGTCCACAGAGAAGAGCAACGAGGAAAAGCGTGAAAACGCGTATGGTCGCTGTCATTTTGATCTTCGGCGTTGCATGCGGAAAAGGACGTGACGCTTCGTGAGGCAATGAGATGCGGATTCGGCGCAACGCACCGTGCAAAGGGCCCGGTGCCCCCGCAGGGACGGTTGCAGTTGTCGGTTACAGTTATCGGTTGTGGTTGGAGGCGGCCCGCCGACGATGCGGCGGGGCCGCCCGCCCATCCGCGTGGTCTGGGCTCTGGTCTCCGGCTTACTTGCTCAGCGTGAGGGCATTGCTCAGCGCAAAGTCAAACGTCCCGTTTTCCAGTTTCGCCTGGTCTCCCGTCGGATCCCCATTCACGTCGTATCCGATGCCGGTAAATTCGAAGGTTCCCTCCACGCGCGTGTCGCTCAGTTGCGTGATGGTAACGGAGCCGCTTCCCTCCTCGGGATCGACGTAGTAGGCGGTTTCGTCTTCCATTCCGTACATCGCGTCGTTGTCGGCGTCTGCCCGGGTGAGGTCGAAGGTGCCAACCGCGGGACTCTCTACGTTGAAGCTGATGGTGCTCCGGCCGCCCTCGAACAGCCCCACGACGGACAGGCGAGGCCCCGGCGCGGAGAGAAGGGCCGTGCCGAGGTCGGTGCAGAGGGCGTCTCCACCGACGGTAGCGGACATGGAGTTGCCCGTGCGGCTGTCACAGTTTGCCGCTTCCGAGGCGGAGCCCCCGGCGTCGCACCCTACCAGGACGAGAGCGCCGACGAGGAGCGCGAGCACACAGAGGGAGGGGCGTGGCGAGAGCATCATGACGAGGTGCACTGTTGAGGAAGGAGGAGCCCGGGAGCGCTCGTGGACGAGGGGCGGACGGCCGTCCTCTCGCTAGGGAACGTTCGCGGCCTCCGGAGCGGTGTGGATCTTGGCCCCGAAGGTCGGTCCTGAAGGGTTGTTGACATCGTAGCTCGCACGGCCCAGCTCCAACTTGGAGTTGGCGCAGATGAGCGGGAATCGGGAGAGCCATGCTTGACCTGAGCCGCTTTACAATTTATGAGCCCTGCGGCTTCGCGGGTATCCCGTAAACACGCCATTTTTCGTTTTCCACAACGAGGATCCTGCTCTCCACCGCCAGGAGAGGCGCTCAGAGCAGTCGCTCGCGGAGAGCTTTGACGATGGCACCGACGCGGGAATGAACCTCGAGCTTACGGTAGATATTCCGGAGGTGTGTGTCCACCGTATGTGGGCTGATGAAGAGCGTCTCCGCAATCTCTTTCTGCGTATGGTCCTCCACGAGCAGGCGCAGGACTTCGCGTTCCCGCGGCGTCAGGCCGTAGTCGGCACGCGGGCGGACGTGTCGGCGGAGGAGACGAATCACCATCCGGGCGATGGAAGGACCTACGGGCGCGCCGTCGGACCGAGCGAGCTCAACCGCATCGACGACCTGCTCGCTGGATGCGGACCGGAGCAGGCACCCACATGCGCCGGCACAGAGGATTTCACGGATCTGGTTCTCGTCTTCGTCCGCGGTCAAGACGACGATCTGGGAGGTGGGGGAGCGTCCTTTGATTTGCCGGGTAGTCTCAATGCCGGTCATCCCCGGAAGCTCTAAGGCCATTACCACCACCCGCGGGGTGGCATCATCCTGCTCCAGAGCCGTAACGGCCTCTTCACCCGTGCTGGCGGCTCGGACACATTCCAGCCCTGGGTGCTCGTTAATCGCTTCGGCGAACTGTGTCCGCTCCGACTCATCGCCGTCCACAACCCAGACGGGAGCAACGGAGTCGCCTTCGGAGGCGGGAGCCGACATGGGGAGACATGACCGGCCAGTCATCTGGAGGGCAAGAGAGGCGGGGCGCACTCGCCGGTGCTACTAGTACTCGCCGGTGGCTCTGCTGCGGGACCGGCAAGCAGCCCCCCTTCTCCGACCGGGGGCTCTTGCCGACAAGCGGCGGCCCCGCGAGGCCAGGGGCTCGAAATGGGAAGCCGGGTCTGCGAAGAGGCTACCGCACCGGCGATGGGCGCCGCGGAACGTGAAGAAGTATAGGAGTCGACCCGCGTCCAATTCGCTTGTTCCCGCCCTCCGTTCCAACATAAACCGGCCCAACACAAAAGCGGCCGGCCTCCATGCGCGGAGGCCGGCCGCTTGAACCCCGTTGGATGCCGAAAAGGGCCCGAAGCATTATGGGGAAAGGGACTGGCGTGGGCAACTAAAACGTCTCCAGGTAGCGGTCGAGCTCCCACTGCGAGACCGACGCGAGGAACTCGGTGTACTCCTGCGTCTTGGCCTGTGTGTACTTCTCGCTCACGTGAGGCCCGAGGGCGTCGAGCACCACGTCATCTTCCTGCAGGGCCGACACCGCCTGACCGAGCGTACTGGGAAGCGTTTCAATGCCGCGCTCCTCGCGGTCCGCTTCGGTAAACTCGTAGATGTTTTCGCGCACCGGATCGGGGGCGTCCAGACCCTTCTCGATACCTTCCAGCCCCGCCTGCAGCATCACGGCGAGCGCGAGGTACGGATTGCTCGACGGGTCCGGCGAGCGGAGTTCAATCCGGGAGGCTGCCGGGACGCGAGCCGCGGGCTTGCGCACAAGGGCCGACCGGTTGACGTCGCTCCAGGCCACGTAGATGGGCGCCTCGTAGCCGGGCACGAGCCGCTTGTACGAGTTGACGGTCGGGTTGCAGATGGCCGTGAGGGCGGGGGCATGCTCCAAAATGCCTGCGAGGAAGCTGTAGGCCGTCTCGCTCAGGTTGAACTCGTCGTCGCTGTCGTGAAACGCGTTGTCCCCATCCTCGAACAGCGAGATGTGCGTGTGCATGCCCGAGCCATTGATGCCCGCAATGGGTTTGGGCATAAACGTGGCGTGCACGTCGTGCAGCTCCGCAATGGCGCGCACCACCGATCGGAACGTCGCAATGTTGTCTGCCGTCGTCAGCGCATCGGCGTACTTGAAGTCGATCTCGTGCTGGCCGCGGGCCACCTCATGATGACTCGCCTCCACCTCGAAGCCCATTGCCTCGAGCGTGTAAATAACCTCCGCCCGAATTTCCTGCGCAAGGTCTTTCGGCGCGAGGTCGAAGTAGCCGCCCGCATCGTGGGTCTCGGTGGTGGCCCGCCCGTTCTCGTCCTTCTCGAAGACGAAGAATTCAGGCTCCGGCCCGGCGTTCATTTCGAAGCCCATTTCCTCGGCCCGCTCGATGGCCCGCTGCAGCACAAAGCGGGGATCCCCCACAAAGGGCTCGCCGGTGGAGGTGTCGATCACGTTGCAGATGAGGCGGGCCGAGATGGTATCGTCGCCCCGCTGACTGCGCCAGGGCAGGATGGCAAAGGTGTCTGGGTCCGGCTCCAGGCGCATGTCGGACTCTTGGATGCGGACGAAGCCCTCGATGGAGGAGCCATCGAAATAGATGCCCTCGTCGAAGGCCTTTTCGGCCTGATGGGCCGGGATGGAGACGTTTTTCACCGTTCCCAGAATGTCGGTGAACTGCAGGCGCAAGAAGTCCACGCCTTCCTCGTCGATTCGCTCAAGGACGTCGGTTTTGGTCGGCATTGATGGTCGGAGAGATTGATTCGGCTAGGACAGACGGAGGGAGAAAACGGCCCGGACGGCCGGTACAGCTAGTCGGAATCGGAGACAGCGTCGTTGTAGTCGTACAGCGACATAGGCTCGGTGGGCACGGTGCGCGTCTCCTTGAAGGTGCTGAGCACGATGCTTGTCGTCGTTCTACTGACGCCCGGAAGCGCCTGGATCTCGGACAGGAAGCGCTCCAGGTATGTTGTGTCCTTCACGCGTACTTTCATGAGGTGCGAACCCTCTCCCGTGATGGAATGCAGCTCCAGCACATGCTCCATGTCCGTCACGCGACTTACAAACTCCGGGTAGTGCTCCGAGCCGTCTACCGACACACGAATGAACGCCGTGATGTCGAGCCGAAGACGCTTGGCGTCGACAACCGCCGTGTACCCCTCAATCACGCCCCGCTCCTCAAGCTTGCGCATCCGCTCGCTGACGGCCGAGATGGAAAGATCCACCTCCTCGGCCACGTCGCTCCGCTTCATGCGCCCACTGCGCTGGAGCAACTCCAGGATTTTTGCGTCAATTTCGTCGATGCTGTGCGACACGAGCCTCTGGCTCCTATTTTTTGTTTCTCACTCCCCACTCTACCTCATTTTCTTTGGTTTGTCAACCCGCGCGGGCAAATAATTTTGTAAAGCGCGTAAAAACTTTTTTCGGGAGTGCTTTTCCAGCGGGGCTTGCGGGGGGTTTTTTGTGGAAGCGGTTCCGAACGCAAGCGACCTCCGTCCGTAGGAAATTCAGGGTCTACTAGGTGGGCGGCGTCTGGTTTTGGAAACCCACGCGCGAAGCGCCGTAGAACTCCCTCGGTTCGGGCGTTCGGTTCCACGTTTGCTTCCGCTCTCTACCGCCCCCTCCCTGCGCGCATGTCCCGAATTTTGGTTACCGGTGCCAACGGCCAGATTGGCAGCGAACTCGTCGAGGCCCTTCGCTCGCGGCACGGTCCCTCTGGGGTGGTCCGACTCGACCTGCAGCCGCCTCCTGGCCCCGACGGCCACGCGTCTGGGGGCCCGTTCGTGGTGGCCGACGTACGCGACCGGGAGGCCCTGGCCGACTGCATCTCGCAGTACCAGATCGACACGGTCTACCACCTGGCCAGCCTCCTCTCGGCCACCGGCGAGCAGCACCCCGACCGCACGTGGGACGTCAACATGAGCGGCCTGAAAAACATCCTCGACCTCGCCCGCACGCGCACTCTCCGCGTCTTCTGGCCCAGCTCCATCGCCGTGTTCGGGCCCTCTACCCCGAAAGCGAATACCCCGCAAAACACCGTGCTCGACCCCGCCACCATGTACGGGGTCACTAAGCGCAGCGGCGAGCTGCTCTGCCGGTACTACCACCGCCGCTACAACCTCGACGTGCGGAGCCTGCGCTACCCCGGCCTCGTGAGCTACAAAACGGCGCCCGGCGGCGGCACCACGGACTATGCCGTCGACATGTTCACGGCGGCCGCCAACGGAAGCGACTACACCTGCTTCCTGGAGCCCGACGCGCACCTACCCATGATGTACATGCCCGACGCCATTCAGGCGACCCTCGACCTGATGGATGCCGATGCCGACGCCCTTTCGGTGCGCGACAGCTACAACATCGCGGCCTTCAGCTTCTCTCCCCGCGATCTGGTGAGCGCCATTCAGCGCCGCCGCACCGACTTCGAGTGCACCTACGACCCGGACGAGCGCCAGCGGATCGCTGACGCCTGGCCCGCCTCCATCGATGACACCGCCGCCCGCACCGACTGGAACTGGACCCCCACGTACGACCTGGACGCAATGACGGAAGACATGCTCGACCATCTCCGAGAGGACGAGAGGGTAAGAGGGTGAGAGGGGGCCTCAGCGACGTTGCGTCCTTCGATCAACCGTGCCTCGACGCCCGGGCGCTCTTTCCCCCACTCTCCCTTTTCCACTCCCCAACGCCACTGCCCACGACCGGCACCTCCGTCCCACTTGCCTACTCACTCTTCCCCGCACCAACCCTTCACACCGCCATGCCGATGACCGACGACGTGACGGCCGACTTTCGGGAAACGCTTCAGGAGATCCGAAACGCCGGCACCTACAACGAAGAGCGCGTCATTACCTCCCAGCAAGACGCCGACATCGAGGTCGAGGGCGGACAACACGTCATCAACTTCTGCGCGAACAACTACCTCGGCCTCGCCAACCACCCGGAGA
>CAZFJR010000097.1:9334-11459 GCA_964519235.1 uncultured Salinivenus sp. | reverse complement strand
GGCGCTGCGCAGAAAGAGATGGTCGTCCGGGTTCTTGAAGTCGGACTGAATCAGATTGTGGTCGACGTACTGTGCCGAGAGCTTGGTCTGGACGCGGGGAATCCCCATCGCCTCAAACTCCAGCATCACCATCGTGCCGGTGGCGTCCTGGGTGAGGGTCTGGTCCATCGTCAACTCAATCTCCTCTCCCGGCTCCCTCGTCCCCCCGACGAGGTGGCTGTCAATTAGCTTTTCGGCAACATTCTTACCCATGGTATGCAAACGTAGTGTTGGTCAGCGGGATGGAAAGTGGCCCTGCATGGATGAGTGAAGGTAAGCGACACGGGCCGAAGATGGTAGCGGTGCGCGTAAAGATTTCATGCTCGACATATCTGCCCCGAGTCTCTGTGGCATACTGCCTGGCACAACGCGTTTACGAACTCTACACCGACGGTCAGTCGCCTGTTTCTGCCCCACTGTCGCGCGCCCAGGGCGGGGCCTCGTCGTGAAGGAAGGCATCGATGCCGGCCTGGCAGTCGTCGGTGCCGCGGGCAAAAGCGTTCATCTGCACGGCGTAGTCGAGCGCCTCGTCGAGCCCCATTCCTGGCACCCGGGCCAGCATCTGCTTCGTGAGGGCCACCGCCGATCCGCTCGTTTTGTGGGCGAGCTCGTGTGCCGCCTCGGCGACCGCGCCCGACAGCGCCTCTGGGGCGCAGGCCTGGGTGACCAGCCCACGCTCGGCCGCCGCAGACGCGTCCACGAGGCGCCCTCGCAACAGCAGGTCGCGGGCCTGCGTCTCCCCCAGCTTGCGCCGCAGAAACACCATCACGATGGCCGGCACAAAGCCGAGGCGTACCTCCGGGAACCCCAGGGGGGCGCCCTCCGCCACGTACGACATGTCGCAGACCGCCGCGAGGCCGCACCCGCCCCCAATCGCGGGTCCATTCACCTTTGCAATAACGGGCATCGAGTGCTGGTACACCTGGCGAAAGAGCCCGGCGAGGTGGCGGGAATCGCGCTGGTTCTCCACCGGCCCCGCCTCGCGCAGGGCGCGGAGCGAAGACAAATCGGCCCCGGCGGAAAACGCCGACCCCGCTCCGGTCAGGACCACCACCCGCAGGTCGTCCCGCGCCTCGGCCTCGTCGAGCGCCGATCGGAGGGCCGACACCAGTTCCGCGTTCAGGGCATTGCGCGTGTCAGGGCGGTTCAGGCGAAGGGTGCAGACGCGGCCGTCGATGACGGTTTCGAGCAGATCGGACATGAATGGCAATCTGTACGGAGAAGAACTACACGGAAAAGAGCTACACGGAGAAGAACTTATCACGACTCCCCCACGCCTCACGCCCTACGCCCCGCCCCCATCGCCCGCCAGGTAGAACCGGTAGAGGGGCCACACGTCCAGCACCCGCTCCAGGGCGCGGTCGACGAGCGTCGGTCCCAGCGCCAGGGTGTCTGCCCGCGAGATGGAATGCCGCACGTGGATGCCCTCCGCCCCGGCCACCGCGTCCGGCACCGCCTTCAGGGGGGCGCGGAAGACCGTCTCGTTCTCCCCCTCTCCCGAACCGCGATGCGTGGAGAGGCGCCAGTGGTCGCGCTCCAGCAGCGGATTGACGAGGTCGAGGTAGGTGCCCGGCGCGTCGTCGATGCGCCGCTTGGCCTGCGCGAGAAGGTCGGTGGCGTGGGCCCCCACGTACAGCCCCACCGCAAATCCATCGGGGGAGACGCGGTGCGTGATCTGCACGTCCTCCAGGCGGCGCGTCTCCGGGCGGTAGAACGACATCCACAGGTTGTCGTGGCAGCCGCCCGCCCCAAAGTCGTTCTTGAGCAGGCGGCTGAACACGTACCGCTCCGTTTCGAACCCGAGGCGGTTGGGCAGCACCCAGTTTACCACCAGGTCGTCCCGGTACCGGCGAAACGGGTCTTTCAGGTAATCGGTGACGCCGGGCTTTTCCGTCTTGTACTGCTCGATGTGCGGCTCTTCGCGCAGCCGGTCCAGAATGCCGAAGGCGTCTTCGGTCCACCCTTCGAACGAGCGGTCCAACGACTCCGGCAGACGCATCGTCTCCCGCGGCTTCCGGGGCGGGTCCAGCGCGTCGGGCATTGTGGGATCGGGCATGGAGAGTCGGGATCAACGAACAGTGCGTAA
>CAZFJR010000097.1:7757-9234 GCA_964519235.1 uncultured Salinivenus sp. | reverse complement strand
AACGAACAGTGCGTAAGTGCAAGGATGCGTGCGTGCAAAGAAGCGCAGGCGCCCCCGAACAGGGCGCCCGCGCACCGTCGGCCTGAGGATGCGGCTCGTCGGTTCGCGCTGGTTGTCCGTTCGGGCTTGTCGTCCGTTCGGGCTTGTCGTCGCGTCTCCTCGTGCCGCGCTACGGCCCTTTATCGCACCAGCGCCTCTTAACGCACCAGCCCCTCTTAGCGCGCCAGCGCCCTTCACCGCGCCGTCCCCTCCGCTTCGCGCCCCTGGAGGAACGCCTCCGCGGCCTCCACCAGCGGCGCGCTGCCGATGAAGAGCGGGGTGCGCTGGTGTAGGGCATCGGGATTGATGTCCAGGATGCGCCGGTGCCCGTCGCTCGCACGTCCGCCGGCCTGCTCCACCAGATACGCCATCGGGTTGGCCTCGTACATCAGCCGCAGTTTGCCCTCGGGATGGTCGGCAGTGGCGGGATACATGTATATGCCCCCGGTGAGAAGGTTGCGGTGGAAGTCCGACACAAACGATCCGATGTAGCGGCTGCGGATGCGGGCGCCCGTCTCGGGATCCTTCCGCTTCAGCCAGCCCAGAAAGTCGCGCAGTTCCGGCGCAAAGTCCTCCCGGTCCGCCTCATTGATCGAGTAGCGGGCGCCATGATCGGGAATGTGGAGGTCTGGGTGCGTGAGGAGGAACTCGCCGATTCCGGGGTCCAGCGTAAAGCCGTTGACACCGTTGCCGGTGGAAAAGACGAACATGGTGGAGGAGCCGTACGCCACGTAGCCCGCCGCCACCTGTTCGCTGCCGGGCCGCAGCGCCACGCCCAGCGCATCGTCCGGCTGCACGCCCTCCGGCAGGGTGTAGATGCTGAAGATGGTGCCCACCGATGCGTTCACGTCCGTATTTGTGGAGCCGTCCAGCGGATCAAAAAACACCGCAAAGCGCTCCTGCGCCTTCGCGTCGGGCGACATGGGGATCGTTTCCGGCTGCTCTTCGGATCCGATCAGGCAGCACTCGCCGCCCCGGCGCAGGGCCCGCACAAGCTCGCGGTCGGCAATCTCGTCGAGCTTCTTCTGCCGCTCGTCCTGCACGTTCACCGCACCCGTTTCGCCGAGCACATCCAGAATCCCGGCGCGGCGGATGTTGTGGTTGATGATTTTGGCTGCCACGCTCACGTCGCGCAGCAGCCGCGAGAAGGAGCCGGTGGCCTGCGGAAACTGCTCACGGCGGTTGATGATGAACTGCTCGAGCGTGGGCACCGACTTGAGATCGGCGGGGGCGGACGACGAGTCGGGCGGTACGCGGGCCATGGCAACGGGCGGTGGACGGGCGTGGGTACGGAGGCGAGCGGGCGGGGAAAATACGGAGTTGGGACGGGCGGAAAGAGAGCCTCGCGTCCAGAGCGCACAGAGCGGCGCCTCGACGGGGAGGCGCGACGAGCCCGTGCCGCTTACGGCCCCCGCGGTGTTGCGCGCCTGTTCGATGT
>CAZFJR010000097.1:5361-7657 GCA_964519235.1 uncultured Salinivenus sp. | reverse complement strand
GTATCTGGCGATGTTGTGTATCTGTGCGTATCTGTACGCCCCGATAACGTTGCAGCACGCCTTGCCTTTGTCAAGAGCGGCGCTGTCAAAAGCGGCGCTGTTAGGGGCGGCGCGTGTTGGGGACCGTGCGCCATTTCCGGCCCCGCGGCGCTACCGCTGCAGGGTGGTGGGCAACCAGTTTTCGTGCTTGGCCGAGCGTGTCATGAGGCGCTTCACCATCTTGCGGGGGCTCTTGTCGTCGAATAGGATGGCGTGCACCGCCTCTGTGATGGGCATCTCCACCCCGTGCTGCTTGGCCAGATTGTAGACCGAGCGGGTGGTGCGCACGCCCTCCGCCACCATTTCCATCTCGTCGACGACCTGTTCGAGGCTCTTGCCGGAGCTGATCTGCTCCCCCACGTGGCGGTTGCGGCTGTGCCGGCTCATGCACGTGACCACCAGGTCGCCAATGCCCGCGAGGCCGGCAAACGTCTGCGGATCCGCACCGAGGGCCTGCCCCAGGCGCCGGATCTCGGCAAGGCCCCGCGTGACGAGGGCCGCCTTGGCGTTGTCGCCGTAGCTCACCCCGTCGGCAATGCCCGCGGCAATGGCAAGCACATTCTTGGCCGAGCCCCCAATCTCCACGCCCAGCACGTCGGTGTTCACGTACACGCGCAGGCGCTCGGTCATGAACATTTTCTGGATGCGCCGGGCCTCCGTCTCGTCCGAAGACGCCGCCACGATGGCCGTGGGGCGCCCCTCGGCCACCTCCTCGGCGTGACTGGGACCGTAGAGGGTCCCAATCTGCTCGCGCGGCACCTGCTTAAATACGTCGTCCAGGACCTGCGACATGGTAAGCAGCGTCTCGTTTTCGATTCCTTTCGAGAGGGCCACCATGCGCACGTCCTCGTGGGCGTGCGGGCGAAGCGCTTCCATCCGTTCGCGTAAATTTTGGGAAGGCACGGCAACGCCCCAGAAATCGGAGGCCTCGGCGGCCGTCTCAAAATCCGTCGTGATGTAGACGGACGACGGAATCAGGAGCTCCGGCAGATAGGTCGGGTTGTGGGAGGTCTTGCGGATTTCCTCGGCGACTTCCGGGCGCCGGGCCCACAGGACAACGTCTCGCCCGGCCGAGGCAAGATGAACCGAAAGCGCAGTGCCCCAGCTTCCGGCTCCAAAGAGTGTGATGGCGGACATAAGCAAAAGGTGGGTTCAAGCGTCAGACTCCGACCCGGACGCGGTGCCCGGGCATGCACTTCGAATCGCGAACGAGCTTCTCCACGGGGGGCTACTCCCGGCTGGTCCGTTCTAGTTGATATTGTTTCGGCGTAATGCCCTCGTGCTCCTTAAACATGTCGATGAAGTGGCTCGTGCTGCTAAACCCCAGCGCGTGGCTCACGCTAGTCACCGTGTTGTCGGGGTCGGCGAGCAGTTCGCGGGCCCGGACCACCCGTTCGCGGGTAATGTACTCCAGCGGCGACATGTCGAATTCATCGCTGAAGTGGCGGTAAAAACTGGACTTGCTCATGCAGGCTTCTTCCACCAGCTCGTCGATGGAAATGTGGCGGTCCAGGTTGTCCTGAATGTACTGCACGGCCGCCGCCAGCCCGCCGGCGGACGTATTTCGCGGAAACTCCCCAACCAGCAGCGGACGCGAGGCAGTCTGGAGCATCTGAATGATGAGTTCCATCGCGTTGAGGTCAATCAGGCGGTCCCGGTTGGGAGGGTCTTCCCGAAACAGGTAGGCCACCATGTTCAACACGCGCGCCACGCCCTCCGTCTCCTCCACGTGGGAGTATCCGCGCTCTTCCGCCTTCCACCCGCGAGTGGTGCCGTCCCAGGTGACCGGGTCGGCGAGTTGATCGAGCACCGACCGGACCTGCTGCCGGTCGATTTTGAGCACGAGGCAGCGGGCCGGGGTTTGGGCGGCCTGCGGAAAATCGACCGTGATGGTCTGCAGAGGAGGCACTACCAGCGACTCGCCCGCGCCGAAGAGCACCTCCCCGTCGTTGCCCTCCACGTCCACGTGCGCCCGGCCGTTCACCATGCCGTAGTACGTCAGGTGCGGGGCTCGCAGGGAGACCCGGTGCACGTCCTCCTCTACCACATAGAGGGAAAGCCGGGCACTATTTCCCCCCACTCCGGACCGGAAGGTGGCCAGCGACCGGGAATTTTCCTTGTACTGGGTCGGGCGTAACGGCGTAGACATAGGAGAGTGAAGCGGCGGAGGGAGTCGCGAACGGCAGGCTCCGGAAGCCCTCCCGGACGCCTGTGGCAGTCCGTGTGCCCGGTCCTCCATGCACAGGTCCCCCGTGCA
>CAZFJR010000097.1:0-5261 GCA_964519235.1 uncultured Salinivenus sp. | reverse complement strand
TACTTGGATGACGCCTGTACGGCCACGCAGCTTACGGCTGCACGGCCCGCGCAGCAGGCAGAAGGCTCGCTACAGGAGCCCTGCCCTCAGGCGTCTCACGGGCGTCTCCCAAGCAAGCATCTCACAACAAGCACCGCTTCGGGGCAGAACATCCAGCGGAAAGAGGAGCGATCCCCAAACCAGCCACAGGAATTCTCAGTGGTACCGAAGGAAATATCCGGCCCATCGGGAGAAATACCAAGGCGGTTGTAGATTTGGGAAGATGGAAGCATTTTATCGGAAGATTACGCTACCGACTCAAAAAAGCGCTTCCTATACTATCTCGTGTGAAGACGGCGCACAGCCGGCCGGGCAAAGCCGCCGAGTTATCCATCCGCCGGGCAGCGCTACACGGACCGCCTAAGAAGTTCGTAAGCCCTTCCAGCCCGCTTTGATCCGGGCAGGCGGCTCGTGCGTCCCTGCGCGTCCCTCAGCACGGACCGGCCGACGCGTGCAGTGCCGGGGGCGCTCCTTCAGGCCGCTTCCAGACCGATTTCTGTTGACGTAGCCGTTTCCCATGCAGTACGTACTTGCCCTCGACCAGGGAACCACGAGTTCCCGGGCCATCCTCTTCGACCATCAGGGTCAGATCCAAACGGTTGCCCAGAAAGAATTTGAGCAGATTTACCCGGAGCCCGGGTGGGTCGAGCATGATGCGAACGAGATTTGGTCCACCCAGATGGGAACGGTGTCCGAGGCCCTGAGCCGGGCCGACGTCGAGGCAGAAGACCTAGCGGCCATCGGCATCACCAACCAGCGCGAAACCACCATTGTGTGGGATCGGGACACCGGAACGCCCATCCACAACGCCATTGTGTGGCAGGACCGCCGCACATCCGGCCTCTGCGACGACTTGAAGGACGCCGGCCACCTGGAGCTGTTTCAGGAGAAGACCGGCCTGATCATCGACGCCTACTTTTCGGGGACCAAGCTCAAGTGGATTCTCGACCACGTAGACGGCGCTCGTGCGCGGGCCGAAAATGGCGAACTGGCCTTCGGCACGGTGGACAGCTGGCTCGTGTGGCGGATGACCGACGGGCAGCAGCACATTACGGACGCGACCAATGCATCCCGCACCATGCTCTACAATATCCACGAGGGGCGGTGGGACCCGAAGCTGCTCGACATTCTCAACGTTCCCGAGGCCGTGCTTCCGGAGGTGTGCGACTCCAGCACCGTCTACGGTTACACGCGCGGCGGGCCCTTCGATGCCCAGGTGCCTATTTCCGGAATTGCGGGCGACCAGCAGGCCGCCCTGTTCGGGCAGATGTGCACCACGCCGGGCCTCGGCAAAAATACGTACGGCACCGGTGCCTTTATGCTGCAGAACACCGGCGAAAAGGCCGTGACCTCAGAGCATAACCTGCTGACCACCATCGGCTACCAGATCAACGACACGACGTACTACGCCCTTGAGGGCTCCATCTTCATCGCGGGGGCGGTGGTGCAGTGGCTCCGCGACGAGCTCCAGATCATCCGCGATGCCGCGGACGTGGAGGCCCTGGCCCGCGGGGTGGATGACAACGGCGGGGTGTACTTCGTGCCGGCGTTTACGGGCTTGGGGGCGCCCTACTGGGACCAGTACGCCCGCGGGACCATCGCCGGCCTTACCCGCGGCGCAAACCAGGGCCACCTGGCCCGCGCCGCCATCGAAAGCATGGCCTACCAGGTGGCCGACGTCATCGACGCAATGGAGGCCGACTCCGGCATCGAAACCACCGAGCTCCGGGCCGACGGTGGGGCGGCCGCCAACGACCTGCTTCTGCAGTTCCAGTCGGACATTCTAGACATTCCCGTCGTGCGCCCTCAAATCCTCGAGACGACCGCTCTCGGAGCGGCGTACCTCGCAGGCCTCGCCGTCGACTTTTGGAGCAGCCAGGCCGAGATCCAGAGCCAGTGGGAGCTGGACCAGATGTTTACCCCTTCGATGTCCCCCGATCGCGTGGACGAGCTCCGGGACGGATGGTCCAAAGCCCTGAAGCGGGCTCGGGCCTGGGAAGACTCGGACGGCGGCACCTCGGCGTCCGCCGACCCGGCGCCGGCGGCCGAGGAGAGCCCCACTCGTTAGCCCCCGCCCCCTCGGACGTGCTGCATCGGGCCCCCTTTCAAGAACGAATCGTGACACTCCACCTTTATGGGTATCCGCGTCGAAAACATTCACAAGTCCTACGGAACCGAGCAGGTTCTTACCGGGATCAACATCGAAATTCCGGACGGCACCTTCTTCAGTGTGGTCGCCCCCACGGGCGCTGGCAAAACCACCCTGCTCCGGATTATGTGTGGCATTGAATCCGCCGACGCCGGCACGGTCTACTACGACGACGAGCCCATGACGAGCGTGGCCGTGCAGGACCGCAGCGTGGGCATGGTCTATCAGGAGTTTGTGAACTACCCCTCCCTCACCGTCCGCGAGAACCTGGCCTCTCCCCTGGAGGTGAGCGACGAAAACTACTCGCGCGAGGAGATTAGCCGACGGGTCGAGGAGACGGCGGAAATGCTGAAGATCGATCACATTCTCAACAACCTGCCCGAAGAGGTAAGCGGCGGCGAGGCCCAGCGCACGGCCATTTCTCGGGCGCTCATCAAGGAGCCGGACTACCTCTTCATGGACGAGCCGCTGGCCAACCTCGACTACAAGCTGCGCGAGCAGTTGCGTAGCGACTTCGAACGGCTGTTTTCCGAGCAAGACACGACGGTCATCTACGCCACGCCCCAGGCGGGGGACGCCCTCGCCATGTCCACCCACATCGGGTACCTGCACGACGGCAAGATCATCCAGGACGCCCCGCGCGACGAGATCTACTTCCGCCCTCGCCACCTGCCCGTGGCCGAGTATCTTGGCGAACCGCCGATGAACGTGGTGCCGGGCACGCTGATCGAGGACAACAGCGATCGCTACTTCGAACTGCCAGACGGCGCGCGCATCGCGACCGGCTCGGCAACCGGCTCGTTTCCGGCCCTCAACGCCGGGCGCGAATACATGATCGGCTTCCGCCCGCAGGACATGGTGTACCTCAACGGCGCGGAGGCCTCCGAGGCCCACGGCCACGACACGATTCTCGAAGCCGACCTCGCCTTCGTAGAGACCGTGGGCTCGACCAGCACGCTCCACCTAGAATACCAGGGCCGGGAGCTGTACGCCCTCAATGCCGGGCCCGTGCACACCGCCACCGAGGCAACTCTCTCGTTCTCCCTCGACCCCGAGAAGCTGTACATCTACGACTCGGGATCGGGCGAGCTGCTCGCGGCAGGCAACAAGATTCCCTCTTTCACCACACAGAAGTGACGTCGGCACATGGCTGAGATTGAAGTACGGGACATACGACACGTCTACGACCAAGGCACACCGGACGAGACGGTGGCCATCGAACGCATCAACCTTACGCTGGAAGACGGCACCGCCAACGCGCTGCTTGGGCCGTCGGGGTGTGGCAAAACCACGCTCCTACAGATTATTTCCGGGCTGCTCCAGCCCACCGAGGGACAGATCCTGATCGACGGCGAAGACGTGACCGACAAGCCCCCCGAGGAACGCGACATCGCGCAGGTCTTCCAGTTTCCGGTCATCTACGATTCGATGGACGTATACGGCAACCTGGCCTTCCCTCTGCGGAACGGCGGGGTGTCGGAAAATGAAATCGAAACCCGCGTCCAGAAAATCGCGGACCTGCTGGAACTGAACGACATTCTGCGCAGCAGCCCGAGCAACCTCGGGCCGGAGCTGAACCAGCTGGTGGCGCTGGGCCGCGGCATCATCCGCGCCGATACGTCCGCCATCCTGTTCGACGAGCCGATGACGGACGTGGAGCCCGCCCGCAAGCTCACCATCCGGCGCCGCGTGAAGGAGGCGCAGCAGGAGTTCGGCATCACGGCCCTCTACGTCACCCACGACCAGCACGAGGCCCTCACCTTTGCCGAACAGGTGGCCATCATGAAAGACGGCAACCTCGTGCAGTACGACACGGGCAAGAACCTCTACCAAAGCCCTGTCAACACGTTTATCGGGCACTTTATCGGGAGCCCCGGCATGAACCTGCTCGACTGCACCCTCACGCAGCACAACGGAACGCCTCGTGCCCAGCTCGGCCCGCACCAGGTCCCGCTCGCAAGTGCCCTGGAGCCGCACCTGGACCTTACCTGGACGGACTGCCAGATTGGAATCCGCCCCAACTCGGTCATGGTGCAGGTGGCCGATCCGCACGACGAGTCGAGCTACCTCCCGGCCGTTGTGGACCAGGTGGAGATGCTCGGCGGCTTTCAGATCATCACGGCTACGCTCACGGAGACCAGCGTGGAGGTGAAGGCCCGCGTGGCCCACGACTTTGCCATTGAGGAGGGCGCGTCCGTGTGGCTCAGCTTTCCTGCGTCTGACCTCCAATTCTTCCACGAGGAGCAGGCCGTTACCGCCTGATCCCCGGCGCCCCCACTGCCCCGCACTTTTTGATCGGAGCCCTTTCCAACGATGAAACAACGTCCGTGGTTATTCTTGCTGCCAGCGCTGCTCCTGGTCTCGATCAGCGCCTTCATCCCGCTCATGACGGTGATGAACTACTCCCAACTCACCCTCCTGCCCGGCACACAGCCGTACTTTTCAGGCCTGGAGAACTTCGTGGCCATCCTTCAGGACCCCGCCTTCCAGGGGGCGCTGGGACGCCAGTTCCTGTTTAGCTTCCTGGTGCTCATCACCGAAATTCCCCTGGGCCTGGCCCTCGCCCTGTGCATGCCCAAGGACGGCCCCGGCGTCGGGGTCAGCCTGGTGCTGCTGGGCATTCCCCTCCTTATCCCCTGGAACGTGGTGGGCATCATCTGGCGCGTGTTCACCCGCTCGGACATCGGGGTGCTGCCGGAGGTCTTCGAATGGGTCGGCGTGACCTACAACGTCAGCCAGTTCACCGGCGACGCGTGGTGGACGGTCCTGGCCATGGACATCTGGCACTGGACCCCCCTCGTGGTGCTCATCTGCTACGCCGGACTGCAGGCCATCCCGGAAGAGTACTACATGGCCGCCAAGATCGACCGGGCCTCGCCCTGGAAGACGTTCCGGTACGTTACGCTGCCGAACCTGCGGGGCGTCCTCATCATCGCCGTCCTGCTGCGGCTGATGGACTCGTTCAAGATCTACGCCGAACCGTTCGTGCTCACGGGCGGCGGCCCGGGGAGCTCCACGACCTTCCTCAGCACGTACACCTCACGAATGGCCATTGGGGGATTTCAGATGGGAA
>CAZFJR010000096.1:7794-11497 GCA_964519235.1 uncultured Salinivenus sp. | reverse complement strand
CCAGGGCCGCGTAGCCGCCCAGCACCTCCAGAAGGTGGAGATTGAGCCGGTCGAAGTCCCCTTCAGTGACCGTCCCGACCACGAGGACCCCCCGGTCGCCAATGGGCACCCCGGCCGCCGCGCGCAAATCGCCGTACTCCACCTCATTGTCCAGCGCCTTCGTCGACTCAACCACCGTGGCGGCCTGTGCCTGCAGCGTGCGGTCCACCAAAGTGTCTCCCCCCATCGGGTGGGGCGTGGGCGTGGGCAGTTGCAGGTGTTCTTCGGCGAGCGTGTGCATCGGGACGAGCGTCTCTCCCTGCACCCAGGTGGTGTGCCCGAACGGGTACGAGAAGACGTCTTGGAGCACGTCGTGGATGCGGGCAAAAACCTCGTCTCGCGAGTTGGCCTGCAGGAGGCGGCGGGTCGCCTCGTAGAGCGCCTCAATCTTTTCCTGGCGACTGCGGAGGGTGTGCTCGCGGCGCTTGCGCGCGGCAATGTTTCGGCCAATGCTGACCAGGCGGGGCTCCCCGTCGGGGTGCTCCACCCGATCGGCCGCAAACTCGTAGGGAATCTCCGTCCCGTCCTTGCGCAGAACCGGAACCTCCAGGCGGGCGTGGCCGGTGGCCAGCGCTTCTTCGATCGCGTCGGCCGCCCGGTCTCGATGACGCTCCGGCACAAAGTGGAGCTGCGACGTTCCTTCCAGTTCCGCGTCGGCGTACCCAGTCACCTCCGCCACCCGGTCGTTCCAGCGCTCCAGGCGGCCTTTCTGGTTCCCCACAAAAAACACGTCGTCCGCAGCGTTCAGCAGCCGTCCGGTGTACTCGCGATAGCGCTCCAAGCGACGGCGTGTCCGCCTGCGCTCGGTAATGTCGGTGATGGCACCGTCGTAGTACTCGGTGCCTTCTTCCTCCGCCCCCTCCTTGTCCGGATTCTGCGTGCTGAGCAGCCCGATGAAGGTCGACCCGTCCTTCCGCCGAAACCGCACCTCCTCCCCTTCCAGGCCGCCCCGCTCGGTTTCTTTGCGGTAGAGCTCTTTCCGGCGGTCGGGGTCGGCGTAAAACTGCGCGGGGTCGACCGCCCGCACCTCCTCGAGGCTCTCGTAGCCAAACATCTCGATGAAGGCAGGGTTGGCGTAGGCGATGCCCGCGTCCGGCGTCGACCGGTAGATCCCGTCCGAAATATTTTCGGTGATGGAGCGGAGCATCTCTTTCCGGCTCCGGAGGGCTTCTTCTCGCTCTTTCTGCTCGGCAATGTCCCGGACGATGCCAATCGCCAGGCGCCGCCCCCCGACTTCGGTGGTCGTCGCGCTCATTTCGACGGGAATCCGCTCGCCCGAGGCCGTCTGCAGGTGAATGGGGCGGCCGTTGTGGTGCTCCTGAACCGTTACCGGTGCCTCGGCCTCCCGAAGCCGACCCAGAATCCCATCGATCAGGGCCTGCTCTTCTTCGGGGTAGCACGACCCGTGGTGCCGACCCACAACGTGCTCGGGCGGCGTTTCCAGTAGGTCGGCGGCCGCTTGATTCACCTCGGTAATCTCCCCGGTCTCAGCGTCGGCGACGAAAATGGCGTTGGGAGCCCCTTCCAGTAGCCCCTCGTACTTGGCGCGGAGGCCCCGGACCTCTCGCTCCTTCTGCTTCCGATCGGTGATGTCAAGAAGCACGCCGTTGTAGACCAGCTCGTCCCCGCGCCACTCCGGCGTGGCAATGTCGAGTAGCCAGATCCGCTCTCCCGAGGGCTTGCGAAACGGAATCTCAAACCGCCAGGTCTCTTCCTGCTCGATGGCCGCCCGGATGGCCGCCAGCGACTCCTTGCGCTTGCCCGCCGGCACGTGCTCGTCGAACTGCCGGTGAAAGGCCTCCGGATCCGTCGGCAGGCCGAGCACCGACGCGGCGTGCTCGCTTACAAAGTGACACCCACGGCTTCCGTCGGGGCGGATGTAAAACTGGTACACGACCCCGGGAACGCTGTTGGCGATGCCCCGAATCCGTGCCTCCCGCTCCCGGAGCGCCTCTTCGGCCTGCTTGCGCTCATCAATGTCGAGGTGAATGCCCGCCGCCCGCGTCACCTCCCCCTCCTCGGTGCGCTCCACAATTTTCCCGACGGTCTGCACCCACTTCCAGTCGCCAGACTTCGTTCGCATCCGAATTTCCGGAGCGTAGGTCTCGTTTTCGCCGGAGATGTACGCCGCCAGTGCCTCCTTCGCCCGTGGCAGATCGTCCGGATGCACCAGGTTTTCCCACACGCCAAACCGGTTGTCGAGTTCTTCCTGGGAGTAGCCGAGCATCTCGGCCCACTGGTCGTTAAACACGACCCGGCCGGTGTTCAGGTCCCAGTTCCAGGTGCCAATGCCGCCGCCCTCCACGGCCATCGACAACCGCTCGCGGCTCCGGCGCAGTTGCATTTCGGCCTCCTTGCGGTCGGTGATGTCCTGGAGCGCCCCCGCCACCTTGCGCGGCGTGCCGCCTTTCGCCCTCACGGGCGCCCCCACCGCACGCACCCAGCGCCGGGTGCCCTCGGCCGTAACGAGCGGCACTTCCAGGTCGTAGGGCGCCCCCTCTTCCACGCAGCGCGCAAAGGCCTTCCGCATCTCGGCCCGGGGCTCCGGCTGAAGCAAAGAGAGGGCCTCCTCCATGCTCACGTCCGCGTCGGGATCGAGCTCACAAATTCGGTACACCTCGTCGGACCAGGAGAGCGTTTCGGTATCCAGGTCCACTTCCCACGCGCCAGCCAGCCGCTGGGTCTGTTCCAGGAGGGCCTTTTGCCGCCGGAGCTCCTCCTTGCGCCGCTCATTTTTCCGGCGCGCCGCGAGCCGCCACCCAAACGCCAGGGCCTCGCCAGCAGCCACCATGCCCAGCCCCGTCAGCACAATCCACGGGTTGGTGCGCACAGTCGGCGCGGCCCAGAGCCCTGCCGCCACGAGCAGCCCTCCGGCGGCCAGCACGCCCAGTACCGGCCCCATCGACCGGGCGCCCAGGCCAACGGCCACGCCCACCACGGCGTACGAGAGCAGCAGCCCCACCGCGTACTCTCCGGAAAACCCGTTGCGGACAGCCAGCAGCACGAGCCACGCCATCAAGACCATGAGCAAGCCCCAGGTGAGCGTCGCATAGTGCCGACGGATCCCCGCTGCGATGTACGAGGCCCCAAACAGCCCGAGAAACAGGCCCGCCACGGCGAGGCGCCCCCACATCGGATCTGCGGCCGTAGGCATGGTGGCCTTGTAGAGGAGCCCAAAAAGCGGCACCGACGCCGCCACGAGCAGCGAAACCGGGCGGTACAGCTGAACCTGCATCTTCGCCCCTCGAGAAAGCCCATCGCCCGCGGGGCGAAACCACCGGAGGAAGTCGAGCAGCAGGCGAGTTATCATAACGGTTGGAGCTGTCGCCTCACCGCGCCTCCTCCCCTACGATTGGAGTGCAGCATCGTGGGAAGGCGGTGCGGGCCGCACAGACGCGGAGACGGTTGCGGGAGAAAGGGGATTTTTGTTTTCGAATGTGACTACCGGCGCTTACAGTCCTGCTTCTTCTAAGACTCAGGAAGAAAAGATGAAAAGTAAACCACACCCCATTCAGCGAGCGCTGCGTTGGGCGGCGACGAAGGCCCCGCAGGCAGGCCTCGAGGGGGGAGACGTAGCGTTTCCGACCGTACCAGGCCCGCCCAAAGCCCGTGCTGATGCCCGGTCGGGACGGGCGACTGCCCTCCCAGACGGCGTGCGCGTCGG
>CAZFJR010000096.1:0-7694 GCA_964519235.1 uncultured Salinivenus sp. | reverse complement strand
GCGCGTCGGAGGGAGAAGGAGGAATTGTTTCGGAATGTCTCGGGTCCCGGCCGGGGCCGCAGCGGTCCAGACGCCGCCCCGCGGGCATGCGCCGTGGTCTCAATAAGGACACCACTAGAGACGCCCACGCCCCTCTCCAATTATGCCGGTTGCCCAGCGGTACATAGCCCGGGCCCGCAGCCTGTCAACACGGGCTTCGACGCGTCGCTTTCGGGCCTTCGCCAGGGCCTCCTCGCGCTGATTGAGCCGAAAGAGGGTGCCCTGCCCTTCGTCGAAGCGGCGCTGCTCGGCCCGGCGGAGGCGGCGCGCCAGGCGCACGCTGCGACGCGCCGCCCGCAGGCGTCGCCGGGACGCCCGCAGGGCTGCAAGGGCCGACTCAACATCGGCCCGCACCGTGCGCCGCGCAAGGTTGCGCTTGAGACGTACACGACGCGCCTCGATGCGGGCCTTCTCCGCTCTGCTTCGCTCATTCCGAAAAAACAAGGGCTGCTCCACCTGCACCCCCACCTTCACGTCCGTCATGTTAAGCGGCCCCTCCCCGTACGACACCGCCTTGGCCTCCAGCTTGAGGTCGGGCCAGCGGCGCCCACGGGCAAGGTCCTGCTCGATGCGGGCCTGACGTCGCTTGAGGGAGAGGGCCCGCAGGACAGGACGGCGCGCGAGCGCCGTGTCCACGGCGCCCTCCACGGGCAGCCGTCCCGCAGCGCCTGAGGGAACTGCGTCTGCAGGCGACAGGCCCGGCGCCGCCGGTGCGCCGGGCAGCGAGTCCGCCGGCAGAGGCGGCGGGGCGTACCCGAACGTGTCGGCAGGGGCGCGCCCGGAGCGGGTGCCCAAGAACGGGGCAAGGGCGATGCGCTTCTGCGTGGCCGTGCGGCGCGCCCGGGCGACGGCTCCCCGGCGGCTGGCTGTAATCTGCGCCGCCTCGACGCTGTCCATTGCAGGCACCTCTCCGGCGCGGGCCCGGCGCGTCACTAGCGCCCGGCGCCGCTGGGCCAGTCCCAACAGGTCGCGGGCGATTCGCAGTTTTTGGCGTGCCCCCACCCAGGCCCAGAAGGCATGCGTGGCGTCGCGGAGTAGCTTGTTGCGCTTCTCCGCCTGCCGGGCACGAGCGCGGCGCGGCGCCAGTCGGGCCTTGTCGAGCTTCGTCCGGCGCTTGCCCGCAAACAGCCCCTCCAGGGGCGAGAGCGACACGCCAACGCTCGTCTCTCCGGCCCGCGAGGTCGCCACGGATGGGTCGACGCTTGCCCCGACGCCCCGCCGGTAGTCGGCTTTCAGAACAGGACTAAGGGGAAGGTTCAGGGGCTGCCGCAGCCCACTGCGAAGCACGTTGAGCTTGTCCGTGCCGTCTTTCGTCTTGTACTCGTAGCCCGAGACCAGGCGCGGGTCGAACTGCCCGCGGGCGCCCAGCACGGCAGCGGCGGCGCGGTCTTCCACCAGGCGCGACAGCCGGGCCTGAGGACTGGTGCGGAGCACTCGGGTCAGGAACGCCTCTAGGGTGAGCGTGGGACAGTCGTCGCCGGTCCGGCACGAGATCGTCGTGTCGATTCTGTCGGGAGCGGTTCCCGACGCGGACGGCGCGGGTGCCGGTCGTTGGGCGGCTGCGGGCGCCCAAGCACTTGCCAGGACGACCAGGAGAAGGGCAGAGAGAGATTGGCGAGCGGCCATCGGGAAGGCGGAAGGCTGGAACGGATTGGTGGACGCGGGGCGGAATTGCAGGGGCACCGCCGGGCCGCGTGTTGTGGCGGTGTGTCGTGGCGGTGTGTCGCCGCGCAACCGCCGATTACCGGGCAGCCGTCTGCTTTTTCTGGGACACCGACACCTGCGGGGGCAGGCCGTTCATGCGGCGCCAGATCTCGTATCCCAGCGAGACGTTCGAGAGCAACACGCTGCCCTGCACGGATGCCCCCTGGCGCAGGTAGTTGGGGCTGGGCCACGAAGGGCGGCCTCCGGACGTGTCGGGCACCACCAGGAGCCGAAACCGACCGGTCCCGTCATCGACCGGGTTAACAAACTGAATGCGCCCGGAGAACGTCCCGACGGAGGCGTTGGGGAACCCCGAGAACTGAAGGGCCGGGAACCCGGAAAACTGAAGCTGCACACGCTCGCCGGGCTGCACGAGCGAGGCCCCGATGCTGCTCACAAAAAGTTCGGCGGCGCGGTCGGTGGTTTCCGGGGCAATGAGGGCCAGCTTGTCGCCGGATTTCACGGTCTGGCCGGGCCCAACTCGGTTGATGCGGGCCACGGTCCCGGCGATCGGGGCGCGCACAACGGAGGCGGCCTGGCGCTCCTGGGCATTTTCGAGCTCAAGGGTAAGCTTCGACTGCCGCGCCTCCAGCGTACTCTCTTTCTGCTGCACCTTCAAACGGGCAGAGGCAACCGCCTGCCGGGCCGCCTGCAGGTCGGCGGCGGCCGCCACCGAGTCGGTGCGCGCCGCCTGCAGCTTCATCCGGGCAGTTTCGAGCGACCGGACCGACTCCACCCCGTCCCGCTGAAGGTCCTCCACGCGGGCGTACCGTTTGCGTGCCGTGGCGAGGCTGAGGGTGGCATTTTCGACCTTAGCGCGGGCCGATCGGCGCTTCTGGCGGGCCTGCGCGAGGGACTGGCGGGCCTGCTCCGCCTCCAGACGCAGGCCGCGGAGCAGGCTGGCCCGGCGCTTGGCAATGCGCTCCGGAAAACGGTTGTCCATGTAGCTCGCGTCCATGTCTTCGAGCACCGCAATCGTGTCGCCCGGAGCCACGGCGTCCCCTTCGGTCACCTGCCATGTCTTGATGCGGGCCCCGATCTGTGCCTCCACGGCTCGGGGACGGGCCTCCGGCGAGAGCGCCATCACCTCGC
Source organism: uncultured Salinivenus sp. (assembly GCA_964519235.1). Taxonomy (GTDB): domain Bacteria; phylum Bacteroidota; class Rhodothermia; order Rhodothermales; family Salinibacteraceae; genus Salinibacter. Next base: position 4,859 of record CAZFJR010000096.1, on the reverse strand, counting down.
CGGTGCCGGAAACGGTCTGTCGCCAGGGCACGAACGCGAGCGCAACGCCCACGCCCACCAGCACGGCGAGGACCCCCAGCACGATGGTCCGCAGCATCGACGGCGTCTGGGCGGCCTGCAGGGCGTTGGTCCGGATGGGACGGGCCGCCCGCTCGGCCGAGGCGGCCGGCGGCTGCCCCCAGTTGAGCGGGGTCGGGAGCACGCCCCCCGCATTGGGGTCGTCTGCTCGATGCGGGTCTTCGTCGTGGGCCTCGGAGGCCTCGGGCGAGGAATTGGACATGGGCAGGCAGAGAGAAGTACGGAAGCGCAGCGGCAGAGACGCGACGGCGGAATGCAAGGCAGCGGGCGGCGGGCCCGAGCGCTAGGGGACGACGGGATCGCGCCGGAGCGCCGCCACAAGCTTCGGAAAGCGTCGTTCCAGAAACGCCTCCGGGTTGCGCCGGAGCTGGTCGGGGCCGCCGGTCCAGGCCACCTGCCCGCGGTCCAGCACCACGACGCGGTCGGCGTGGCGCACGGCCGTCGGATTGTCGTCCACTACCGAGACGAGGGTCCAGGCATCGTGGCCGTAGATGCGCTCGGCCAGCCGGCGCTTCGTCGACTCTTCCACCCCGTTGAACGCCTCGTCGAGGATAAGCAGGCGGGGCGTGCCAATCACAGCGCGGGCGATCATGATGCGCCGCACGAGCCCCTCCGGAAACTCCAGCCCGGCCGACTTGACCGGCGTCTTGAGCCCGCTGGGCAGGTCCAGGACATCGTCCTCGAGACAGGCGAGGTGGAGGGCCTGCTCCAGCTCCTCGTAACTGAAGGAACGCCCCATCGTGATGTTTTCCTCCACCGTGCCCTTGAAGAGCTCGTTGGTGGGCATGGCCAGCCCCACGGCCCGGCGATAAGCCTTCGCGTCGAGGCGCGCAATGTCGTGCCCGTCGAAGGCAATCTGGCCGCGGTCGAGGGCACGCAGGCGCATGAGGGCCCGGGTGAGGGTGGTCTTTCCGGCCCCGCTTTCCCCCATCACGCACAGGTGCGTGCCGGCCTCCACCTCGAAGGACACATCGTCGAGCGCCGGGGGCCCTTCCTCGTAGTGGATTGTCACGTTTTTTAGGCGGAGCGACGCCGGCCCCGCCCCCTCCGGCACATCCTCGCCCCCCAGCGACTCCAGGGGCTTCTCGGTCACGTGCAGAATCTTGCTGACCGCCGTAAGCAGGTCGTACCCAGACATGAACAGCTCAACGAGGTCAAACCCGTACCGCGTGAGGTAGGCGATCACGAGTTCCGCCGCCACAAACTGGCCGAGCGTGATGCTGCCACCGGTGACGAGGTAGCCCCCGATGCCAAGCGCCAGCCCCACGATCACGGACCGGAAGACGGCCGCCGCCGCGAGCTGCCGCCCAAACACCCGAAAGTGGTTCCCCCGCGTTCGCACGTACTCGGACGCCAGCCGGTCGGTGCGGGCGTGTACGTACGACATGGCGCCGTTCAGCTTAAAGCTCTGCTGGCACCGGGCAAGGTCTTCGAGCCAGTGCGCCATTGCATACTTGGTGCTGGACTGCTCGATGCTGGCCTCGAGGCCGCCGCGCCCCAGCCCCCAGATAAGGATGGGCACAAAGAGGACTGCCAGCAGGCCCACAACGAGGAACAACGAGCTGTAGAGGGTAAGCAGCACCAGGCTGGCCAGGGCGATCAGGGCGTACTCCATCCCGTTGAGCAGCAGCTTCGAGAGGCTCTTCTGCATCGACACCACGTCGAAGAACCGGTTCACCAGCGCGGGGCCGTACTCCCCCTCCAGCGCCGAGCGCCGCATCGCCGGCAGGCGGTAGGCCATCTCCAGCGCGGTAGAGGCGAAAAGGCGCCGCTGCAGCATGTCGACCGTGTAGTACTGCAGCACGTTGAAGACGCCGTAGAGCAGCAGGCCCACGCTCACCGCCACGCACAGCACCACGATCTGGTTGGTAAAGGTGCCCAACGACACCGAGTCGATAATACCCTGCGAGGCCAGCGGAATCGTCAGCGAAAAGAGCGCGACGACGGACGCGTAGACCGCCACCGTAATGAGATCGCTCGACTCATCGCTCAGAAGACGCAGGAGGCTGGAAAACGTCTCCTGGATGTTCTCCTGGTGATCGTGGGGATCGTAGTGAGCCGACGCATCGCCCTGCAGGACGGGGTCTTGCGCCTCATCGTGAAGAAAGCTCTGTGCCTCCCCGTCGAAGTGGAGCAGACGCAGGGAGACGCCAGGCGCGCCGAGGTCGCCCGCCCGTTTCAGCCACCGGCGCTCTTCCTCCACGTCGTAGTAGGCCACCTCTCCCGTCTCCGGCCGCACCTCTTCAATGAGCCCAATGGTGGGGCCCGGCAGCAACAACAGGTCGCCCGCCGCGGCCCGCCGTGTCAGGTCCGCGGGTGCCACCGGCCCGGACGCGGCCACCATCCCGTGGGCCCGCCCAAAATCCGCCAGTGCGCTGAAGAGGGTCTCTCGCCGGACCGTCTTTGCCTGCAGAAAGGCCCGAAGACGCTCGGGCGGTACCTCGCGTCCCCGCCGCTGCCGAAGCGCCCCGAAGGCCGCCACCGCCTGCTCTCGGAGGTCCGCCCCGACAGATACGCCGTTGCGGGCGGCGGCGTCCTCGGCGGAGGACGAAGGCACGCTGCTGCCATCCGTCGCGGATGCGCTCTTGGGAGAGGAGGACATGAGTCAAGGGCGGCTTGGAGAAGTGGAGGACCAGTCCCTACCACTGTGTGACGGATTCAGATTCGTCGCGCCGCTCATGCCCGGGACTTATCACTTCACGGTAACTTTGCCGGCGATTACGACGCGTTTCCGGCCGGTGGCGTCTCCGGAATGGGCCGTGCGCACTGGCCCAGGGCTCGCGGAAGCGGTTCGGAGCCGGGTTCAGGTTAATCCTCGTTGGAGGAAGCGTTTCCGTCATCGCTCGGTAACAACCTCTATCAAGGGCCTGGGTTGGAGTCGGTGCGTACGGACGAGACACGGCCCGGCGCTTCGCACAAGTCTTTTGCTTAGCTCCTGCCCCCCAACATGCACGCTCCCGATGTAAGTGGTTCTGACACGAAAACCCGCAATGCGAAAAGTCGCGATCCGAAAAACCGCGATCCGAAAAACCGCGATGCGGGTCACCACGACACGAACAGTCCCGATGGGAAAAGCCTCGACAGGAAAAGCCTCAACACGGAGGACGAGATGTCACCCTCCAACTCGGCCGGCCCCGAAGGCCCCGACCAGGCCGCCCACCGAAGCGTCCAGCGTGCCCTCGACCAGTGCCTGGAGGAAGGGCAGCTGCACCGGCTGTACCAACTGGCGACGAGCCTCAACGACATGCACCACGGGCGGCCTCGTCAGGAAGACAAGGCGTGATGGCCCCTGGCGTAGTCGTATGTCATGAAGATGCCCACGCGCCAGAAGATGCCCACGCGCCAGAGCAGACAGCGCCTGTGGAGGGCACGACTGTCGTTCTCTGGGCCGTCTGGTTGCCCCAGGGCGTGCTCTCACCCTGACCGTTCTTCCGGTCCCCTCTCGTTCTCTTCCCCGCGTTCCTGCCGCACAAACCGTCACGGGGCGCAGTCTCCAGGTGGCTTCGTTTGCGCAACACGGAGACGCAGGAAGCCATCGGGGGCTGCGCGGCGCTGCACGCAGGCTGCATATCCGCCCATGCGATAAGAGGCGCATCCTCCGGCGTGCCGGGCGCCCGAAGCCCCCGAAACCGGCCGCCTTTTGGCCGGAGGGCTTCTCCATTCGACACGCCGAGTCCATCGTGCGACGAAGCGGGGCGCGGAGACGGTGCCCCGAGGCACAACCCCGATCGGAGGAGGGCGTGTCCGGGAAAAATGGTTCACTCTGCAGACGTACGAGGAGTCGTGCCTCCTCTCCAGCGAACCGATCTCCCCTCCAGGCATAGGATCCCAGGTCGGCATCGGGACCTAGATAGTATCGGCCTCCCACCCACTACCGGTACTCAGCACGCCTCTTCACCCCAGCGGCCGGATGACCGCGTCCCCGCGCTCGTTTTCCTCATTCTGGCCCTTGCACCTGTGCGGAGGGGCCGCCCTTGGCCTCTCGATGTGGGTGGGCGCGCTGGCGCACGTCGACGACCCACTCCGGGCGTTTGTGGGGAAGATGATGTTCGCCGGGATGGGTGGCACGCTCACGCTTCTGCTGCGGCCCCTCTACCACCGGTTTCACAAGCGCGAGGTGTCGATCGCCCTTCTCGTCGTCGCGAGTGCCGTGTGCTCGTACGTCGTCAGCGTGGGATGGACGATGTTGTACAAGGGGAGCGTGGACCTGCTTTGGGAGTGGGTCGACGGCAAGCCGCTCACAATTCCGAGGTTTTCGTACCTCATCAGCGGCGCGCTTTTCCACACTTTTATCCCCATGGCCTGGAGCGTGCTCTACTTCGGCGTGACGTACTACCAGGACGTCCAGACCGAGCGCGAACGGGCGCTCGTCGCCGAAGGACAGGCCCACCGGGCCCGCCTACAAGCACTGCGGTATCAGCTGAATCCACACTTTCTGTTTAACACCCTCAACGCCGTCTCGACCCTGATCGTGGAAGAGCAGACCCACGACGCCGAGCGGATGGTGGCCCGACTGAGCGACTTCTTGCGGCTCACGCTGGAGTGTAACTCAGACGTGGAGGTGCCGCTGGCCGACGAACTAGACTTTGCCCGCCGCTACCTCGACATCGAACAGATCCGGTTTGGCAACCGGCTCGTGGTGACGGAAGACGTAGACCCGGAGGCGCTCTCGGCCCGGGTGCCGCCTCTCCTGCTCCAGCCGCTCGTGGAGAACGCCGTCCGCCACGGCATCATGCCCCGGGAAGAGGGGGGCACCCTGCGGATCGAGGCACGACAGGTCA
>CAZFJR010000095.1:0-11555 GCA_964519235.1 uncultured Salinivenus sp. | reverse complement strand
CTCCTCCGGGCCGGGCTCCGGGGTGGGCACCTCGCCGATGGTCATCCGGTCGGGGTCGCCGGGCTCAGGAATGCGAACGGCACGCATGATCTAGCGGGCTGTGGTGCAAAAAGACGCGATGGGGCATTGGTCTCGCTGAAACGTGGCTGAACTGTACGGGGCGCTCGTCAACGAGATTCTCAGCCTTTGCACACGGCCTCTGGACGCGAGTGCGCTGGGGTGCGTTGGGGGTGCCGTATCAGCGCCATCGATTCAGCGCTTCTTTGATGCCGTCGTAAGACCCGAATTTTTCCTGGAACCACCGGAGAGGCTTCACCGGATGGTGCAACCGCTGACGCTCGGCGCCCCAGACGGTCGACTGTGCGGGCCGGTAGCTGAGCGTACCGGTCGCGTGCTCATCGGGGGCCGGGGTGTAGAGGGGCGCCTCCCGATGGGCCCGGGCAAGATCGTTCAGGTCGGCCATCGGCCAGCCGTGGTGGCGACATGCAGAGGCCAGCAACGCTTCGTTGTGGGCCCAGTGGTCGCCGGTAATCACCTTTGTCACCTCTTCGAGAAGCCGGTGACTCGCCCGGCAGATGGGGTTGAATGAGCGGGCCACGTCGGCATACGGGAGGTCGATGGTCTCCCAATGGTACCACGTAGGATCCCGAAAGGGAGACTCCACGAATGCCGCAATCAGGTCAGCGTCGCTCGGCCGTCCCATCTCAAACACTGTGTTCCAGGAGCCAGTGTACCGCACGTCGTACTCGACGAACCAGTAGTGCTCGTGCGGATTCTGGCGCGCAAAGGCAACTGCGGGAATGTGACAGTTTCCGGGAACGAGTCCGTTGCCGTTCATTGCTGGGCGCCACGTGCTCAACAGCTCGTCCGTGACGGGAAAGGTCTCGATGGGCAGCGGCGCGAGGCGTCGCCGAGCCGAATCGCCCTGGCACACCCAGTACAGGGAGCCCCCTTGCCCCACGGCGCGTCGGAGTTGCATGTAGTTCCACAATGTCCCCGCGGTCACCAAATGAGACACATACAAAACTGCGGTGGAGGGCGCCTTGTGCATTGCAGTTGAGTCAGCTTTCAGGAGGACTTGTTAACGGGGAGTGCGGACGTGGGCCCCAGGCTGTCCGGAAGGTGAAATGCCTTTTGGGCAAGGGAAATCCGCTCCACGAATCCAAAACTTTTGAGCAGCTGTCGCCTCCACGGGGGGAGGTGGTAGAGACGGCGGTAGAGGGTGCGGGGCGCGCGGTCCGAGCCCGCCTCCAAGGCAGCCTCGAAAGCGTCCCGGATTCGCTGCCGGTCGGGGCGCAGTCGGCTCTCGTCGAAGTGCGCCGTGCCACGGAGGCGCCCGGCCCACTTGTCGTACCAGTGCTGGTACCCCATGCAGTCGAAATGGAGCACAGCAGCACGTGGGGCTGCGTGCTTGTGCGGAACGTGGCCCGGCTCCGCTTGAGGACGGTGATTGCCGATATGCTCGACCGGGACGTCCGTGCGCGTGGCCGCTTTTCCGCTTGTATGTCCAAGCAAAAAGCCAGCCAGCAGGTCGGGGGGACAGCCACCGATCCACTGCAGGGCGCGACGCTTGAGGCGCCACACGTGGGCGGCCAGCAGGCGCCTCCACACCTGCCGACGGGATCCCGAAAGGAGGCCCCGCCGAAGATGAGACGCGGGATCGCGCTTGAACAGCGAAATCTCGCGGAACGGCCGCTCGTAGTGGACGCCCTGCGGAACGGCTTCCTTGGTTTGGAAGATGAGCACGTCCGCCTGCGGCGGGGTCTGGGTGATCGTCGTCTGGAGCCCGTCGTCCGCGTACAGCAGCTCGTCGCCATCTATGTGAGCGAGCCACTCGATTCCCGCGTCTCGCGCCCGGTGGAACGCATCAGTGGCATTGGCCTGCTGCTTCGCCTGCACTGGTGCGTCGGGGGCGACGCCGTGCGCTTTCCAGTGTGCCCGGTCACACTCGACGCACGTGACGGCGTCGAGGGCACGCAAGTGCGGGATGGCCGGATCCTTCGGGGCGTCGAAGTACACGAACATGTGGTCGACTCCCTGGTGGAGATGGTACCCCACGAAGGCTGTCGTCTGCGACACTGGCGCTTTGATGGTAGTGGCCGTTGCCAGCAAGGATGCCATGGGCGGTCAGGTCGTCATTCCGTTCGGTCTCCATTCCCGCAGAAACGAGAGGTAGGCGTTTTCCGCCTTTGCAACTACGTCCCCGTCCACCTCAATGTCGTACGAGGAGTCGGACGGGGCGATTTTGCCCTCGTGAATGTTCTCGGAGGAATCCCCGATTCCGGACGCCCCCGTCGCCCACATCTTCTGATACCGCTCGGTGAGTCGCTGGTCTAGCCCCAAGTACTCGGACATCCGACGCAGCGCGCGGCTGGTGTGCCGTGTCAGGTCCTCGTATCGCACTAGTACGTATGGCGCGTCGTACGCGTGCAGGTTCGCCGCAATGCGGTCCAGGCTGTTCGTGTAGTACTGGAGTGCCTCGGAGGATGTCTGGATGTTTTTCAGATCGCGTGACAGGATGGACGGTAGGGTGTTCTCCGGGTGTCGCACCACTACGATCACGCTCAGAGGCGCCGTTTGGAGCACCCGCTTGCTGTGGATGTGGGGCCACAGAATCTTGTCCATGACGTAGCGGTAGGCGCTGTCGGGATCGGTTCCGTGCGACTCGAAGCGCTCCAGAACGTGATCGTGAAGTTGCACGAGAGAGCGCCGGCCCACGTACGTCGTGTGCGTCTCGCCGTACCCAAGAATCTCGGGATTAGAGTTGAGCACGTGGACGAGAACGCTCGACCCGGACCGCATATGGCCCAAGACGAACAGCCATCGGATCCGCTGGGCCCGCAGGGCTGCGTACCGGAGGCCGTAATACATCGATTGAACGGTGGACGCAGTCACGGAGATCAGTGTCGGGCGGGCGGGAATGGATGGGCAGGATCGGCCTGGCCGCTCTCGCAGCCTCTGCCGGGCCTTTCTTCGGGCAGTGGGCGGCCTAGCTGCGGCAGGGAGTCTCTTTCATGATTCTTCTGGCTCTGTCATTGCTAATCCACCATGTACTGATCGGTGGGCACCTCCAGGAACTCCATGAGCCAGTCCAGCGCCCACGTCTGGTTTTCTTCGCCGCTCCACTCGTAGTCCTCCTGCACCTCATCGGCCACCCGCGGCCAGTCGACCGTCCAATCCTTGTAGACGTGAAAGGAAAACTGGCTCACATCCGTCTCAAAATAGACACAGCCCTCGTCGGGGTCGTAGACGGAGGTGGCGGTGTCGTCCTCGCGTGCCTGCTCCGCCGCCAGCACCACGAGCGGCACCTTGAAGCGATAGTCCATCTCGTGCACGCGCTTGGCCTCGCTGTTGAGGAAGTTGGCCAGCACCACGCAGCCGTCGCCCTGCTCCAGGGCGGCCTCGGCGGCGTCGCGGGTGGACGGGTCGGCGTCGATGCGGTCCAGGGCCGTCTCGACCAGCGGCCATACCGCTACGGACTCGGGCTCGTCGGCGGCGTCTTCTTCGCGGGGAATGGTGACAGTGAGAGCGTCGGGGGCCACGGGCATTGGGGGCAGTTGGGGAGAGTGCGAACGATCCGGGAGCCACAAAAGGCGCGCCGGGGGAGGCTGTAGTATGCACCGGCGCCCGCAAAAGATCAATGCCGCGTCAGATCAATGCCGCGTGCCTATTCGATGGGCTGCACCGCTCCGCTTCCAAACACGGTAGTCTCCACCGTGGGCTGGCCGCGGTACCGCACGTCGCCGGAGCCGAAGATGCGGGCGCGGAGGACATCCGCCACCCGAAGGTGGAGATCGCCCGAGCCGGCAATGCGAACGTCCGCTGTATCGGCTTCGAGGGCATCGCCGCGAATGTCGCCGGAGCCGGCGATGTTTGCGGTCAGTGTACCGGCTTGTCCCCGCACAGTGCCAGTGCCCGAGCCCGCGATGCTCATGTCCAGCGTCTCGGCCGTCATTTCTACGTCCACGCCCCCCGACCCCGCAACGGTCAGGGAGAGCGACGACGCCTCTAGCCGAGACGCGCTCACGACCTGCCCCGATCCGGCCTGGGTCAGCGCCCGAATCCGAGGCGTCGTAACGAAGACCTGCACTGCGTCCGTCGCGCGTGTGTCTCCGGATAAAATCCTGCTGAGGCCGGACGATCCCTCGGTCGAGACCTCGAGGGTGTTGTCCGACACGGAGGTGACAATCCGGTCGAGCACCGCCGACGGCGCCTCCACCTCCACCGCATGGGCCTCCCCCTGCCGCAGGTGCACCGTTCCGGACACGGCAACATCGACGGCCGTGAAGGCGGGCACGGAGCGCGATTCGCGGACGGGCTCCTGTGCCGAGGCGATCTCGACCGGGAGGAGAAGAAGAAGGGCGAGCAGGGCCGCTGGAAGGACGGATGTGGGACGGATGCGCATGGGAACGGGGCGTGTTGGAGAGGGACTCGGAAATGACACCTCCATCACGTCGTCCGCGTCTGCGGTGTTACAGCCCGTCCCCTTTGGCCTTTGGCGCAACACTCCGCCCCCATGCGTCACCACCGGTCTCTCACCCCGCCTCCGTCAGCGACAGTTCCGCGAGCAGGCGCGTGTGCGGATCGAGCGTGACCGCCGCGGGGGGCTGCGGGCAGTCGAGCCGGGCCCGCGTGGTGCGCCCGTCGGCCCGCACCGTGGTGCGGGTGGTGTCGTCGGCCGTCGCCACGGCGACCTCCACCGGCACCCGAAACGGGGCCTCCGCCTGCGTCTGTCGCAGCGTCACGGCACACGTGCCCGTCGCCGCGTCGTGGCGCCAGGTGCCCTCCAAGACCGGGTGGCCCGGCCGCCGCGTCCACCGGTCGAAAAACGGCGTCAGGTCCTGCCCCGATACCTCTTCCATTACGGCACGGAAGTCGCGGGTGCGCGCGTTGCCGTGTCGGTAGCGCTCGTAGTAGGCCCGCATCCCCTCCCAAAACGTCTCCGTGCCCATCCGCTGGCGCAGCATGTGCAGCACCCAGGCGCCCTTCTGGTAGGGATTGGTGGTCAGGAGCTCGTTCGGGTCGCTGAACGTGGTGTCCACAAGTGGCGTATCGGGGTGTTGGGCGTGGTAGCGCGCCACCTGCGTGCGGGCACGGTCCATGTAGCGACGCAGCGCCGCCGGGCCGCGGGCGTGCTCCAGGTACAGCCCCGTGAGGTAAGTCGCAACGCCCTCGCTGAGCCAGAGGTGGGGCCAGCCGGCCTCGGTGACAGTGTTGCCGTACCACTGATGCGCAATTTCGTGGGCGAGCAGAGGGGTGCTGTCCTCGCCGTCGGCCACGGCCTGTTCGCTGTAAAAGATGGCCGCCGCGTTCTCCATGCCTCCGTACCGCGTGGTCGACTGCACGTTGGCCAGCTTGGGATACGGATACGGCCCCAGGCGTGCCTCAAAAAACCGAAGAATGGGCGGCGCCTGGCCCAGATCGGCGAAGCCGACCCGTCGGTCCTCGGGGTACACCCAGCTCTGCACCGGCACCCCGTCCACGGTGCCCGCCGTGTCCACCGCAAAGTCCGAGACGCCGATCACCATCACCTTCGGGGGAAGCGGCACCGTAGAGCGCCAGTGCGTGGTGCGTCGCCCCCCGTGCGTTGAATCACGCACGAGAGCCCCATTGCTCACCACGTCGTACTGTGCAGGCGCAGTGACCCGAAACTCCACGGGCGCCTTGTCGGAGAGGTGATCCACCACCGGCAGCCAGTGGCGGGCCCGGTTGGGCCAATTGTCGCCGAAGAACGTCCGATCGCCGTGCTGATTGGTGCCGATGATGAGCCCATCGGCGGGCACCCCGGCGTACGCGATGCGGAAGGTGTGAGATTGCCCCTCCGCCAGCTCCGCGGGCGGCCGGATTCGCAAAATATCGTTCGTGTGCCGGTAGGGCACCGCCTGCCCCTGTGCCGTGACCGACGCGACCGCCATGCCCGTACCCGCCGACGCCCCGCGCCCCACTAGATCAAGCCGCACAGCGGAGAGCGTGTCCGTCGTCACACGAAGGCGGACCGTCGCCGTGCCCGAAATCCGATCCGTCGTGTCCGACAGCGCCAGGGCAAAGTCGTAGGCCTGCACGTCGATGCCCGGCTGCGGCCGGGCCGCCGGGCCGCGGGCCGGTTGCGCACAGGCGGCGGCGACCCAGAACAGGCTCAGGAGCACTGCGGGAACGGCCATACGGAGCGCCCCCGCTCCCCATCCGCATCGGAGCACTGACATGGCGGCAACAGATTCGTGCAAGGAATTATGGCTGAACGCGAATTTTCCGCGTCGTGTTGTTGAACGGGCCCGGCACCACGTTTCCGTCGCTCCCAATCAGCTTGAGATTTACCTCGTACGTGCCGTCCAGTCCCGTCACAAAGGCGGGCGTCCACTCGGTCAGCGTGATCGAGGCCACCTCGGTGCCCTCCTCGTTCGTGATGGTGTAGCGGGCCTTGTAGCCGTCGTCGCTCAGCTCCACGTTATGGAGGTAGAAGTCGAGCATGACTCGCTCCGCCCCCTCCCGCTCATAGCGCCCCTTCGGACGGCTGTAGATAATCGCGGGCTCTCTCGGACCCAGCATGAAGTCTCCGGAGTCCGCCTTCACGTAAAAATTCACCAGGTCGTACGCGTCCGGGTGCTTTACAGCCTCGTGGTAGGAGCGGCTCGGAAACGTGAGGAGCGTATGCGCCCCCGGCTGAAGCTCCCCCAGATTGAAGGGCGTGCCGGCCTCGTAGTTGGCCAAATAGGGCTGGTTGTCGACAATGACGTGGAAGTGCTGTCCATTGCCGGAGTTGGCGATCTCGCCGGCGCGCGGCGTCTCGGTCTGGATGCCCGTTTCAAAACTGTCGGCCTCCACGACCACGCTCACCCGCGCGCTGTCCACGACTGCGCTGTCGGCCGGGGCTGCGAAGCGGGCCGCCGCCCCTTCAATGGCCGGAGATCGGTCGCCCACTTCGATTTGCACATTTTCTTCGGCCTGGTCGCCCCCTTCCCCGCACCCGGCGAGCACGACGAGCGCGGACAAAACGACAAGGACAAGACGCGAAACGATTCGGAATCGGAGCATGGGGGGGCAGGATTGGTGCAGGGTAACGCTGGGACGATGTAGCGACAAGAGAGTCGGCACGAAGCAGGCAGCCGCTCCGTGCGGAGGATCAAAAGAATCGCGCCCTCCCGGAAGACGGACGGGCCCGTAAGCTGTGACGGATAGAGTATGCAGGATAGGCACGAGCACCGGGGCTGTCAACGAGGCTGCTCGGCGCAGTCCTGTGCGCACCTATGCATGAAGGCCCCACCACGCCACAAAGACGAGAAGCCCGCCGAGTACCGCGCTGGACACGGCGTGCAGGCGAAGCCGGTCAAGCAGATGATGCTTCGCATCGAAGTGATCATCGGTGGAGTCCGCGGCCCCATGTAGGCCCGCGGCCTCCGAAATCTCGCCCCCGATTTCGCACTGTGGCAGAAAGTCGAACGCTACGTGCAGAAAGATGCCGGTGGCGATGCCAAAGACCAGGGCGTGAATCTCGCTGCTGCCCGGCGGCGCAAGGAGGCCCACGGGAACTGCAGCGGCCGCAACAGCCGCGGCAGGCACCAGGAGGACCGACGTGGCGCGCCCTGCTCGGCTCAGGCGGCGGGCAGCGGCGTAGCCGGCCGGGGCCTTGTGCGACACAATCGCGAGTCCCAAGGCAAGGTCGAGGGCCGGCATGGTGGCGTATACGGCGCCAATTACCAGTCCCGCCGCGAGGGAATGCGCGGTGAGCTCAAGCGTGGTCGTGTCGGCCGGAAGGGAAAGGTGCGCAAGCTGGTGCTGCGCCGCGTGCAGCACAAACCCGAAGAGCACTCCGGCAGCAATGCCAAACCCTCCGATTGTGGCACTGTGGCCGACAGCGCTCGGAATCAAAAAGGCTCCGGTGCTCGCGATCATGGCCCCGCTTGCCAGCCCATACCCCCAGGCCAGCCCCCGCGCCTGCGCCGCCGTTCCATCCGCTCGGCCGTGCCCGGCGCGCGCTCCTGCCCACACCCCTGCCGCCATCGCCCCGAACGCAACGCTGCCGATGGCCAACAGCTTCCACAGCCCCACCCCAATGGCCAGCGCCGCAGCCCCTCCCATGGCCCCCACACCCACCCAGCCGGGTCGCGTGAGGGGGACTGACCGCAACGACAGGGAGAAAGAGGACATCAAACGCCGGCGCAAGAACGAAGGTCGACGAAGGGCAGGGCGCTTTCGCGACAACTCCCCGGCTCCGCCCAAACAACACGCAGCCCCCACGCTCACGGCTCTCGTCAGAACGGCCTCTACACGACAAAAACCCTCGATTCCGGAGCGGGTCGGAATCGAGGGAGAAGCGGTCCGGACGGGACTCGAACCCGCGACCTCTGCCGTGACAGGGCAGCATTCTAAACCAACTGAACTACCGGACCGTCATGATTCAAAGTACACCACTGTCTAAAATTTAGGAGCGGTTGGGTTCCCACATGGAAGAATGTTCACACAGGTTCAATCCACATCCGGTCGTCGTCAGGCCTTCGGCCGCGCGACGCCCGGCTCAGCGAGCCAGCAGTACATGACAATGTGAGCGGGAAAGGCCGGGACAAAGACGGAGGCAAAGCACCACGCCAGCCGTCCATCCCGACAGAATGTACAGGTCCTTGAATTTCTTCCGGGGAACCGAACCGTCCCAGAAACAAAAGGCGACCCCGGTCCTAAGGAGCGCTGTCAGTACTTTCGGGCCCACATATTTGCGCGGGTCTACGACATTGCTCTCCATACACATTCCCCGACCGCGTTCATGCCAACATACACGTACCGCCGCGAAGACGGAAGCACCTTTGAGGTGCAGCAGCGCATTACCGAGGATCCGCTCGAAACGTGCCCGGAGACCGGACAAGAGGTCGAGCGAATTATTACCGACAACCCGGGTGTCATTTTCAAGGGCGAGGGCTTCCACGTGAACGACTACGACGATCACGGTCCCAAGGACGAGACGGAGGAAGGGGAGGAATAGTCCAGCCCCCACAGCCCTGTTCCGTTTTTCAGAGCAAGCGTGGGCCGCCTCCAAGCCCAACAGCCTCGGAGCGTAGAGCCGAGTTGCGGATCATGAGGAGAACGCGAGGAGCGAATCAAGGGAAAGGCGTTTCCGCACCGGGGCTTGCCCAACGGCTTACTCTTGCTCCAGCGAGTCGATCGGGAACCATTCGGCATCCGGCTCCACCATGATGGCTGGCTCTGGGCCCGCGTCGTCCCACCCCTGATCTTCCACGGTCATGAGCGGCGTCACGGTCATGTCCCGATCCACCACGATCTGGCATGCGAGGCGCATCTCGCCGTACTGGCCGATATCGGTCAGCTTGTCGTGCTCAGCCTCCGTCATGACTTCGGGCTCTCCCACCTCAAACTCCACGCGGCACGTAGTGCATTGGGAGTGGCCGCCGCAGCGATGGCCGATGTCAACCCCGCAGTCCTCAATGGCTCGGACAAGCCGGGTTCCTTCTTCCACTTCGAACGTGCCAACATCTTTGATTGTAAGTTTGTGCATGGGATTCTTTGGTGCGCTTGGAGACATGCAAGGGGATATGGACTCTGCAAGAGACGAATTGGAGGGGAGCGCGTCAAGCCTTGGGGAGCGTCGTTGCCGGATCCGTTCCATTTCTTCAGGCGTTGCTGGTTTCCACGTAAATGGCCGTCTCCGAAGCAGATGGGGCACGTGTGGGTTGAAATAAAGCCGTAATGTGCCCCGAAATCAGGCCACAGGAACCCGCCTGGTTCGCATGTTGGATCCCAACGTTTTTTCCCGCAACCCCTTCCGGCTCATGCCCCCTCCCGTTGTGCTGGTGAACGAGAACGACCAGTCGCTTGGCACCGCCGACAAACTTCAGGTTCACACCGAAGGATTGCTTCACCGGGCCTTTTCGATTTTCCTGTTCGATCCCACGGGGCGTCTCCTTCTTCAGCGACGGGCCGCTGACAAATACCACTCTGGCGGCCTCTGGTCCAACACTTGTTGCAGCCACCCGAGGCCGGATGAGAACCCGCTCGATGGGGCCACGCGACGCCTGCCCGAAGAACTTGGGTTTCGCACCCCGCTGACCCCAGCCCTCCAGAAGACATATCGCCTGCCTGTTGGGGACGGCCTCGTGGAGCACGAATACAATCATGTGTTTGTGGGCACCGTTGAGAGCCCCGACGTGCGCCCCTGCGATACCGAAGTCTCCGACTGGGCGTGGATGCGCCCGTCCGCGCTCCGCGGCGATGTGGATACGCATCCGCAGCGCTACACGACATGGTTTCGACTCCTTCTGCCCCCAGTTCTTTCTGCCGCCCAGGCGTCGTCCTGGCCGTCGGCATCCGGACGCGACGCGGAGCCTCTTTGTTAGCTTTGCTAGCCAGGTCTTAGCTTTGCTAGTCGGGTCGGGGCCCACCTCTCCGGAGGCCCCGGCCCGTCTACACGGCCCCTCTACAGGAAAACGATGTGGAGGCGGGAACTCTTCGACGAATGGGCTTTCCGATACGAGCCGGTGTGTGCTCGTTTTCCTCACTGCTTCTCGCCCCCGTGCCCAACGCCCCGCATCGCTACCGCCAGTACGCAGGGCTCGCCTTGGTTGTCGTGGTTTACGTGGGGGGCATCGTGGGATGGTCCTGCGCCGTGGCGGACCTGCGAAGCTCCTCCCGCTCTCAGGTCTCTCCACAGTCGTCTCGGCAGACACTCTGCTTCCAGCTTGTCCCTGGTCAGCGAGCGTCGGTTGTATTTTCAGAACGGGCCCCCTCTGCCAGTCTCCGTCGCACGGCCGCCCGCTCCCTCGCGCCGCCCAGCAAGCCGCTCCTCCCGTTCGCTGCGCCGGTTGGGGGATCCGGCCTGGGTGCCCCTGAACATTCTCCGTGCCCCTGGGTATTTGCGACTGCTCTTTCTTCCCGGGCGCACGGCTCCCACAGTCCGGTTCGTTCAGTCCGGTTCGTTTCTCATTGATCTCTTTGTCCGCCACGCATGGCCTACGAGAACTACGAGCCCGTCATTGGTCTTGAAGTCCACGTCCAGCTTCAGACCGACGCCAAGATTTTTAGTCCGGATGCGTCCGCTTTTGGGGCGGCGCCCAACACGCAGGTCGATCCCATCAGCCTCGGCCACCCCGGGACCTTGCCCGTCCTGAACGAAAAGGTGGTGACGTACGCCCTCCGGCTAGGTCTGGCTACTCACTGTTCTATCGCGCCCCGCTCGGTCTTTGCCCGCAAGCATTACTTCTACCCCGACCTTCCGAAGGGCTACCAGATTTCGCAGTACGACACGCCGATCTGCTACGACGGCCATCTCGACATTTTTCCGGGGGAGGACGAGGAGAAAGACGCCCCGTCGTCCCCAAACGAGTCACGGCGCGTGGGGCTTACGCGCATCCACATGGAAGAGGATGCGGGCAAGTCGATGCACGCCCCAAGCGGCAATACACGGCTCGACTACAACCGATGCGGCGTGCCGCTTCTCGAGCTGGTGACGGAGCCGGACCTGCGCTCGCCCCGCGAGGCGCACTTGTTTTTGGAGCGGCTGCGGCAGCTGGTGCGCTACCTCGGCATCAGCGACGGCAACATGGAGGAGGGCT
>CAZFJR010000094.1:0-11596 GCA_964519235.1 uncultured Salinivenus sp. | reverse complement strand
GATGAAGGCCTGCTGCGCATCGTCGAGCGCCTGGGTGACGCGCCGCCACTGCGGGCTGTCGGTGGGGAGGGCCGTCTGCGCGCGTCGGAGTTCTTCGTAGAACCGCGTGCTCATCTCCCCGGCGGCCTTCCGCGTAAAGGTGATCGCCGTCAGGTCGTCCGGCGGCACCCCCGTGCGGACGAGCGCCACCATGCGGGCCACGAGTGCGGTGGTCTTGCCCGATCCGGCGGCGGCGCGGACGAAGAAGTTGGTGTCGGGCGCGAAGCGGGAGAGATCGGGCACGCCCTCCTCGGCCCACGGCCCGATGCGGGCGCGGACGGCACTATCGTCGTAGGAGGACGAGCGGTGGGTGGGGGCGGGCATAGGCACACGCGGAACGGGCAGGAAGGCAAGCGAGGACAAGTCGGGGCGTCAAAATGAGGGCGGCGCGGGGCGATCGTCGGGGAGCGTCTTGCCCTGAAGCTGGCGGCTGCGGGCGGCGAGATCAGGAAAGAGGCGGTCGTACCCGCGGTACATCCAGGCGTTGCGGTACCGGGCCTTCGGGTGCATGGGAAAGGTGCCCGACGCGGCGAGGCGGGCCAGGCGCCGGAGGTGCCGAGCGACCGTGGCCCGGTGCTCTGCGGGATCAAACGCCAGCCGCGTGCCCATCTCCTTCGTGGTGGGAAAGTAGTAGCCGGAGGCCGTCACCGTGTCCCCCGTCAGCGCCTCCAGCGCGTAGGCGTAGAGCGCCCACTGCAGCTGTGCGCCGTCCTTCAGCGGGTCCCCCTCGTCGAACGATGAGCGGCGGCCCGTCTTGTAGTCCCACACCGCCAGCGTTCCGTCGGGGCGGCGGTCGACCCGGTCGATGCGGCCCCGCAGCGGCACGGTACGCCCGTCCACCGGTAGGGACACGGCGCCGAAGTCTCCCTCGCGGCGCCGGTAGGCCCCGTAGCCAAAGCCCACCTCGTGGTGCACCGGGGTGTGCGTGCGGCCGCGCTCGATCTCGGACTGGAGAAACACCTGCGCGTCGGCCCGCAGTTGTCGCCGCGCCGCCTCCTGGACGCCTTCACTCGACGGCGCGACCCGGGAGGCCTCTTCCTCAATCCGGTCGTCCAGAATCTCAGTGAGGAGCGCCTCGTGCGAGGGGCGCGGGGGCTCCCCCATCTCGTCCAGCCGCCGCAGGAACGCCTCGAAGGTGTCGTGGAGGATGCTGCCGCGGCGGAGCGCGTTGAGCCAGGGCTCGTCGTCGAGGGCGGGCTCGTCGAGCGGCTCCACGCCAAGGACATACTTCAGAAAGTAGAGGTAGGGCGTGGCGGCGAAGGTTTCGAGGCGCCCGGCCGACATGGGCGGGCCGTCGTAGTCGTCTCGCAAGAAGTTGAGGGCCGGGTACGCGCCTGCGTCCAGCAGACCGTCGTGGATCGTGTAGGTGTCGGCGGCCCGGGCGGCGCGGGCAGCTTCTCCTTGTTCGATCCACGGGTAGTGCGTGGCCAGAGCAGTGCGGGCGGAGGGCGCCGGGGCGGCCGTCTCGCCTCGCGCCCGATACGCCACGAGCCACGCCTCCAGGTCGCTAAGCGGACGCGCCTCAGCCGCCGGGAGAAAGCCGCGGGGCGGAGCGGCTTCGTCGCCGGCCGCCTCCTCAAGCTGCAAAAAGAGCGGCGCAGGGAACCGTTCCTCCCCGCGCTCGACATCGAAGACGCGGGTATAGAGCGACAGAGGCCCCGTGTGGCGCGCCAGGGCCTGTTCGTGGCGCCACTGCGCATCGTCGGGGGCGGCGCGCTGTTCGGGAAGCACGCCTTCGAGCGCCTCGCTGAGGGCGCGTCGGTCGGGGTCGCGGAGGAGCGCATCCTCCACGGCGGCCGTGGAGAGCGTGTCGCTATCCATGCCCACGACGAAGAGGTGCGAGCGGTCGCCGTAGGCGGCACTCTCGAGGGGAACCACGTGGGCAGCGCCGGGGCGCGGGTGCTCGGCGCGTACGTACTGCCCGCGGAGCCACCGCCGCAGCAGCCGGGCCAGGCGCGGGCCCGGCGCCTCGTAGTCGACCGGCACCTCGGCCAACCGGTTCACGCGCTGCCACAGAACGTTGCGGGCCGCCTCGTCGAGGGTACGTTCGGCCTCCGGCCCCTCGTCGGACGGCGGATCGACCGGGCCGAACGTCTCGATAAAAGTGCGCACCCGGGCCGCCATCGTTTGGAGCGAGGCGCGCCGAGGCACAAGGGCGAGCAGCTGCTGAACGAGGCGACGCACAAACGCCAGTTCGCGGCGCCGCGTGCGGTCGCGGTCGGGCGAGAGGCCGCGCGCCTCCAGATTGTCGATGCGCTCGTCCATTCGGTGCAGCGCCCCGGCGAGTGCGCGTTCGTACCCGTCGCGCCCCGGCTCGTAGCGGCGGGCTGCCAGCCGCGTCGCCACGTCGTGCGCCTCCATTTCCACCGGCCCTGTCGTGTCCGCAATGTCGTCGCGCACCCGGTCGATCCGGAGCCGACCGCTCCGCAGCATGCGAATCAGGAGGTCGGGGGCGAAGCCCTCCGTGATCCACTCCAGGAACGCCAGCAGCGCCGCGCCGGTGCGCGTCTGGGCCGCCGGCCGGCCCGTCCCAATCGACAGCGGAATGCCCATCTGCTCCGCACGGGCGGCGAGGAGCGACACGTACGGCTGCTCGCCCGCGACGGCAATCTCCACCTCGTCGAGCGGCACGTCGGCCGCCAGCACGTCCCGAAACACAGCGTCCACCTCGTTGCGCGCCCCCACGGCCCGGCGCAGGCAAAGGTCGCGTCCCTCCCGCACGGGGCGGTCCGGGTTGGGGGCGGCCCAGTCTGCGGACGGCACGGCGGCGGTGGCAAAGCGGGCCGCGGCCGTTTGGGGCGGGGCGTCGTGGGGCGCGGGGGCGCCGAGGCGGTAGAACTGCGCGCAGGCGTTCTGTACGGCGTGGAGAAAGTCGTAGGCGCACTCCGGCAGGTCCACCGCGTCGCTCACCGCCACCACGGACTGCTCCACGAACGGGACGCCGGTTCGCACACGCTCGGCCGCCCACCGAAAGACCTGAGCATCGTCGTAGAGCCCGTCGTCGTCGAGGGCTTGCAGGTAGCGGTCATAGCAGGCCGCCACGACGCGAAACGTGGCGGAGGCGTCCGGTGCCTCGGCGCGGGCCTGCACGTCCTCAGGGGCTGCGCCGGCGCGCCGGAGCGTCTCCAGGGCGTCGGCCACGGTGGAGGCCAGCTGGGCCGGTCCCGGCAGGCCCTCAAGATGCCCGCGCGCCTGCAGCGCCTCCAGCAGGCGTGCCGCCAGGAACGACCGTCCGCCCACGGGAAGCGCAGAGCGCCCGGACGCCAGAACGCGGGGCCGTGCAATCTGCTCGGCGTAGTGGCGCACAATGAGCGTTGACAGGCCCGCCCAGCCACCCTCTTCGCGCGCCAGCGCATCTTCGAGGGCCCGCCCGATCTGGGAACGGGGCACAAGCACCACCGTGGGCCCGACAGGGTGCGCACGGGCCAGGGCCTGGAGCTGTGGAAGCGGCGAGACAGAGGCGTGGTGCATGGAGGACAAGAGACTGCTCACGGAAAACACAGGCAAGGGGTGGGGGCCGCGGTGTCTTCGCCACCCCTGGTGGGCACCCCTGGGATGCGGGAACGCTGACTGGCCTACACAAAGCACCACCGGCCTTGTGCCGTACCTTATGGGGGCCTGCCCCCTCAACAGAGACGAAATTGCAGAAAACCCGCAAACAGATCAACCCCCTTCTGCCCCCGGCCTTTTCTAGGCGAAGGCCGTCCCCGCCAAAGGATGTCCGAGCGACGGCGCTTCGACGGGGCGACAGACGCCGCCTATTACGGACGCCCTGAATGCTGAATGCTACCGCCGTGCGGGGCTACAGAAACAAACTCACGAGCCCGCCCAGGGCCGAGAGGCCCCACACGAGGAGGCTCAACCGGCGCAGGCGCCGTCCGTCTTCCTGTCCGTCCTCCGCCCTCCTCCGAGCTCGTCGCTGTCCAAAATGCCGCAGCACGGCCCCCGTCAGCACCCCGAACAGCACCCACGTGCCGGGCTCACCGAGTGGATCGGTCCAGTGGGGGGACAGCACCATGTCGAGCCCCAGCGCGGCGGCCAGCAGCACGAGCACAAGCCAGAGCACGGGCCCGGTGGCCAGCGACGGTGGGGCGGAGGGCGAGCGGTCGGACACAAAGCAGCGGGGGCGGTGACACAATGCAACACAGCATTTTGAGGCACGGGAATGAACGGACCGCCCCGCAAGGTGCTCCCCGCACACAGCAACGCTTGCTGGCGCGCCCGGGCGCCGCTGCGGCCCGTTCAGCACCGCCCGCACGTCCCCCAAAGGACCAAACGGCACGGGACGTTATGATTGGGCGGGCCTCTGTGTCTACCGGGTGGGATTCCTATTCACGCCCGTGCCGCCTCCTCATGCACACGTCCTCTCCATCCCCCGCCTTCCACACCTATTCCCGCGGCTCAGGGAGCCCGCCAATCGTGGTTCGCGAGCCCTCTTCCAACACGCCGGATGTGCCGGAGGCCCTGGTGCAGGACCTGTGGGCGCAGCAGCGATTCGATACAAGCGGCCTGCAGACGACCGACGATGCCAGGGTGCACGTGCTGGCCCCTGGCACCCTAAACACCGACGCCGGCCCTGACTTTCGCAACGTCCACGTCCGCCTCGGGGGCGTGGACTGGCGCGGACACGTGGAGGTACACCTCACCTCGCAGGGGTGGTTCGAGCACGAACACCACACCGACCCCCGCTACGACAGCGTGGTTCTTCACGTCACCCTCCACGCCGACATGTGGACGGGCGGACTGCTCCGCGCCGACGGGTCGTCGCTCCCCGAGGTGGTGCTTTATCCGCGGCTCGAAACCCCTCTCCGGAAGCTTCTGCACGCCTTCCACACCCGCACGGACGACGATGCCCTTCCCTGTGCGCCGCGCTGGGACGACGTGCCCCCTCCAACCCGACAAGAGTGGATTCGCCACTTGGCTCGCGTGCGGCTCGCCCGCAAACGCGACCAACTGCCCGTTCCCGAGGAAGGCGGCCTGGATCACGCCCTTCACGAGCGCCTCTTCGCTGGGCTGGGCTACGCCAAAAACGATGGCCCCATGTCTACCCTCGCCAGGCGCATACCGCCAGGGGCACTGCGCAGCCTCCGCAAGTCCCGCAACCGCGAAGCACTCTTGCTGGGCACGGCGGGCCTTTTGCCAGAACCGGGCGACCTGCTAGATGCTGACCGAGCCACCGCCGACTACGCGATGGATCTGCGCGATCGGTTTCGGCGCCTGCAGGTACGGCGCGGCCTGTCGCCCATGCCCCAGACCGCGTGGACGTTCTTTCGACTCCGTCCGCCCAACTTTCCTCCGCTCCGCATCGCCCAGGCTGCGGCCTGGTACGCCGATGGTGCCCTCATGGCCGACGCCCCAATCGCAACTCTGCGCGAGGCCCTGCACGCGAACCGCTGCACGGCTGCCCTCCGGAGCGCCCTCCGCGCCACCCCCTCCGATTTCTGGCGCACTCACTACCATCTCACCAAGGCCGCCGCGAAACACACTGCCGGGATCGGCGACACACGCATCAATACTCTTCTGGTGAACGCGGTGGCGCCGGTGCTCCTCCGCGCAGCCGAGCGCCGGGACAGCGCCTCCTGCACCCAAGCCGTGTACGCGCTCCTCAACGCCCTGCCTGCCCCCCGCGACAAGGTGGTGCGCCGCTTCCAAACGCTGGGGACCGCGGTGGATTCGGCCTTCGGCGCACAGGGGCTCCACGAGCTCTACCGACGCTACTGCACAGAAGGTGGGTGTCTAGACTGCGAAATCGGGCAGACCCTGCTGGGACACGCGTGAGCGCCGACGCCACCGGTGCGTGCCGATACAGCCAAAAGGTTGTTCAGGTGGAGGGTTGTCCGGGCGGAGGCCACTCTTTACCTTTCCGACCATTCCCTCTGTCCGCCACAAACAGTGCCCTGCTTCATGCTCGTTCGCATTGTGCGCATGACGTTCTCCTCCTCCACGGTCGAGGCATTTCTGGACCGCTTCGACTCGGCAGCCCCGAAGATTCGGTCGTTCTCGGGGTGCGAGCATCTGGAGCTGTGGCGCGATGCGGACGCACCTACCGTCTGCACCACCTGCAGTCACTGGGCGAGCGCAGCGGCCCTGGATGCGTACCGGCAGAGCGATTTGTTCCGGCAGACGTGGGCGCGGGTCACGCCGCTGTTCAGCGACCGCCCCCAGGCGCACAGCTACAGCGTGGCCCGGCGGGCTGCAACCATTGCAAACGCAGCCCGCTCCGCCTCCGACTCGTAGTGCTGCCCTCGATGGCGGAGAAGGCCCTTCAGCGACGGCAAGCGTCGCTCAGCGGCCGCTCAGCGCCTCCCGCATCGTAAGTGCCTTCGTCCGATCCGACTCCGGAAAGTTAACCGGGCGGATCATGTATCGGCGCAGTTTGTCGGGCGATGGGGGCTGCGCGACCGCGGGCCCCTGCACCGTTGCCCGAATGCGCGTCAACGTCCGCCGGTATTTCTGCTTCTGCATGCGCTGCTCCGTGACCGTCGCCCCGTAGGCCGTGTGCAGGCTCCTGTAGCCCGCCTCTGCAGACAGGCGGTTGACGCGCTCGCGCTGCGTCTCAAGAAGCGAGTTGTGCTCACCGATCAACTCTTCGTAGCGGTCGGCCAGGGCGCGCAGGGTGTCCGCGTCGTCGGCCGCGCCCCGCAACATCTGGAGGTCGGCCTCGGCCCGGCTCAGCTCGTCCTCAAACGACTCTACCGCCGACTGAAGCGCCCGATACGTCTTCGGCTTGATGTCGTACCCGTCGCCGTACGTTCGGCACCCGGTGAGGACAAGAAGCGCGAGGGCAGCGAAGAGAGGAGCGTGACGCAACCGCAGCATGGCCTAAAGATGAAATGAAGAAAATAAGCATGGGCCGCAGGGAAGCAGGACGGAACGCAGCGGCGCCCCGGCCCTAACGATCCTGCAAGACCCGTTCGTGTGAGAGAAACATCAAGCGCGGGCTGGCGGTAGGCATCGTCGATATTTGCAGGGACGAACCGACGCCGGTGGATGACATCACGCCGAGCATGTGATCTCGTTCCAATCTGCCCGCCCGCCTCCGCCGTTTTTTCTACGGGATCACGAAGCTCCTGGCGTCGAAGCCTCCGGGTCCGCAATCCGCAGCGGCATCCGACTTGCAGACCGGCGTCCCCCCTTCTTCTTTCGCGCCTCGGTAGCTCTCGGTCTCCATGAGTGACCAAACGGCTCGCCTCGTTGAACGTCTGCGTGCACGCCTTCAGGATGCGATGCGGCGCCTCTCCCGGGCGGAGCTGGCATTCGGGGGCGCAGTTGCACTCGGCACTTTTGCCGCAGTGTGGCTGCTGGCAACGGTTTTGGAGGCTACGTTTTGGCTCCCTCCGAACGCACGTACGGCACTCCTCGGACTGATCGGGGCCTCCCTCGTGGGCGTGCTCGCAGCCTTTGTGGCGCGGCCGCTTGGGCGCCTCCTTGGCCTCCTCGACCGTCCCCCCGACGAGGAGGTGGCGCGAACCGTCGGGACAGAGCACCCGTCCGTGGCCGACCGGCTGGTCAACCTTTTGCAGCTGGCAGACGGCGCGCGCTCCGAGGCGCCGGGTCCATACGTAGACCGCGCCGTGCAGCACCTGGCTCGTCAGGTCGACGACGTGGAGTTTGAGGACGTGGCCGACTTCGAGCCCGCTCGGACGGCGGCCCAGTGGGCCTCCCTCCCGCTTCTGGCCGTGGCTGCGTTTCTGCTGGCCGCACCGTCCACTTTTCTCGGGGCTTCTGGCCGCCTTCTCGCTCCCCAGACCTCGTTCGATCGTCCCGCCCCCTTCGAATTTGCGGTGTCGCCCGGCCCGGCACAGTTGGTGAAGGGCGACTCTCTTCGCATCTCCGTGCGCACGACCGGCGCGGTCCCCGAATCCGCGACCCTCCTCCTCCGCGCCGCCGACGATGCCTCGTCCCGCCGCATCGCGTTGCAGGCCGATTCCGTGGGCACCTTTCACCACACCGTGCCTAACGTGCGCCGCTCGCTTCGGTACCGGGTGGTGGCGGCTCCGGTGCGTACTCCGTGGTACGACGTGGACGTGGCCCAGCGCCCCTTCCTCCGCCAGCTCCAGCTTCGAATCGTCCCCCCCTCCTACACGGGACGTCCCGCGCGCACCCTCGCCCCCAATGTGGGTGATGTGGTGGCGCTTCCGGGCGCCGAGGTGCAGGTTTCGGCCGCCCTCGGGGGCGCGCCCGTCTCGGAGGCCACGCTGGCATTCGAGAGCGGCTCCTCCCGCCCCCTTACAGTGGGGCCCGACTCCGCCACCGGGCGCTTCGTGCTCCGGCGGGAGGACGCCTATACCCTTCGCCTGCGGAGCAAAGATGGCGTGTCGAACCAAGATCCCATTCGGTACGACGTGTCCCTTCAGGCCGACGCGCGCCCCTCCGTCTCTTTTCTTAAGCCCACGGGCACGGCCGAGCTAACCCCGGCCCTCACCCAGCCGTTGCGCCTCCAACTCAGCGACGACTACGGCTTTCGGCGCATCGAGCTCTTCTACCGGCGGGCCGGCACGGAGGCGCCGTTCTCGTCCCTTCGGCTTCCACTTTCCGCCCCCGGCCAGACCGACCAGGCCCTGCGCCACACGTGGCTGCTCGTGCAAGAAAGCGGACTCGATCTGGAGCGCGGCGACGCGGTGGCCTACTACGTGAAGGCGTGGGACAACGACACCGTCAACGGCCCCAAGAGCGGCCGCACTGCCACTCAGCGCCTCCGGTTTCCCTCGCTTTCCGAGCAGTATCAGGCGCTCGATACCCTCCAGCGGCGCACCGGCGCCCAGATGCGCGAGCTCGACCGCGAGGCCGATTCTGTGCAAAACCAGTTTCGCTCCCTCCGCAACGAACTGCGCCGCACCCGCGAGGCTGACTGGGAAGACCGCCGCCAGGTCCAGCAGATGCAGCAGCAACAGGAGTCGCTCGCGCAGGGCCAGAAAGAGCTCTCGCGCAAGGTCGACTCCCTGAGCCGTAAGATGCAGCGCAACGACCTTTCGAGCCCCGAGACCAGCAAGAAGTTTGAAGAGCTGAAGCGCACCGTCGACGAGATGCAGTCGGAGTCTCTGCAAAAGGCACTGCAGAAGCTGCGCACGTCCATGCAGTCGCAGGGCTTTCGCCAAATGCAGTCGTCGATGCAGAACACACAGTCTCGCCTTCAGCGGCAACAGCAACAACTGGACCGCACGCTCGACCTTTACAAGCAGCTCAAGGCGCGGCTGAAGATGGAGGAGCTGTCGCGCCGGGCGAAGGACCTGCGCAAACGCGAGGACCGGATCGCGCAGAAGACCGCCGAACAGCTCGACGCCTCCAGTCCCGACTCGGCCAGCGCCCCGCGCTCGCCCCAGCCCTCCGCATCGCCGGACCGCTCACAGGCTGCCGACTCGTCGGGCGCCCAGCGCGCCCCGGCCGACTCCACAGCCCCCGCACGCCCTGATTCCGCCGGCCGCCCCCGCCCCGATTCCGCGGTCTCCACGCGCCCCGACTCGCTCTCGGGCCCGCCGCCCTCGCCCGATTCTGCCGCCACCCGCGACCTTGCACGCGAGCAGGAGCAGCTCGCAAAGGAGATGGAGAAGCTGATGGAGTCGATGAAGAAGGCGCAATCGGACCTCGAAGAGACCCCCTCCGCCCCGAAGAAAAAGCTGCGCCAGTTGCGCCAGCAGATGAAGCGCCAGAACCTGCCCCGGCAGATGCGCCAAAACAGCCAGACGCTGCGCCAGCAGCAGCTCCGCCGGGCACGCCAGCAGCAGCGCCGCATCCAGAAGCGCATGCGGCGCATGCAGTCGCGCCTGTCACAGATGCAGAAGCAGATGCAGGGCCAGCAGCGTCAAATGAACATGGCCGGCCTGCGCAGCGCCCTCAAAAACACCCTGCGCCTCTCCAAAGACCAGGAAGCGCTGCGTACCACCGTGGAGCAGCTCGAGACCGACGGCCCCACCGTCCGGCGTTACGCCGTGCAACAGAAGAACCTTCGCGACGGCTTGACCACCGTTGCCGACTCTCTCCAGTCCATCGCCAGCCGCCTGCCCAAGATGTCGCAGGCTGTGCAAAAGAAGACCGGGGACGCCCTCCGTGCCATCGAGCAGTCCACACGCTCTCTCGACGAGCGCGAGTCGGACGAGGCCACCGGCCACCAAAAAACCTCGATGATGCATCTCAACGAGCTTGCCCTCATGCTCTCGCGGCTTCTCGATCAGATGCAGAAGCAGCAGAGCGGGGGGCAGGGCCAGATGTCGATGCAGCAGGCCATGCAACAGCTTCAGAAAGCGTCCGGCCAGCAGCAAAAGCTGAACCAGCAGATTCAACAGTTCCTGAACAAGGCACAGGGCAAGCGTCTCTCGCCCAATATGCAGGCACGGCGCAAGCAGTTGGCCCGCCAGCAGCGGCGCATCCAGAAGCAGCTGGAGCAGATGGATGTGGACGCGGAAACCCAGCAGCGACTTCTGGGAGACCTCCAAAAGATCGCCGAGCAAATGGAACGGTCTGCCAAGGACCTTCAGGGACAGCGCCACAGCCGCGACCTTCTCAAGCGTCAGCAGCAGATTCTCACGCGCCTGCTCAACGCGCAGCAGTCGCTTCGCACCCAGGGCAAGAAGCAGAAGCGCCGCGGCCAGCGGGCGGACGAACAACCCGATCGCCAGTCGCCCGGCCCGCGCTCTTCACAGAATGAGGAAGACGCCCTGCGCCGTGACCTCATTCGAGCCCTCGAAATGGACTACAACTCCGACTACGAGGCGCTCATCAAACGATACTTTGATCTTCTGCAGCAGACCGAAGAGGCTTCGGAGTAGGGCTGCGCCACGCGCTCCACGTCCCCCACCGCAGCGGCGTTTCTTACCCCGGGCCCTCCAGAAATCGTGCCCGGACCTCCGGCGTCGGAAGACGGCACTCGTCACGCTTCCCGAACCACTCGTACCGGTTCGCCGCAATGACGTCGTACACGCGGTCTCGGAGCGGGCGCGGAACCACGATGAACGCGTACAAGAGCGGCCAGGGAGCGTCGAGCCGCCGGCATACCCGCAGCGCAGCGGTCGAGTGCGTATAGAGGCGGCCGTTTTCGATAAGCACGACCGAATCCAGTGCCTCAGGATTCACCCCAAAGGCCTCAAGGTAAGGACGGGCCTCGTCGGACTGGAGAGCCCCGAGTAGGAAGTACGCGTCTGAATCAGCGTCAAGGACGAAGTTGACGAACTGGTTGCAAAGGTTGCAGACCCCGTCGAAGAGAAGAATCGCCTGCCCCGGATCGTGGGCAGCTCCATCCGAAGACTGGTCCGGAGAAACAGTCACGGCAGGACGGGTCCTGTTGGGAAAGCGACGGCGCGTCTTCAAGAACGGAGGCGCGCATCGAAATGCAGGGACGCGCCTGTGTCCTGTGGCTATGCCTTTCGGTTGCGCCACGCGACGGCGCATAGTGCGGACGAACCGCAAAGAGGAGGAGGCGCCCCCGAAGGAGGCCCCTAACAGCAGAAGCGGCCCCGCTTCAGGGCGAGGCCGCTCTAAGGCTATGTCGTTTCGGGTACGGCTTTGGCAGTAGCGGGGGCGGGATTCGAACCCGCGACCTTCAGGATATGAGCCTGATGAG
>CAZFJR010000093.1:3280-11635 GCA_964519235.1 uncultured Salinivenus sp. | reverse complement strand
GGTTGAACACCGTGTAGAACTTATAGGCGGCGAAGAGGTCGTTGCCCTGCACGCCCTGGAAGAAGGTGCTGAGGCTGACGCCCTTGTACTCGACGTCCAGGTTAAATCCGTAGGTGAAGTCCGGGGTCGGGTTGCCGATGAAGGTCTGGTCCGCCTCGGTGATCTGGCCGTCCCCGTTCAGGTCTTTGAAGCGGATGTCGCCCGGGGCGGTGCCGGCGCTCTGGTAGGGCCCGTCGTCATTCAGCTCATTCGCGTTGGCCACCTCCTCCGGGGTCTGGAACAGCCCGTCGGTGACGTAGCCGTAGAAGGCGCCCACAGGGTGGCCCGGGGCGGTGCGCGTGATGGAGCCGTTGCGGTAGAAGCCGCTGTTGATGACGTAGTCGGTGGACTGCGCCAGGCTGAGCACCTCGTTGCTCAGGGTCGTCAGGTTGGCCCCGAGCCGCACCGTCAGGTCTTCGACCGGCGTCGTTGAGTAGTCGGCCGAAAACTCCCAGCCCCGGTTCCGGATCTCCCCCGCATTTTCGGGACTGGCACTGACCAGGCCGCTCGTGGGAATGGGCGGCAGGTAGACCAGCAGGTCGTCGGTCACCTTGTTGAAGAAGCCGACGCTGAGGTCCAGCCGCTCGCCGAAAAGCGTGGCGTCGAGGCCGACGTCCGTCTGGGTGGTTTCTTCCCACTTCACGTTGGGGTTGGGCGATTGCAGAAGCGCAGAGCCGGGCGCCAGCTGGCCGTTCAGCACGTAGTCCTGCCCCCCGGCGATGGTGGCGGCGAAGGGGTAGTCCCCAATGCGCTGGTTGCCGTTCTGGCCCCAGCCGGCCCGCAGCTTCAGGTTGGTGATCAGGTCCGTGTCGGGGAAGAAGGGCTCCTCCGAGAGACGCCACGCGGCAGAGACGGACGGGAAGAAGGCAAACCGGTTGTTTTCTCCGAACCGCGAGGAGCCGTCGTAGCGGGCCACGGCGGTTAGCAGGTAGCGGTCCGAGAAGTTGTAGTTGACGCGCCCGAAGAAGGACAGCAGGTTCGACTCTCCCAGACTGCCACCGACGTTCACCACCTCGGGCCCGGCGCTCAGGTACCGGAGCGAGGGATCGTTGCCGGGCTGTCCCTGCGTGGTGGCGTTGATGAAGCGGTAGTCGTTCGTCTCGACGGTCGTCCCCCCCACCGCCTCCACGTCGTGCACGCCAAACGTTTTGTCAAAAGTTACTGTGTTGTCCCAGACGAGCGAGCTCTGGAAGTCGGAGTACTGCGTGGCGCTCGGGTTCTGGTTCTGGAAGCTGGGACTAATGTCGTAGGAAGGCGTGAAGGCGTACGTGTTGCCGTTGCGCAGGTCGAAGCCAAACTGGGAGCGGAGGCGGACCGACTCCAAAACCGACAGCTCCGCGAAGACATTTCCGACGAGGCGGTTCTCGTTGTATTCGTTGTTGCGGAAGTCCAGGGCCGCCAGCGGGTTGTTGGCGTTGGTCCGGGGCTGCGCCGTAAAATTGCCCGCGCTGTCGCGCGGCGGCACCGTGGGGTCCACCTGCAGCGTCTGAATCAGCAGGTTGCGCACATTGTCCGTCTCCGAAATCGTGTTGCGGGTCGTGCGCTCAAAGGTCACCTTCTCCCCCACCGTCAGAAGCGAGTTGACGTCGAACTCGGTGTTGACGCGCACGTTCAGCCGCTCCAGGCTCGACTCGTCGATGATGCCGCCCTCTTCGAAATACCCCCCGCTGATGCGGTACGTCAGGTCCTCGGTGCCACCGGACACGGCCAGGTTGTAGTTCTGGGTCGCCCCCTGATCGAAGATGCGGTCCTGGTAATCGGTGGTGCCGCCGGGGCCAAGGTAGGTGCTTGGCGACGTGAAGGTGGGGGCCTGCCCCGCGTTGATGTCCGCCTCGTTGCGGAGGGCGGCGTACTCGGGCCCCTCCAACAGGTCGATTGTGCGGGGCGTCTCCTGGAGGCCCGCGTAGGCGTTGAAGGAAATGCGGCGCTCCCCGGACTGCCCGCCCTTCGTGGTGATGATCACGGCCCCGTTGGCGGCCTGCGCCCCGTAGATGGCCGCGGCGGAGGCTCCTTTGAGGATGTCGATCGATTCGATGTTGCTGGGGCTCACAAAGCCGATGCCGCCCGCCCCCGTCGCGGTCGGGTCCGCGACCGGAACCCCGTCCACCACATACAGCGGGTTGCTGTTGCCCGTCGTGCCCGTGCCCCGAATGCGAATGCTAAATCCGGAGCCCGGGCTTCCGGTGTTCTGCGTCACATTCACCCCCGTCACCTGGCCCTGGATGGCCTCCTGGGCGCTTTCAATCGGCGTTTCTTCGAGGTCGCCCGTCGGCACCGACGATACCGACCCTGTGAGGTCACTGCGCTCCTGCGTGCCGTACCCGACCACCACCATCTCGTCCAGCGCGACGTCTCCCGCGGGAAGGGCGAAGCGGACGTTCGTCGTTTCCCCCGCCGCCACCGACACCTCTTTCGTGCGGCTCCGGTACCCGATGAACGACGCACGCACGTCGTACGTCCCCGGCGCGAGGCCTGTAAGACGGAACGCGCCGTCTGCGTCCGTGCTGGTTCCCTGCTGCGCACCGGCCTCGGCCCCATCGCTCAGCACAACAACGTTGGCGCCCGGAAGGGGCGCTCCCGAGGCGGCCTCCGTTACGGTGCCGGCAACCGTGCCCGCCTGTCCAAACGCGGACCCGGCCCCGCCAACGCAGAGCACGACAAGCAGTGAAAGCGCTTTTTTCCAGAGCATGGATCTATAAGAATCGGGTGGGAAGGGGACACGTCCCGCTCGGCAACGGGCCTGGGGGGCGGATCGTAAAGTGGCCCGGGACTGAAACGGGTTTCAAGAAACCGGTTTCACGATAAGCGACGGGGAATGAGAATGTCAAACGGACCGGCCAGAATCTCAGGCGGGCGTCCGCGGAGCGTCCGGTCGGACAGTGGAGCTACGTGGAGGCCTCTTGCACCCCTAAACCTTCTGCACTACTAGACCTCCTGCACTACCAGAACGCGGCGACCATCCCCGCCACCGCCGCCAGGAGCGCAGCGACGCCGGCCAGCACAGGGCGTCCGAGCTGCCCGTCGGCCCGGCGCCACAGGGCCGCCTCGGGCGCGGGCCGTGCGGGGCCGGGCACCGCCCACGTGAGGCCGCCCATCAGCAGCAGGCTGGCCCCAAAGAGAAGCGCCGCGACGTAGAGGAAGTGGAGCGGGGGCTGCAGCCCGAGCAGCAGGAGCGCGAGCCCGCTGCCGCCCACCAGCGTGTAGAAGGCGGCGTGCCGGTGCACCCTGCGCGCGAACAGGCCCCCGAGAAAGACCGCTACGATGGGTGGGGTGAGGTACGAGAGGGCCGCCTGCAGGTACGTCCACAGGGAGGCGAACTGCTCGATCTGTGGCGCAATGAGCGCCCCCAAGACCAGCACCGCGGCAGCCACAATGCGCCCAACCGCGACAAGTCGCTCCTCAGAGGCCTCCGGGCGCAGGGCGGCGTAGAAGTCCATCGTGAGGAGCGCCGAGGCGGCGTTCAGGACCGAATCGACCGACGACATGACGGCCGCGATGAAGCCTACGAGGACCAGTCCGCGGAGGCCGTCGGGCAGCAGATCCACGGTGAGCCGGGGAAAGACGAGATCGGGGTTGCCGAGCTCCGGATACAGAACGGCGGCAAAAAGGCCCGGCATGACCATTAGAAACAGCACCGGGAGCTTGAGAACGCCCGCAAACAGAGCGCCGCGGCGGGCCTCCTCCAGCGAGCGGGCGGCGAGGGTGCGCTGCACCATCACCTGGTTGATGCACCAGTAGTACACGCCCAGTAGCAGCATGCCCGTGAACAGGCCGGGCCACGGCACCACTGCACTCTCAGCCGGCAGGATCAGGCGTCGCATGGCCGGGGCCGTGGCGGCCTGCACCTCGCCCCATCCGCCGACTGCCCCGTACGCCGCCCCCGACACGGCCGCGGCCCCGAGCAACAGCAGCCCCCCCTGCACCACGTCGGTATAAACGGCCGCCCGCAGCCCTCCGGCGATGGCGTATCCGCCCGCGAGTAGCGCCAGCAGGCCCACACACGTCTCCAGCGACCACCCCGGAACGATCACGCGCAGGACCACCGCCCCGGCGTAGAGCGTGCCCGCCATGTCAATCAGCACGTTTCCTACGAGCGCGAGGGCTGAGAACCCGCGGCGGGTGCGCGCATCAAAGCGGCGCTCCAGAAACTCCGGCGCGGTCGTGATGCCGAGCCGCCGGTACGCCGGCAAAAACAGGGCGATAAGGACCGTAAGCGCGACAACCGCCGTCCACTCGTAGTTGTATACCGCCACCCCCATCTGGTACGCCCCCCCGACCAGCCCCACCAGCGTACTGCCCGACATGTTGGTGGCAAACAGAGAGAGCCCGAGGGCGGGCCAGCCAATCGACCGGTTTGCCAGGAAGTAATCGTCGCTCGTCTTGTCCCGGAGCGTGGCCCAGAACCCCACCGCCAAGATGGCCACCAGGTACCCCGCAATTGCAACCCAATCGTATACGCCGAAAGGGCCCGACTGCATAAGACACGAGCACTCGTATGAACACGACGGCGTACGCCCCGACAGGGATCAAAGACGCATTCGTTGGCCTAGGTCGGCCCGCCGTACCTGGTGGATCGGGGCCGTGTGGCTGCGGTGCGCGGAGCCTGGCGTGTCAATGGCACGCGGCGGGTCGTGCTCGGGCCGGTGCGCTCCCTTCCCACGGGCGGCTGCTCTCCGCGCAAGACTCCTACGGCCCGCCCGTACTGGCACGCACTTTTAGTTTATGCGACACCGTAAACTGTTTGGGCTCGGGAGGCGTGGAGGCCTGCACGCGGTGAAGAAGCCGTTCCCCAGCCTGACGCCCAAGCTCGTACACTGGCACCTCGACAGTGGTAAGCGGCGGGTTGGCGTAGCGGGCACTCGTAATGTCGTCGAATCCCGCCACGGCGATCTCGTCTGGCACGTGGATGCCCGCCTCCTGAAACGCCAGCATGGCCCCGATGGCCATGTAGTCGTTACACGCAAACACTGCATCGGGGTGGCGGTCCAGGGCCGCAATCTGCTGACCGGCCTCGTACCCGCTTTTCTGCGTGAAGTCTCCCTCCACCATCGCCCCTTCCGTTCCTCCATGTTCGCGAAGGGCCTGGTGATACCCCTTCAGCCGCCGCTCCACGTCGTAGCTGCCCGGCGGGCCCGTAATCACGGCAATCTCCGAGCGACCGCGCTCAATCATATGGCGCACTACGTGCGTCGCCCCCGCCCGGTTCTCCATGCTGTAGAGATCGAAGCGCCCCCCATCAACCTCACTGTTCACAAACACGATGGGCAGGTCCAAATCGAGGGCCTGCGGGAGGGGTCCGGATCGCATCCGCGGCATCATGACGACGAGGCCATCAACCCGCCCCGCCATCGATTCCAGGGCGGAGGCGCCTTCTTCGGGGTCGTAGTGCGAACCGGCAATGAGCAGAAAGTGGTCGGACTCCTGCACGGCCTCGTCCAGCCCCCGAATCAGCTCGGAAAAAAACTCGCCGTGGGGGGCCGGCAGAATCACCCCAACGGAGCGTGTCCGCCCGTTGCTGAGGCTACGGGCCGTGGCGTTGGGGGAATAGCCCATGCGCTGCGCAACCTGCAACACCCGCTCTCGAGTCTCCGGGTTCACCAGATGATCGTGGTTGAACACCCGAGATACAGTCGTCGCCGACACGTCTGCCTCTTCGGCAACGTCGCGGATCGTAACGGCCATAAGTTCGCGTCTCTACTGGAAACAATGCGGCTGTACAACGATCCTCCGAGCGCGCGGTGCCGTTTTGCCCTCAGGCCGCCCTTGCCCTCAGGCCGTCTCGCCCTTTCCCTCCCCGGCACTGCCGCTTCTGTTGGATCCCTCACGACTCCGGCAACGTACGCGGCGACGCAGACGTTCTGTTTTCTTACTGCTTCCTCGCCTGTTGCGCGGTTCATTGCGCGTCTCCGCGGCGGGCCCCTGCCGGACACGCCGCGTGGAGGCGCTCGGGGGTAGCGATGGCAGAGGGGGCGAGGATGGCAGACGAGCCAAGGCGCAGCGCCGGTCGCCCACGTCCGTCACGGCTCCCACACATCCATGCCCCCACACGGAGGGCCCCGTCTTTCATTGCACACGTTCTTATGCGCCACAGTCGCCAATGAGCAACCCTCAGATTCTCTGGGTCGACGACGAGATCGACCTGCTCCGGTCCCACGTCCTGTTTCTGGAAGACAAGGACTACGAGGTAGAGACCGTGGCCAACGGCGCCGACGCCGTCGACCTCGTGCAGCAACGCCCGTTCGACGTGGTTCTGCTCGACGAGCAGATGCCGGGCATGGAGGGCCTCGAAACACTCGACGCCATTAAGCAAGAGCGGCCGGAGGTGCCGGTGGTGCTCGTGACGAAGAGCGAAGAGGAGGACCTGATGGAGGCGGCCCTCGGCAACCAGATCAGCGACTACCTGACGAAGCCCGTCAACCCCAGCCAGATTCTGCTCACCTGCAAGCGCCTGCTGGAGCAGTCCCAGATCCGCCAGGAAACCCTCTCGCAGCAGTACCTGCAGTCGTTCAACCAGATCTCGCAGGACCTCCGGCGCGGCCTCTCGCTGGAAGAGTGGGTGGAGCTGTATCAGAAGCTCGTGCGGTACGACCTGGAGCTGACGGACGACGAGAACGCCCGACAGATCTTTCAGGACCAGTTTGAGGAGGCCAACCGCGCCTTCGGCACGTTTGTAGAGGAGCACTACCCCAACTGGATTGCCCGCGTCGACGAGCCGCCGGGCAACGACCGCCCTGTGCTCTCCCACGAGGTGGTGCCCGAGTTTGTGCTGCCGGAAACGGGCGACGCGCCCGTCGTCTTCTTCGTGGTCGACTGCCTGCGGTACGACCAGTGGCTGACGCTGGCCGAGCTGCTGCGGCCGCACTACGAGGTGAACACCGACTTCTACCTGAGCATCCTGCCCACGGCCACGCCCTACTCACGCAACGCCATCTTTAGCGGCATGCTGCCCGTGGACCTAGTGGACCGCTTCCCGAAGGCGTGGCAGTCGAACGAGGAAAGTGAGCACAGCCGCAATCAGTACGAGGAGGCGCTCCTCCACCACCAGCTCGATCAGCACCACCGCGGCGACCTGAGCGTGCGGTACGACAAGCTCATTACGGGCGAAGACGGGCAACAGCTGGCCCGAGATGCCGCCAACCTGACCCAGCACGACCTGAGCGCCGTCGTCGTCAACTTCATCGACATCCTCGCCCACAGCCGCTCCGAGTCGGACGTCCTCAAGGAACTGGCGCCCGACGAGGAGGCCTACCGGGCCCTCACGCGCACCTGGTTCGAGCACTCCTGGCTCTACGACATGCTGCGCGCCCTCGCCAACACGAACGCCACGGTCGTGCTCACCACCGACCACGGCGCCATCCGCAGCCTGCAGTCCACCCGCGTCATCGGCGACCGCGAAACCTCGACCGCCCTGCGCTACAAGTACGGCGACAACCTGAAGTGCGACGCGGACGACGCCATCTTTGTGCGCGAGCCGGAGCGGTTTGGGCTCCCCAGCTACGGCCTAAACACGACGTACCTCCTGGCGAAGGAGGACTACTACTTCGTCTACCCCACCGACTTTCACCACTACGAGAAGCTCTACCGCGACACGCTGCAGCACGGCGGTGCGTCGATGGAGGAGATGATTCTTCCCGTTGCCACCTTGCGACCGAAAGGATAGCCCTAAAGAGAGCTCCTCCGCCCGCAATCGGAATGCACGCTCAATGATGCGTGAAACGTGATGACCAGAAGAGTCAATTCGCGCTTCATGTTTCACTCCTCACGCCTCACATTTCCTCGCTCTCGCCCGACATGCCCGAGACGAAGACGGACACGATCGAGGACCTTCTCCCCCGCACCACCGACTCGGTGGAGGAGACGATGTCGCTCGGGGGCCGTCTCGCGGAGGTGCTTGCCCCGGGGGCTGTCCTCGCCCTGTACGGGGACCTTGGAGCGGGCAAAACCCACTTCGTGAAAGGCCTCGCGGAGGGACTCGGCGTCTCGCCCGCCGAGGTGCGAAGTCCCACGTTCACGATTCTTTCCGTCTACGAGGACGGCGCCCGTCCGCTCTACCACTTCGACGCCTACCGCGTGCAGAATCCCGACGAGTTTGTGGAGCTCGGCTTCGAAGAGTACGCCCATGGCGACGGCATCACGTGCATCGAATGGGCCAACCGGATCCCCGACCTGCTTCCGCCCGACACGATTCACCTCCAGTTCCACCACGTCGCCCCCTCGAAACGGCGCATCACCCTCGGCGCGCCCGGTGACGCCTCCGTCAGCGAAACCATGTAGCTCCTGCACCGACGCCCGCACCAGCGCATCCTCTGCCGTTTC
>CAZFJR010000093.1:0-3180 GCA_964519235.1 uncultured Salinivenus sp. | reverse complement strand
CTCTTCGACCTGCCCCAGTACGCCAACGTCGCGGACGATGCGTACGCCCCCGGCCTCGACCGCATGCGGACGCTGGTCGGCGCGCTCGGGAATCCCCACGAGGCGCTCCGGGCCGTTCACGTTGCCGGCACGAACGGCAAAGGCTCCACCGCGGCCATGACCGCCGCCATTGCCTCCGCGGCGGGCCTTACAACCGGCCTCCACACCTCGCCGCACCTCACCCACGTGACCCAGCGGATGCGCGTCGATGGCACGCCCGCGCCCACCGACTGGCTCGCCGATGCGCTGGAGCAACATCGCACGCTCATTGAGGACCTGCAGCCCAGCTTCTTCGAGCTCACCGTGGCGCTCACCTTTCGCTACTTCGCGGAGCAGAACGTGGACCTTGCGGTGATTGAAGTGGGCCTCGGTGGGCGGCTCGACTCCACAAACGTGCTCCACCCGGCCCTCTCTGTCCTTACGAACGTCGACCTCGACCACACCGACGTGTTGGGCGACACGCTGGGCGCCATCGCCCGCGAAAAGGCGGGCATCATTACCCCGGACACCCCCGTCCTCAGCGCCCTGACGCAGGAGGAGGCGAAGGCTGCCGTCGCGGAGACTGCTACCCGGCAGAACGCCCCGCTCCACCGCCTCGACGACGAGGTGACCTGGACCACACATCGATCTGATCTGAGGGGCAGCGAGTTCACACTCGACACGCCCGGCCGCCGCTACGACCGCCTCTCGCTGTCGCTTGCCGGTCCGCACCAGCAGCGGAACGCCGCCCTGGCCGTGCGCGCCGCGGAGTTGACAGTGCTGGCACACGCGGACGACGCGGCGGCCCGCGCGGCCGTGCGCGAAGGGCTCGGCGACGTGCGGGAACACACGGGCTTCCACGGGCGGCTCGACGTGCTGCAAGAGGCGCCGCTGATTGTGGTGGACGTGGGCCACAATCCGCCCGCCATCGGCGCCACCCTCGGCGTTGTGGCGCCCGTCGTGGCGGAGCGTGGCGGCACGCTGCACGTGTGCCTCAATGCCGTGCGCGGCAAGAAGCTGGACGAAACGGCCCGCCTCCTGGCTGAGCATAGCGCGGTGGTGACGCCCATCCCCATCGACACGAAGCGCGCCCTCCCGCCCTCCGAGATCGGGGAGCGGTTGCGGGCACAGGGCGTTCGCACCGCCGCGCCGCAGCCCCTTCCCGATGCCCTGGAGGCCTTTCGGCGCACCGCCGCCCCTGGCGACGCCCTTCTCCTCACCGGCTCGCACAAGCTGGTGGACGTGCTGCCGGAGTCGGCACGGACCTCTCCCGCCTCGGGCTGATCGTCCACGTTCCCCGACCGTCTCCGCTCGCCCCCCCTCAAAAGTCGGCCTGAAATCGCACCGTGACGAAGCGTCCGTCCCCGTCTGCCCCCGTCGTACCGGCGGCATCGTCCACAGCCGCGAGGACGTAGTTTGCCATGATTCGGACGGCCGGGTTTAGGTACCAGTTGACGCCAAGGGTCACAGTCTCCACCTCTCCCCCCATCCGCCCGCCGTCGGTAAGATCCATCGTGGAGTACCGAGCGGCAAGCTCCCAGGCCCCCATTCCGCCCTCCTCGCCTGCCCGAACGGATTCGTGGGGCCTCAGTCGGCCAAATTCGCCCCCATCGTAGGGACGATGCTCGCCCGTGAGGACGTACGACCCGGACACGTACCAGGCCCCGAAGGTGGGATCGCCCGGCCCGGTGTCGAGGTCATAGTGCTTCTGAAGAGACTCGGCCTGAAGAGAAAAGGCATCGTAGACCAGCGCCAGCTCGAGGCCGAGCTGGGTGGCACGCTCAGCGTCGAGCGGCCCCGTGTCCACGAAATCAGGCGCAAGGTGCACCTCCGGCTCGTGCGCCTCCGCCGGCTGTTCGGCGGGCGGCAGGTCTGCATCGAGCCGCGCCACAGATCCGGAGGCGCCCACGTGAACGAGCCGTCGCGTGCCGTCTCGGCTCCAGGGCACATACGTCACGCGGGCCGTTCCCTTGTACTCCCCATCGCCCCGTGACGTCCCGAGGGCGTCGTCGACGGTGGCCCGGTAGCCCCCGACCCCGTAAGTGAACGCCCCCCCGACGGCCCTCCCGCCGAGCCGAACCCCAAGGTCACGCCCCCCGGTGAACTCGGTGAGCAGGGGCCGGGCCGGAAACGTGATATATTTCGAGGAGGTGCGCTCGACAAGACTGAGGTCCTCCTTGAACTTGCCCACCTTGATGTCAGCATTGGGGAGTGGAGACGGAAATTCCAGGTACATGTCGTTGATGTCCGGCGCTCCCGCAACGTCAACCTGGAACTTGTACCCGATGTCGTAGAGCGTGCCTTCGACAAAGAGCCGCGCCCGCCGAAACTCAGTGCCGTCCTCCATCGGCCCCGTCACGCCCGCCACGCGCTCATCGATGCTCCCGGCGCTGTAGTCGAACATGATGCGTCCCCCAAGTTGCGCCTCCACGTCCCCGTCGGCGGACGTGCGGGACACCTGGACACCGAGAGCATTCCGCCCAGAGTCGGGGCGAGGGGCCACCGCCTGAGCAAAGCGCCCCTGCTGCGTCCTCACGCGCTCGGAGCCGCGCTCTGCGCGGTGCTGCGCAAGGAGGGACGAGGGGCTGAGCAACATTCCCGCCAGGGCCAGGAGCAACAGCCCCCTCCCCGTCGCCCGCCTCACTTGCGCGAGAGGGGCCGTGAGACCCCGTTCGGATGCACGTGTACGACTCATATGACCAGGGAACTAAATGCACAGACGGATAAATGCATGGACGAAACACAGCAGGCGGGCTGCGGACTTCTTATTTAACAATTTGGTAATCCGCAGCGCAAAGACAGGTCCCGACCCTAGACATGAAGCCTCCGTGAGCCCCACCCGGGGCGCCCTCGGCACCGCCCGGCGATCGTGCTCGGTCCATGATCGATCCTGCGCGAGCGACAGCCGTACAGCCCCTGCACCGTGCCCCGAACATCTGCGTGTTCTCCGATGCTCTTCCCTTCTCCTGACGACGAGTCCCCGTTCGACGACGCCCCGCGCATCCTCCTCTTCACCGGCAAGGGCGGCACCGGCAAGACCACCTGCGCCGCCGCGACGGCCCTCCGCGCCGCCCGCAATGGCCAAAAGACGCTCGTCCTCTCCTCCGACCCCGCCCACAGCCTCGCCGACGCGCTCGACCAGGAGCTCGGCCCCGAGGCGCG
>CAZFJR010000092.1:10386-11690 GCA_964519235.1 uncultured Salinivenus sp. | reverse complement strand
GAACCGCGTCATCGGCAAAGACAAAGACCTCCCCTGGCACATCCCGGAGGACCTGCAGCACTTCAAGACCCTGACGACCGGCCACGCGCTACTGATGGGCCGCCGCACGTTCGAGTCGATCGTGCACCAGTTTGGCGGCCCGCTGCCCGACCGGCGGATGGTCGTGCTCACCACGCAGGGCCCGTTCGAGGAGTACCCCGAGATTGAAACCTGCGCGTCGATTGACGCTGCGTTGGAGGCCGTGTCCGACGAAGACACCGTGTTCATCGGGGGCGGGGAGTCGATCTACGAGCAGTTTTTGCCGCGGGCCGACCGGCTGGAACTGACGCTGATTGAGGGCGACTACGAGGGCGACACCTATTTTCCGCCGTTCGAGCCCCTCGTGGGGGACGTCTTTGAGGCGACCGCGGTGGACGCGCGGGACGGATTTCGGTTCGTGACCTACGAGCGCAGGGAGACGGACGAGGACTGATCGATCGGCTCCCGCGCAAAGAACGCCTCGATGCGGTTGTGCTAGTCCTTCGTGTGGCTGCCGTCGACCTGACGGACGATACGAATCCGTTCCGGCATGTGCCCGCCTGCCCCCGTCACGAGGCATGCCAGCGGTACCGCCGAAGCACATCGGGATCCTGCGTCCGCTTCATCACCGTGCCGCACTCCTCGCAGTAGAAGACGACTTCTTTTACGGGGGCCGAGACGCCCAGCATGAAGAAGAAGCCCGCGCTCCACCCGTACTGCGGCTCCACCGTCACCCGCGGATGCGCCAAGTCGTACCCGCAGGCGCAGGAGGCGCCGTCCACGCGCTCCGCGAGGGCCTCCGTCAGGCTTGTCGCCGAGGCTGTCGCCACGGCCACCCCGCCGTTCCCCGCCGGCTCCGCCTCCGGCTCAAACTCGTCGTCGCGCCACCACAGATCCGGCTCCTCGTCTTGCCGCTCCGGTTCTCGTTCGTACACGTACCGATCGGCCGCCCATTCGCCGGGCCCGAACACGACCACCACCAGCAGCAGAACCAGCACGAGGGCCGAGAACTCAAGCGACTGGTCGGCGGTGAGCAGCCCCTGGTCCAGATGCACCAGGAACACCGCTCCCATGAGGATGGGCACCTGTACGAGCGCGGCGATGCGGGTGAGCAGGCCCGCCGCCAGCATAAGGCCACCGATGAGGTGCGCGAACGTGACGTAATGAGCCAGCGCGGCCGAGGCAAGCGAAAATTCGGACAGGTCCACCAGGACGCCCACCCCCCGGCCCTCGTACGCGAACAGAACGCCTCGTACGAAAAGGCCAAGGCCGAGGTAGATGCGGAC
>CAZFJR010000092.1:0-10286 GCA_964519235.1 uncultured Salinivenus sp. | reverse complement strand
GCCGCGCATGGCCGACCTGTCTGCCTTCTCCGCCCTTCCCGACGACGCCCGGCTCTGGATTCACGCGGCCGACGCGCCTCTGTCCGACGCCACACAGACCGCCCTGCTCGATCGCCTGTCGGCGTTCATGGACCGCTGGACCTCGCACCAACAGGCCGTTGAGGGCGCCGCGACGGTGTTGCACGACCGGTTTCTCGTTGTCGCCGCCGTGTCCACAGGGGCCGGCGACATTTCCGGCTGCGGCATCGACGACCTCACCCACGCGGTCGACGACGTGGCCTCTGCCCTCGGGCTCGGGTGGGTGCCGGCCCTGCACGTGCTCTACCGCGCCCCCGACGGAGCCGTGGCGGCTGCCTCCCGCCGCACCTTCCAACAGAAGGCAGCGGACGGCACCATCTCCCCCGATACCTCGGTGTTTGATCTAAGCCTCACCACCTTGGGCGCCCTTCGTGACGGGCAGTTCGAACGTCCGGCCCGTACGTCGTGGCACGCCCGGCTGCTCGGCCGTACACAGAATGCCTGATCCGGCCCGGCGCCCCTCCCGTCACGGGCCCTTCTGTCTGCTTTGCACACCGCTCCGCAATGGCCACAACCCCCTG
The DNA here is from genome assembly GCA_964519235.1 of uncultured Salinivenus sp. Lineage (GTDB taxonomy): Bacteria > Bacteroidota > Rhodothermia > Rhodothermales > Salinibacteraceae > Salinibacter. The sequence goes on along the minus strand of CAZFJR010000092.1, from coordinate 9,687 downwards.
GGAGGCTGTTATCCGATGGCTCGCCCGGATGGATCCATCCCGTCGCGAGATTCTTCTTGCGGGCCTGTCTCTTCTGGTGCTGTTTGCCATCGGAACGGTCGGCTACGTCCTGCTCGAAAACTGGACCGTGGCCGACGGCATCTACATGACGTTCATTACGCTGTCGACGATCGGGTTTCAGGAGGTGCACACCCTGTCGGCGGCCGGGCGCTTCTTTACGCTCGGCCTCGGAGTAACCGGCATCGGCCTGCTCAGCTTCGTCGCCGTCCGCTCCGCCCAGCTCTTCTTTGCCAGCGAACGCCTCCACGAGCGCCGTATGATGAAGCGCATCCGCGACCTGTCTGACCACTACATTGTCTGCGGCCACGGCCGCGTGGGCCAGCGCCTCGCCGAAGACCTGCACCGGGAGGGCAAAAAGGTGGTCGTCATCGACATCGATGAGGACGTGATTGCCGACCTCCACGAGACCGGCTACCTGTACATGGCCGGCGACGCGGAGGAGGAGGACGTTCTTCGCACGGCCGGCATCGACCGCGCCCGCGGGCTGATCCTGACGCTTCCCCAGGACAGTAGCAACGTTTTTGTGGCCCTAACGGCCCGCGAAATGAACCCGGACCTCTTCATTCTGGCCCGCACGGTGGACCACGACAACCGCAGCAAGCTGCTCAATGCCGGCGCCGACAAGGTGATCGCGCCGGCCGAAGTGGGAGCCGACCGCATGGCACAGGTCGTGCTCCGCCCGCATACCGATGAGTTTCTGGAGCATGTTCTCCATACCAACGCGCTCAGCCGCCAGATTGACGAGGTGCAGGTGCACGAGCGCGCCCCCCTCGCCGGCCAAACCCTGGCCGAGAGCAACTTTCGCCAGCAGTTTGAGGCCATTGTCATCGGCATCATCGACGCCGAAACTGGCACCATGACGTTCAACCCATCTCCCGCTGAACGGATCGACGCCGGGGACATTCTCATTGTGATGGGGGAGACAGACGTCATCGACGCCCTTCGTGCGAGGGTGTGCACCCCGTAGCCTAGCGCCTTCTGCCCTCTCGTGCTTGGGCCGCCCGGCGCTCCCGGAAACGGACGACGGCCCCGGTGGTAGACACGACGCGTTTCCCAACAGCCGTTTTTTCCTATGCGCATGCGCTCAACCGCCCTGTTCGCGGGCCTCGGCCTGCTGCTTTTGGCCACAGGGGCCGTTCCGGCCGCGGGGCAGGGCTACTTCGACCAGTACGCGATCGAGGACATTCTCTCGCGGCGGGTGGACAACCTCGACAGCCTGCCGGAGGTATATTACGAATACGCCGTTCTCGACGACCCCAGCGGCAACAGCGTTATTGCGCGGAATCGGTTCTATGCCGGCATCGGCGATGGGCGTTCCGAGAAGGGACGCGAGCGCGCCCAGCTCGTCGAATTGCTCAACCGGCAGACCATCGAGAATACACCGCTCGGCGACACGCTGGTGGTGCCCACGCGCTACGGGCTCGATTTTCGGGCCTACTCTCCGTTTCCTCGCTACTACCCCGGTGCCCACAGCTTCAAAAAGCTGTTCGTAATCCACAAGCGGATCCAGGCCTTTGCCGCCTACGAGTACGGCAGGCTGGCACGCTGGGGCATTGTCAACACGGGCAATCCCGACTCCACGGCCACCCCCACCGGCCGCTTCAACTTCAACTGGAAGGAGAAAAAGCGCGTCTCTACGATGAGCCCGCCCGGCGAAGACTGGACAATGCGCTGGGTGTTTAATTTCCATGCGGCCCGCGGCATCCACGTGCACCAGTACTCGATGCCCACCGGCGGTCCTACCAGTCACGGCTGTGTGCGCCTCGTGGATGCCGACGCCAAGTGGATCTACGACTGGGCGGAGGCTTGGTCCACGACTCAGGGGCACATTGGGCCTGCCTCGGGGCGGGGCACGTTGAAAGACCCGGGCACCATGGTGCTGGTGGTTGGGGACGATCCTGCCGGCACGCCCCAGCCGTTCGAGTACAAGGCCCGCTACCCAGTTCTCAAGCGCGTGGAGCTGCCCAGAAATCCGTACGACGTGCCGCCGGGCACCAACCAGCAGGAAATGTGGGACCGGCTCCGCCAGCAGCGTCCGTCCCGGTAGCGCGGTGGCCGGGCCGGCCCCCTGCGGACGCCCCCGGCATTGTCTCCCCGCGTGCCTTACTTCGCCTGCGTGGGCCCGGCGGTGGAAGAGGAGACCGCAGGCTGGGGGCTCGACGGCGCCTCGCGTGCCGCAGACGCTTCAGGGCGGCTTTCTTCTGTACGCCCTGCGACCTCGTCCGCGGCCCCACCGGGACGATGCTCCCCGGCCGTCCGCTCCCCTGAGAGTTGCTCCATTACCGTCTGGTCCCGAAAGAGGCCCGCGTCCGCAATGGGCCGCATGATCCGCCCGAAGCGGGGCAGCCACGACTCGTGATCCCACGAGAAATATGTGAGCACGGCCTTGCCCACCACGTGCGTCATGGGAACGAACCCCCAGAAGCGACTGTCCTGCGAGTTGTCTCGGTTGTCGCCCATCACGAAGAAGTAGTCCTGTTCGAACGTGTAGGTGGTCGTGCGCTCCCCGTCGATGGCGAAGGTGGAATCGGTCATCTGCCGGGCGGCGTGGCCCTCGTACTGCACGATGGCCGGCTTGTAGGCGTCCCAGTTCTCTGCGGTCAGGGCGACGGTCTTTCCCTTCTCAGGAATGTGGATCGGGCCGTAGTTGTCCGGCGAATAGCCCCGCCCCGACGGGTACATGAGGTCACTGTACTCGTCGTTCTGCGTTACGTAGGGCTCGATGGATTGCACCCAGGACCGCTGGCTCACGCGCTGCGCCCCGGTCGGCGTCGCGAGAATACGCACGGTTTCGGCCTGTCGGGTGCGCCGCACCTCGCTGATGCCCATGGCTTCCATTCGGGTTCGCGGGATTTGGTATCGGGCATCGGTCTTCGTCACCGTCCAGTACTGCTGCATGCCCGCCCCCAGCGGCAGCGGGTCGCCGTTCACGTGCACGAGCTTGTCCCGGACCGAGAGGGTTTCGCCCGGCATGCCGATGACGCGCTTTACGTAGTGGACCTTCCGGTCTACCGGGTCCGCATCGGGCGGGTAGTTGAACACGATGGGGTCCCCCCGCTTCACCTCCGAAAAGCCCGGAAGACGCGTGTAGGGGAACGAGACGCCGGGCAGGTGAATGGGCGTGAGCGGGATGCCCAGCGACATGGGCATGCGGGGCCCGTAGTGCAGCTTCGACACCACGAGGTAGTCCCCCACCAGCAGGTTCTCCTCCATGGAGGGCGTGGGAATGCGGAAGAGGTCGAACAGCAGCGTCCGCACGATGAGCACGATGATGACCGCCACGACAAGCGACTCGCCCCACTGGCGAAGCTCGCTTTTGGGCGGGTCGGTTTCCGAGCTCGAATCGGGGGTCGGCATGCTGAGGGAGTATGATGAGGCGTGATCAAGCGATGGGGTGATCAAGCGACGGGGCCCTCTGGCGGCGTGCCTACGGGGCGTCGGCGCCGGACGCGGAGGACCGGGAGGGGCGGTCGGGGTCGAGGTACGCCCGTTGTCCCGGCACAACGCGGGGGCCGGGAATCTGTTCAAGAAAGAGGGTCTGCCCGTCAAACCCGGTGCGGTACCAGCGCTCGCGTTGCTCGTCGTAGTAGTAGTCTGCGTACGGGGCTCGGCGGGCGTCTCGGAGCGGGGCCAGCAGGGTGTCGCGAAGGGCGCGGAGCCGGTCGCGGTACGGCCGGGCGGCCGCCACGATGAGCCCACGCCCCTTGGGCCCGAGGGGATCGGTCACCTGCACGGGAATGGAATCGTTGACGACGAACCAGTATTCAAACTGGGCGGTGCGGCGCGGCGGCTTTTTGAGGGGGCGGTCGGCAATCGTCTGGGTGGGGGCGCCGAAGGTGGCCTGCAGACGGGCCCGCAGGGCGGGGGTGCGCGTGGTGTCGAGAAAGGTGTAGCCTCCCGTTTCACCGAGGAACGACCAGTGCGTGTCCGCGAAGCGCGTGCGGAACCAGTCCCGCTCCAGGCGCCGCACCCGGCGCACATCGCGCAGGGGAAACGACGGGGCCGTATCCGCAGTGGGGGACTGCGCAGAGCGAGGCGGGCGGAGCGAGTCGGTGGGGAGGGGCAGGCGCTCGGGCGGGTAGACGGGCAGGCGGCCGTGGCGCTGCAGGTGGCGGCGTGCAAGGGCGCGGTACCGCGCCTGCCGGTACCGCTCGATGAGGCTTGGGGCCTCGTCGGCAGTATCGGCTTGGGCCTTCGCCACGGGCAGGCCGCCCCCCGCCCCTCCAAGACTCCCCCACCCAACGAGTCCACCGCCAAGACAGAGCACGAGGAGGCGCAGGCCCTTGCGCACGGAGGGAGGGAGGGATCGGGGTGGGGCGTGCATCGCGTGTTCGGGGTGGGTCGTGCCTGTCGTCGCGGAGGGACGGCTCGCGGAGGGGCACCGGACTGGAGGGCGGGGCTGCGTCCTGCGCCTCCGAGACGGCAGACGGCCTAAAGGGCGCTATTCTTTGGGGGGGCGCTACTCTTCGTCCATGTCTAGGATCGCGAGGAAGGCCTCCTGTGGCACGTCAATCTCGCCCATCTGCTTCATCCGCTTCTTGCCCTCTTTTTGCTCCTCCAGGAGCTTTCGCTTGCGGGTCACGTCCCCGCCGTAGCACTTGGCCGTCACGTCCTTGCGCTGCGCCTTGATGGTCTCGCGCGCCACGATGCGGCGACCGATCGACGCCTGGATGGGCACCTCGTAGAGCTGGCGGGGAATCACGTCCTTGAGCTTCTTGGCGAGCTTGCGCCCCACGTCGTGCGCCTTGTCGCGGTGGACAATCGTGGAGAGCGGCTCGGCCGGGTTCTCGTCGATTAGGATGGACAGCTTCACCAGGTCGCTCTCGCGGTACTCCAGCACCTCGTAGTCGAAGGAGGCGTAGCCGCGGCTCGCGCTCTTGAGGGTGTCGTAGAAGTCGAAGACGATCTCGGCCAGGGGCAGCTCGTACTCCAGCTTCACCGTCTGGCTGTCGAGCCAGCGCTGGCTCCCGTACTCCCCGCGCCGGTCCTCGCAGAGCTCGATGACGTTGCCGATGTAGTCGCTGGGCGTGATGATATCGGCCTTCACGTACGGCTCGCGAACCACCTCGATGTCGCCGTAGTGGGGCATGTCCTCCGGCTTGTCCACAACGACCGTTTTCTCTTCGCCCCGCTCCTCCACATCCACGTGATACTCCACGTTGGGGACCGTGGTGATAATGTCGAGGTCGAACTCGCGCTCCAGGCGCTCCTGGATGATTTCCATGTGCAGCAGGCCCAGGAACCCCACCCGAAACCCGAAGCCCAGGGCCGAGGAGCTTTCGGCCTGGTAGGTGAGCGAGGCGTCGTTGAGCTGCAGCTTCTCGAGGGCGCCGCGCAGCTCTTCGAAGTCGTCGGTGTCGGTGGGATAGATGCCGCTAAACACCATGGGCTTCACCTCTTCAAAGCCGGGAATGGGGTCCTCGGCCGGGTCGTTTGCCAGCGTGATGGTGTCGCCCACGCGGGTGTCCTGGATGTCCTTGATGGAGCCGATGATGTAGCCCACATCGCCCGCCGTGAGGGTGTCCACCTGTTGTCGCCCCATGCGCAGGATGCCCAGCTCTTCGGCGTCGTACTGCTTGTTGTTCGACATGAACTCCATCGCGTCGCCCTGCTCCAGGGTCCCGTCGAAGACGCGGGCGTAGACGACGGAGCCGCGGTACGAGTCGTAGATGGAGTCGAAGATAAGGGCGCGCAGCGGGGCGTCCGGGTCGCCGGAGGGGGGCGGCACCCGGTCGATCATCATGTCGAGCATCTCGTCGACGCCCTCGCCCGTCTTGGCGCTGATCTGCAGGATGTCCTCGGCGGGCTCCCCAATCAGGTCCTCCAGCGCCTGCGCCACCTCGTCGGGGCGGGCCACGTCCAGGTCCACCTTGTTGATGACGGGGATGATCTCTAGGTCCTGCTCCAGGGCGAGCCACAGGTTGGAGATGGTCTGCGCCTCGATGCCCTGCGCCGCGTCGACCAGCAGGATGGCCCCCTCGCAGGCCTTCAGCGCGCGGCTGACCTCGTAGGTAAAGTCGACGTGCCCGGGCGTGTCGATGAGGTTGAGCGTGTACTCCTCCCCGTCCGGGGCCGCGTGCGTCATGCGCACGGCGTGGCTCTTGATGGTGATGCCCCGCTCGCGCTCCAGGTCCATGTCGTCGAGCGTCTGCTCCTTCATCTCCCGCTCGGTAATGGTGCCAGTGCGCTCCAGCAGCCGATCGGCCAGGGTGCTCTTCCCGTGGTCGATGTGGGCGATGATGCAGAAATTGCGGATGGTCGAGAGATCAGGCATGGCACGTGGGCCATCGGGTGTGCGTGCAGCGAAGGGCGGGGCCGGGGAAGGGCCTCATGCCCGCGGCGGTGGTCTTCGAGATCGGCAACCTTAACGGACTCCCCCGCCGCACGTTGCACAGGCGGCCTCGTCCGGCCCAGAAGCGAAGGGTTGGCGCCCCATCGTGGCACAAGGCAGTCGGGCTGCGGCCCTTCGCCGCGATGGACTACGCCTCTTCCTGCACCGCCGAAGACCGGGACGCGTCCGCCGGCCGGCCGTCTTGGTCTCCCCGGGAGCTCTCGCGCCCGGACTGCCGCGCAAGGACACGGGGGACTGCCGGGGGCGTCCCTACATCTCGTCCCAGGTTTGAGAAGACCGTGGCGGGCGGCTCTCGCCGCTGCACGGCGCGGCTCTGCGCGGCGGCTCGCTTCCGGGCGCGGCGGGCGTGCCGACGCGCGTGGAAGGTATGGTGAAACAGCATCACCCCAACCACGCCCAGGACAATGGACATATCGGCCACGTTCCAGATGGGAAACAGCTCGAGGTAGGACCCCCCGAAAAACGGAACGGCGCGCGGGATGAAGCCCTGCCAGAGGCTGACGTGGATAAAGTCGACGACCCGCCCCGTAAACAGGCTGCCATAGTCGAGAAGCACGCCGTAGAACACGCGGTCGACGATGTTGCCCAGGGCGCCGCCCAAGATGAAGGCAAGGCTCCACCGGTAGGGCGCGTAGTCGTGGCGCACCTGGTAGATGTACGCCCCAACCAGGCCCGTCGCGATGAGCGCGAGCATTGTCACCGTGCCGGGCGGCCCGATGGTGATGCCGAAGGCCATGCCGGGGTTCTCCGTGAAGGTAAACCGCAGCCAGTCGCCCAGAATGGGGATGGACTGCTCCCGGTACATCAGGTGCAGAACTGCCGCTTTGGTGGCCTGGTCGAGAAGAACAACGACCCCAGAAATCCAGAAAACGCGAATCATTCAACCGGAAGCAGAGTGGGTGTGCAGGGGCACGGGGCACCAGGCCCCACGCAGACGGGCGGAGGGACGCGGCGCGAATCAAACACGGAGCGAATCAGGGACGCGACACTGGGTCTTCGGACGCGAGGGCCTCGCCCACGGCGCGGTCCCACTTCTTCACGATGGGGATGCGGCGCCCCACGCCGAAGGCCTTCTCGGTCACGCGGAGGCCCGGCGGGGCCTGGCGGCGCTTGTACTCGTTCTGGTCCACCTGCCGCAGGACATCGCGCACCAGATCCTCCTCGAGGCCGGTTTCGGCAACGATCGTGCCGAGCTCCTTCTTCTCTTCGATGTAGCGCTTCAGTACCGCGTCGAGCGCGTCGTACGGCGGGAGCGTATCGGTGTCCTTCTGCCCCTCTTTCAGCTCCGCCGAGGGCGGTTTGTCGATGGTGGTCTGCGGAATTCGTGCGCCGCCCGCCCGCTGGTTGATGTGGCGCGCCAGTTCGTACACACGCGTCTTGAGCACGTCGCTGAGCACGGCCACGCCGCCGTTTGTGTCGCCGTAGAGGGTGACGTAGCCCACCGCCATCTCGCTCTTGTTGCCCGTGGACAGGAGCAGATGGCCGAACTTGTTGGAGAGGGCCATGAGCGTGACGCCGCGGGCGCGCGACTGGATGTTTTCCTCCGCCACGCCCGGCTCGGTGCCCGCAAACGCGTCGGCCAGCATCGTGTCGAACGCGTCCACGGCCGGCTCGATCGAGATCTCCCGGAACTCGATGCCCAGGTTCTTGGCGAGCCGCTCGGAGTCGGTCACCGAGCCCTCGGACGAGATGTCGGAGGGCATTGTGACACCCACCACGCGTTCGGGGCCGAGCGCGGCAGTGGCCAGGGCGCAGGTCACCGCCGAGTCGATGCCCCCGGACAGGCCCACGAGGGCCTTATCAAAAATGCCCGTTTTCTCGTAGTAGTCGCGGATGCCGAGCACGAGCGCGTCGTGGAGGTCGGCAACGGGCGTGCGCTGCGGGGTGCAGGCCTGCGGGGAGGCCTCCGTGTCCCAGAACAGGAGGTCCTCCTCAAACGACGCCGCACAGGCGACCTGCGTGCCGTCGGCGGCGTGAACGCGGCTGTCACCGTCGTAGATGATTTCGGTGTTGGCGCCCACCTGGTTGCAAAGCAAAAACGGCCGCTCGTGGCGGCGGCAGATGTGCTGCACGAGCTCGTCGCGCACCGCGTGCTTGCCGATGGAGAAGGGCGACGCACTGATGTTGATAAAGAGATCCGGATCTTGCGCGCCCAGTTCGGCCACCGGGTCGCACGCGTAACGGTGCCCGTTGCGGTAGCCCTCGGGGTGGTGCACGTTCCACATGTCCTCGCACACGTGCAGTGCCAGCCGCACCCCGCGCCACTCGACAATGCTGCGGGCCTCTGCGGAGTCGAAGTAGCGGTCCTCGTCAAAGATGTCGTACGTGGGCAGCAGCGTTTTGTAGACGCGGTCGCGCACCTGCCCATTTTCCAACAGGAGTGCGGCGTTGTGGAGCGGCTTCCCGTAAGCGTCCGGGTTCCGCACGGGCGCCCCGACGATGACCCCGAGGTCTGGGGGCACACGCTGCGCGATGTCGTCGATCGTCCGCTGCGTGGCCTTCCGGAAGAAGGAGTTTTCGAGCAGGTCCTCCGGCGGGTATCCCGTGACGGACAGCTCGGGGAAGACCACGAGGTCGGCCCCGCGATCGTCGGCGCGGCGGGCGTCCCGAAGAATTTTGTCTCGGTTGCCCTCTAGGTCGCCAATCGTGGGGTTGATCTGGGCAAGGGCGATGTTCATGGGCGGAGGCAGGGTTGTGCCGGCAATGTCCACAGAGGAATACACACGCCCGGGCCTGAGGGTGCGTTCCGCCCTTCCCGGCCCACGACCTTCGAGCGGAGGGCCTCAACGAGGACGCTCCCGCCGGGCAGGCGGCTCCAGGACAGACGGGAGGTGCCGAGGAGACGCGGAGAGACGTTGGGTCAATGCGGCGTCGTGGACCGCTGCGTCGCGGAGCGGTGGAGAGACAAAGAGGCCCCCGGGCATTTCAGCCCATCCTAAAAAACCGGTCCACTCGTCGCAGTGAGGACCTCTCCCGACAAAGCCGTCCGCGCCCTTGAGGCCGTAGCTTCTGAACAGCCCTGAACGGAGTTGCAAAGGGCAGGGTCTACACTGCTTCCCCCGCCTCCACGTCCTGCAGCTGCGTGCCCTTCAGCCCCATCGCGTCGTACGTTGCGCCCTCGAAGGCCGCCATCGTGGACTGCACCTCGTCCATGATCTGCTCCGGCCCCTTCGCGTAGTCCATCTCTTCGCCGAGGCGCTGCGCAATCTCGGGAAGGATTTCCCAGCTGGGCTTGCAGTTGATGCGGTTCTCGTCGTTGTGCCAGCGGTCGAACG
>CAZFJR010000091.1:9613-11752 GCA_964519235.1 uncultured Salinivenus sp. | reverse complement strand
CCTCTCCACCGTGCAGGCCGCCGTGGGCTCTGTTTACGGCCTTGCCGTCGCTGTGCACCTGGGCGCAGGCTTTGTGCAGAGCGGCGGCTCGGCCGCGTGGCGCACCGACCTGGCGGAAACGGCCCTCCTGATCGCCTACTTCACGTTCGTCCCCATGATGCTGGCCGTGGGGCTCTACTTTCCGCTCTGGTATACCCTGCGCCAGACCGCCCGCACCACCGCCATCGCCCCGGACACACCGGCGCCGGACCGCCTGTCGCTGCCGCGCACCTGGGCCGCAATGGTGGTGGGGGCGCTCGTCACCTTCGGCCTCATGGCGGCCCTCTACGCGCTCGTCCCCAACCCAATGGGCGGGGCGTCGCTGCTCGCGGGGGCGGTGTCGTTCTATACGGTGTTCGTCTGTATCCTGGCGCTGCCCCACATCGTGGTGGGCGACTGGCTGGACCAGGCCCGCGGCATCTGGTACGTCCCGTAGTGTACCCTCCCGTGGTGGACTTTCCGTAGCCTCACGCGTTCCTCTGCATCCTCTGCTCGCGCATTGCTGTCTGCCATTCCATGGACTCGGATCAGATCATCGTCCGCGACTCCATCATCTTCGCCGTCGCGCTCATGTTTGTGGCCGCGGGACTGGCCGATGCGGTGCACATCCTTACGGGCCTCTCGTGGTGGGGCGCCGCGCCGCTCGGCGTGGCGCTATGGGGGACTGCCGCCACGCTGCTCTACCGCCGCGTTCAGCGGCAACTGGCCGACGCGCCCAACGAAACGGCAGCGTGACCTCCCTGCTCCCCACCAGGCCCGTCCGCCTGTGACCGCCACGGGCTACCCGAACGCACGGAGGAGGCGCTCCACCTGCCCGGCGTAGCCGCCGCCGAAGAGGTTGAGGTGGTTGAGGAGATGGTAAAGATTGTAGACGTCGCGTCGCGTCTCGTAGCCGGGCGCCAGGGCCCAGGCCTCGCGGTAGGCCGCGTAGAACGCGTCGTCGTATCCGCCAAAGAGCTCCGTCATGGCCAGGTCGGCCTCACGATGCCCGTAATACGTGGCGGGATCGATGACGGCCGGATCGCCCGTAGCCGTGATCATGTAGTTGCCCCCCCATAGATCGCCGTGGAGCACCGAAGCCTCGGGCGTGGCGGGCAGCATCTCGGGCAGGCGGCGGTAGAGCGCCTCCAGCGGAGGGGTCCAGGCACTGCGCCACCGCCCCTGGGCCCGCGCCCGCTCGATCTGCGGCGCCAGTCGCGCCTCTCGGAAAAACGTTGGCCAGTGGTCCATCCACGGGTTCGGCTGCGGGGTGCGCCCGATGAAGTTGTCCCGCTCGAAGCCGTATGCCGCGGCCGTGTGGCGGTGAAGCTGCGCCAGCCCCTCCCCAAACCGCCCCCAGAAGCGGCGGCCCTTCCGTCCGGTGTGGATCCATTCCAGGACGAGAAATCCGGGACGCGTGTCTGTGGGCGCGGCGGTGTCGTGAACGGCCGGCACACGCAGCGGGCTGTTGGCGTCGGCCAGGGCTCGGAGCCCCGCCGCCTCCCCCGGAAAGGTGCGCGCCACCGCCTCGTCGCCGTACTTCAGAAACAGCGGGGCCCCGTCCGTTTCCAGCCGGCAGGCGGTGGCGATGCATCCGCCGCCGACCGCCGCGGCCGATTCGACGGTGATGTCCAGGCGATCTTCCAGCGTCTCGCGAAGGGGCTCCGGCAACATTGGGGCGTACGGGTGGGATGAGGGGAGCGTCGGCGTGGTGGGGCAAATGCGTGCGGCGGCGCATCCTGCGCGGTGACGAGGGAGGCAGGGCACGCGGGCAGCCCCCCTCTCGTCACTCTCTTTTTTCCTTTTCGGCCCCCTGCGCGCTCCAACCTCCGTGCGTTCCCCTCCTACGCATCCGCACTCCGCACCTCGTCCTCCAAGTCGTACTCGTCCACGAGGCGGTGCAGGAGCATATCCGAGGTGCGCTCCACAATGTCGTACACGCGCTCAAAGCCCCGGCGCCCCCCGTGGTAGGGATCCGGCACCTGGTAGTCGTCCGGCTCCGGGTCGAACTCGCGGAAGAGCCGCACCTTGCCGCCGTACTGGTCGTCCTCGTCGAGGTGGAGGACGTCGTTCAGGTTGCTCTTGTCCATCACGAAGATGTGGTCGAACCGCTCCAGGTCT
>CAZFJR010000091.1:0-9603 GCA_964519235.1 uncultured Salinivenus sp. | reverse complement strand
GGTCCTCCGCCGCAAACTGCGAGGCGCGGTGCTCTTCCAGCGACAGGTCGTTGCGCTCCGCCGTGGCGCGCATTCGGTCGTCCGCCGTATCGCCGATGTGCCAACTTCCGGTGCCTGACGAGGCAATCTCGAAGTGGTCGTCCAGCCCCGCCTCGTCCACCTTGTCCCGAAACACAACCTTGGCGAGAGGACTTCGGCAGATGTTGCCGAGGCACACGAACTGGATGCGGATGGGAGTGGACATAGAGACGCCTGTGGACCTGAGTGGGAGGAGGGTAATTGTGCGATCTATCCGTCTTAACGCGGCGGCGAACGCGGTGTGCCCATTCGACGCGAAAGAGCCCCCCCACTTTCAAGAACGTCTCACGCACCCGTCCCGAGGGGGCACCCTGCGGATGAACCTCTGCGCCCAGTTGATCATTCCGCACCGTGCCTGTCTTTTCGTCTTGCCCCGTGCCCCCCATGCCCCCCTCTGCGCCCGACGATTCCGTTCTTAGCGTTACCGCCCTCACCCGCGGGCTCAGCGACCTTGTAGAGGCGCACTACGACGACGTGTGGGTGGAGGGGGAGCTGTCCGACTTCACACGAGCTGCCTCGGGACACTGCTACTTTACGCTGAAGGACGACGACGCCCAGATCCGGTGTGTGATGTGGAAGCACCTGACGCAGTACGTCTACTTTGAGCCGGAGGACGGCATGCAGGTGCGGGTTCACGGCCACGCGTCGGTCTACGAGCGGCGAGGCGATCTGCAAATTCAGGCGCAGGCGATGCGAAAAGCCGGAAAGGGCGCGCAGCAGAGGGCCTTCGAAAAGCTCAAACGGAAGCTGCGAGAGGAGGGCTTGTTCGAGGCCGAACGGAAGCAGTCCCTGCCGGCGTTCCCCGATACCATCGGCGTGGTGACCTCGGGCCAGGGCGCGGCCATCCACGACATCCGGGCGGGCCTGGAGCGGCGCTTCCCCCCTGCCGCGGTGGTGCTGTGCCCGGTGGCGGTGCAGGGCCTGGACGCCCCGCAGGCCATTGCGGACGGCATCGCGGCCTTCAACGGCGTGCCCGCCGATCACGACCACTACCCGGACCTGCTCATCGTAGGGCGGGGGGGCGGCTCTACGGAGGACCTGTGGGCCTTTAACGAGGAAGCCGTCGCCCGGGCCATCGCCGCCTCGGAGCGGCCCGTCGTCAGCGCCGTGGGGCACGAATCGGACGTGACGATTGCCGATCTCGTGGCCGACGAACGGGCCGCCACCCCGTCGACGGCCGCCGAACTCGTGGTCCCCGATCGGCGCGACGTGGCCCAGCGGGTACGGGCTGCCCACAGCCGTCTGCACCGGCACACAACACGTCGACTCCAGGACGCCCGGCGGCGGGTGGAGGCCCTCGTCTCGTCCCACGCCTTTCACGCCCCCACCCGCCGCCTCGAACAGCACCGGCAACACCTCGACACGCTGATCGACCGGCTCACGCGGAGCGGCGAACGCCTCGTAGAGCAAGGCCGCACGCGTCTCGACCGCCTGCAAGACCGCCTGCACGCTGCTGATCCCGCACAGCCCTTGCGCCGCGGCTACGCCTACATCACCCGCGACGGCGCCCCCGCCCGCTCCGTCGAGGCCCTCCCCGACGGCGCCCGCGTTCGCATCCACCTGAACGACGGCCACCGGGACGCGGAGGTGCTCCCCAGCGCCGAGCCCGACGCCGCGAGCGACGATATGTAGCCCCTACCCCGGCACACGGTTCGGGTTGGGGCCCAAGCCTCTTCCAAGCCCACCGCTGCAAAATGTCACAGCATCGTATCGCCCGCCGCTCCACCTCTCCCATTTCTTCTAAGACCCACAGTTGACCAGGAACCGCTTTTTTTATAGCCTGTACATCGCACGAATTCCGATCTCGAGGCACCTAGATTTTACTGCGGGCTTCTTTCGTTTCCCCCGCATGCAACTGGCCCGATTGTCAATGTCCTCCCACCTATGGCTTCGGACCCGAGCCAACTTACGATTGAGTTTCAGCCGGAGCGTCGCGTGGACGTCATCGACGTAAACCAGCGCATTGAGCAAGAGGCCAACGGGCTTTTGCAGCGCCACAGCAAGGCCCTCTACTGTTCGTATCACACCACTGGAGGGTACCTAGAGGAAACCATTTGCAACCGCCTGGATCGGTGCCAGGAGCAGGTGCACGAGTTTCTCGCTCCCTTTCGGGAGCTCTTTCCTTTTGGGGCGGACTACCGGCACGATCAGCTTCACCTGCGCAAGGAGCTCAGTCCCGAACAGCGGCGCACCGAACCCCGCAACGCCGACTCGCACCTCACATTCATCGGCTCCGGGCTCGAAAACTGCGTCACGTACCCCAGCAATCCGTCTCGGCCGGTCTTTTTTATCGACCTCGACGGTATCAACAAGGACAACCAGGATCGGCGCGAGCGGCGCACTACGGTCATCGGGTACGACGACGAGCGGCTCGTGCACGAAACCGAGTTGGAGGTGCCTGTGTCCGATCATCCCATCGACTCGGTGAGCCTGCGCGACCCGCGCTTTGGGGTGTTCAAGCGGCTCCACGAAATGCTGGCGGCCCACGGCATCAAAACCGGACGGGTACTGCTCGATCTTGTCCCTGAGGAGAACCACGCCGGGCTCACCGTCAACGAGTACGAAACCCTCCTGATGAAGCACGACCTAGCCGAGGTGCTGCGCGACCCGCTGCAGTTCATGGCCCGGAAGGGGCGCAACATGCTCCGTGACCCCGGCGCCATCCCCAACAAGGCCAAGAACTACGCGAAATACGACCTGGTGCGCCTTGTAAACCGGGTGGTGGACACGCTCGGGCTGAGCGAGTCGCTGGTGGAGCGCATCATCGACAAGTGCCTCGCCGTGCCGGCCGAGCGGTTCCTCCGCATGAAGCGATCGGTGAGTCTCCTCGTGACCGAGGATGCGGCCAACGGGGAGGGCACCATTGAGCAGGGACGGTACCAGAGCCCCATTCTCGTGCAGTGGCGAAAGTCCGCCCCCCAGACGCGTCGGCTCCGTGCCCGCCTCACGCGATTTGAGTAGCCCGTGCGCCTGACCGCCCGACAGTGCGTGCGCATCGTCCGATCCGCGCGCGGTTTTGGGCGAGCGGGTGGCTCTAGATGAGCGAGTGACTCTGCCCGCCGTCCACGTTGATGCAGGCGCCCGTGATCAGGCTGGCCCGCTCGGAGCACAGGAACGTCACCGCATCGGCCACTTCGGTCGCCCGTCCGAAGCGTTCGATCGCGATGTTCTCCTGCACGAACTGCTCCATCTCTTCCGGCGTCTCCTTCACGCGCTGATCCCAGCTGCCCCCCGGGAAGCGAATGGACCCCGGCGCCACGCTGTTCACGCGGACCTCAGGGGCTAGCTCCTGGGCCATCACCTTGCTCACGCTGATAAGGGCCGACTTGGTGGTGTTGTAGAGCGAGAGGCCCGCACCGCCCAGCTCACGCCCAAAGATGGACGAGATGTAGCAGATGGACGCGCCGTCCACTTTTCGCATGTGTGGGATGGCTGCCCGGCTCACGCGGACGTGCGACATGAAGTTGAGATTGATCAAGTCCTCCCAGTCCTCGTCCGAGAGCTCTGCAAAGTCCCCGCGCCGGTTGCCCCCCACGTTGCCCACATACGTGTCGATGCGACCGAATCGGTCGTAGGTGTCCTCCACGAGACGCTCCGGCTCGCCCGCCTCCGTCACGTCCATGGGAAGCGCCAGTACCTCCGCCCCCTCGGCCCGCACCTCGTCCGCGGCTGCCTCAAGGTCCGATTCCGTGCGTGCGCAGATGGCAATGTTGCACCCCTCGCGGGCAAGCTCCAGGGCAATGTACTTGCCGATGCCTCGGCTCGCCCCCGTAACAATAGCGGTCCAGCCGTCGAGTCCAAGATCCATAGTCGAAGAGAAGAGTCGTGAGAGAGTGTTCGTGTACGAACAGGATAGGGACACCGGCCCCCACCGTCCATCGCCTTTCTGAACCAGCAACAGGTTTCAAGGCATTTGGACAGGGCCGCCCCCTCACAGGAACGGCCGCCCGCGCCGGGAACGTCTTCCGGCCGGAACTGACGCCCGCGCACCGTCTTGGTACGATGCACTGCCTTCTGTTTCTTTCTTGCCCCACCGATGCCCAACTCCGAGCCCCCTGCGTCCACGCGTCCGTCCGAAGCGCACTCGTTCGAAGACGCGCTAAAGCGGCTCGAAGAAATTGTCGAGACCTTGGAGGACGACCCGCCTGCCCTCGACGAGGCCCTCGACACCTACGAAGAAGGCGTTGCGCTCGCCAACGAGTGCCTCGATCGGCTTGAGGACGCGGAGCAGCGCGTGAGCGAACTGGAGATCGACTGAGCCGGGGCGACCGCGCCATGCTACACTACGGATTTCCGCGTTGCTCCTCCGACGGCCCGCCCGTGCTGGAGTCAGCCGGCACGAGGTCGGCACGCACCTTTCCCGGATTGAGCGCGTGCAGCGCCCCCGTTGACGCATCCACGAGCAGACCCGGCACAAGGAAGTTGAAGATGTTGACCGCAGTCCACAAGCTTCGTCCAGGACGCAAAACCGTTCGGTGGGGCGCGTAGCCCCTCTGGTGGATCCGCACCGAGTAGCGACGGTCCCGCTTCAGAACCGCTGTCGTGGGGGTCTCCCCAACAGGACGCCCGTCCACCTCCACCTGCGCCCCGGACGGCTTCGAAGTTACCTCCACCTCCTGCGACGATCCGTGAATGAGGGTGGCGCACCCCATCAGTCCTGTGGCGGCAAGAACGAGCAGGTATCGCATTGGGGAGGAGCGTGTGCGTACGGACCAGAACCAAACGCCGGGCGCTGCAGGCACAGCGCGTCTCTCCACAATCCATCACAAACACCATGCCCTCCCGCAATTTGTGCGTGGCGGAAAGGCCTTCTCTGCCTTTGCGCGCAGTCTCGCCCCCACACCAGACGAGCGCCGCCAAGATTCACGAAGCGCCCCGTGTATTTGTCGTCCTACGCGCCGCCCTGCGTGAGGGACCGGGTGCCGCTGTACAGAAGCCCCACGCCGAGCACCTTCAGAAGGTCGATGGCGATAAACCGAAGGAAGCCCTTGTCGATCGACTCCATCCAGGTGGCGTGTCCCGCGGCGTAGTGTAGCCACACCACGCCACACGCAAAGACAAGCGCCGCGCCCCCGAGCGAAGCGAGCGTGCTTCCTGAAAAGGCCTTCCACCGCTTCGAAAGGGCGCCGATGACAGCCGCGGCGGCGGGGTACGAGAGCAGGTAGCCGGCCGAGGCGATGCCGAAGAGGTACGTCGCCCCGTAGCCGTCTCCAGCAAAAACTGGGGCAACGAGTCCGAGGGCGAGGTATAGCGCCTGCGCAAGCAGCCCATTGCGCCAGCCCAGATACAGGCCACTGGCGTATACGGCCGCGGTTTGCAGGGTAATGGGAACCTCCCACAGGTACACGCGGAACTGCACCTTTGCAGCAAGGGCGGTCAGCAGCGCAAAGCCCACCACGCCCATCGCCTGCACCAGCACGGAGGCCCGTTCCTCACGCAGCGAATCGACGAGGGCCGTGTACGAGGAGCGCAACGAAAGAAGACCGGACATGGAGGAAGCAAAGGGTTTTTCGAAGGGACGTATGGAAATCATACAGAGGATATGAAGCCCTGCGGACAACCCCAAGTCTGCAGCTCCCCTTTTCGAATTTTTACGGTTGTCCCGGGGGGCAGGCCTGAATTCTTCAGAAATCATCGCTCTCATCGTTTCGCCCGGCGGACTGCTCTCGTATGCTTTCTGTGCATGTCCTGGCCACCAGCCGCCCCGCCCATGAAGCGCTTCGAGGAGCTGTTCGACGAACTTACGGACAAGGTTGCCCGGCAAGACCCCGACTCGGGCACTGTTGCGGCCGTGAATGAGGGCCGACACGCCATCGGAAAAAAAGTACTGGAGGAAGCGGGCGAGGTGTGGATGGCCGCCGAGCATGAGGGCACTGACCGCACCGCCGAGGAGATTTCCCAGCTGCTGTACCACGTGCAGGTCCTCATGATTGCCTGCGACCTCGATCTGGAGGACGTCTACGAACACCTGTAGGGCTGGAGGTCTGGAGGCGCGAGCGTCTCCCTCCATACTTCCACACTGCCACACTTATCAGACCCACATACGATGCTGCAAATCGCTCTCCCCAACAAAGGCGCGCTCGCCGATGGCGCTGTCACCCTGGCCGAGGAGGCCGGCTACCACTGCCGCCGCCGCGGCCGCGAGCTTTCCGTGCGCGACCCGGATCACGGCGTCGAGTTCGTCTTTCTGCGGCCCCGCGACATCGCGACATACGTGAGCAAAGGCATCATCGACCTGGGGGTGACGGGCCTCGATCTCACCTACGACAGCGGCGCCGAGGTGACGCACGTGCTGGACCTCGGCTTCGGCAACGCGCGCTTCTGCTACGCCGCCCCGAAGGATGCCGGCCTCACGCCGGACGACTTTACGGATGCGACCCGCATCGCCACCTCCTACGACACCCTCGTCCGCCGCGACCTCGACGCGCGAGACGTCGATGCCCGCGTCATCTCACTCGACGGCGCGGTGGAGATCTCCATCCAGCTCGGCGTGGCCGACGTCATTGCCGACGTGGTGCAGACGGGTCGCACCATCGACGAGGCTGGCCTGGAGACAATCGGGGATCCCATCCTGAACACCGAGGCCGTGCTCGTGGCTCAGAACGGGACCACCATGGAAAAAGAGGCGGCTCAGCGTTTTGCGGAGCGCGTAGAGGGCATCATCGTGGCTCGCGAGTACGTGGTGGTGGAGTACGATCTGCCGGAGGCGCACCTGCCGGAGGCCCGTGAGATCACGCCCGGCATCGAATCGCCCACTGTCTCTCCCCTTAACAAGGACGGCTGGGTGGCCGTGAAGGCCATGATCGAGCGCGACGCGGTGAACAAGGTGATGGATTCCCTCACGGAACTCGACGCCCGCGGCATCATCATTACCGACATTCGCACCTGCCGCATTTAGCCGCGTGGGGGCGTGGCCACGACACATGGCGACATGGACGCATGACCGTGCGCTCACATGCCTCCCCCCATCACGCCCCTCTACAGTTCTCCGCGCCGCCCAAGGAGTTGCCCGCTGAGGCGCAGCAGCTCCACCTCGGCCTGCTTGGCCTCGTACTGCGCGGCAAGCAGGCGGCTCTCGGCCTGGATGAACTGCTCTTGCACCTCCCGCAGCTCCACGCTGGTGATGGTGCCGAGCTCAAACTGCCGGAGCGCAACGTCCACGTTGGCCCGCACGGCCTCCAGGTTTTGCCGTTCGAGGTCGACGAGACGGAGGCGATTCTGATACCGCTCGTAGGCGCTCGTGAGTTCGGTCGTCAGGCGGGTGCGCACGTCTTCGATGGCGAGGCGCGCATTGGTGGCGCGGATCTCGGCGTTCTGGGCCTCCCGCCAGCGGGTGAGGCCGTCGAAGAGGGCAAAGGTGAGTGACACGCCGTAGGTGAGATCAGTGCTCGTGCGTTCCTGCAAGAAGCCGCTCTCGGCATCGAGCTGCGAGTAGCCGTAGCCCGCCGTGAGGTCGACGCTCGGAAAGAAGTCGGCGCGGGCCTCGCGGGTCGCGGCCCGTGCGGCCTGTGACGCCTGACGGGCCTGCTCGAGCGCTGGGCTTTTCTGGAGGGCGGCCTGCTGGAGCGGGCGATAGCCGAGGCTCGTGTCCACCTCGATCGACGGGATGACAGCGTAGCGGACCGACCCGTCCCCGGAACGGCCCAGGAGCTGATTGAGGCGGCTCTTGGCCGTAACGAGTTCGGTTTGTTGCCGCAGCACCGCGGCCGAGTCGGCGTTTAGGTCGACGCGCGCCTGTCGCACCGCCAGGTCCGAGGCCGAGCCCACCTCTCGCCGTGCCTCCACGATGCGCAGCCGCTCGCGGGAAATGGACGCCGCCTCCCGCAGCACATCGAGCTGCTGTTGCCGGCGGGCCACGTCGTAGTACCCATCGATCACGTCCGCCACCAGGGCCTCAACTTCTTCGTCCGTGGCGGCGGCCTGTCGGTCGCGCTCCGCCCCCAGGCGATCGTACGTCGCAAAGGGCCGCAGCCCGTCAAACACCGTCCACCGGAGGTCCGCACCGGCGCTGGTCTCGGTCGTGGTGGCCCCGTCCGTGTTCTGCGTCTGGCCGTCGAGAAAGGTCTGGTCCGACGACGAGACGGACTCCGAGTACCCTGCCCGCCCCGTGAGCGTTGGCAGGAACCCAGCGGTGCCCCACGAGACGTTGTTCTCGGCGATGTCGGCCTCCCGACGGGCGATCTGGGCCTGCGGGTTGGCATCGAGCGCGCGCTGAATGGCGGCGCCGAGGCGGAGGGTGTCGGGTGAAGTCGGCTGCTGGGCCTGGATGGGGGATGGCCAGAAAAGAACCGCAGTGAGCAGCGGTATCACCAGGACCAAACGAACGACGTCGTTCATCAGGGGAGAACAGTACAAAGCGAGGGGGAGACCAAACGGATCATGATGCGTGATACGTGATGAGTGACACGTGAGCGTGATCGACAGCAGGAGAGCAACCTCACGATTCACGGTTCACGTATTACTCTGCGGACCGGCTACGGGGACGACACCTCCTGCTGCTGCGGCGCCACCTCCTCATCCGGCACCCCGTCCCCCGCAGCCGCCCCGTCGCCGCCCACCAGCACCGGCCCCGCATCTTCGCTCGTGAGGTAGGTGTAGGTGGCCGGGATGACGTACAGCGAGAAGACCGTACCCACGAGGAGGCCGCCGATGACTGCAATCCCCATCGGCATGCGGCTCTCGGCCCCGGCGCCCAGCGCCAGCGCGATGGGCAACACACCGAGGATGGTGGAGAGGGCCGTCATGAGGATGGGACGGAACCGCACCGCGGCTGCCTCTTCGATGGCCTCGCGAATCGACAGCCCGGCCGCCTTGCGCTGGTTCGCAAACTCGACGATCAGGATGCCATTCTTCGCCACCAGCCCAATCAGCATCACCATGCCGATCTGGCTGAAGATATTGATCGACTGGTTGAAGTACCAGAGGAAGAGCATCGCCCCCGCCAGCGCCAGCGGCACGGTGAAGAGAATGATGAGCGGGTCGCGGAAGCTCTCAAACTGGGCCGCCAGCACGAGGTAGATCAGCAGCAGGGCCAGGCCGAAGACGTACAGCAGCTGGTTCGACGTCTCCTGAAAGTCGCGCGACTGCCCCGCCAGCGAGGTCGTAAACGACGGCCCCAGCACATCCTCCGCCACGCGGTCCATCGCCCCGATGCCGTCCTCAATCGTGTTTCCGGGCGCAGGCCGCGCGCTCACCGTGGCCGACATGTACCGGTTGAAGCGGAAGAGCTGCGGCGGCGTGGCCCGCTCGCTCACCGACACGAGGTTGTCCAGCGGCACCGGCGCCCCGCTCGCCGTCCGCACATACAGGCTCGTCAGGTCGAGCGGCTCGTCGCGGTTTTCCTCTGTGGCCGACGCAATGATCTCGCGCTGCTCCCCGTCCCGCACGAAGAAGCCCACGCGTTGCTCCGCCAGCGCCAGCTGCAGCGTCTGTGCCACATCGAGGGGCGAGACGCCGATGTTGTTCGCCTTGTCGCGGTCGATCTCCACCTGCAGCTCCGGCTTGTTGAACTTCAGGTTCACGTCC
>CAZFJR010000090.1:6003-11960 GCA_964519235.1 uncultured Salinivenus sp. | reverse complement strand
ACGCGGTCGCCGGCAAGAATGCCATGAGAGTCAGCAAAGCCGGCGGGCACTTCCACCACAAACTGCGCCGGGCCGTCCGATTCGTAGCGCTCGGACGAGAAAGGGGTGGTGTACTTTGCAATGTTGACGACCTGCGAGTCCGCCCCCACGAACAAGATGTCGAGCGCTACGGGGGTGTTGGACATCCAGAAGCTACGCGGCTGTTCGTGGTCGAAGAGAAAGAGCATGCCGCTCCGGTCGTTCGGAAAGCCCGTGCGCTGCATCATGCCGCGCTCCCGCGCCGAGTCCGTGTCGGCAATTTCGATATCGACGGTCACCGTCGAGTCGCCGTCCTGAACGAACGCGAGGCGGCCCTCGGTGGTGAAGGGGATGGATGCGGTCGTGTCGCGGGACGCTTGTGGGGAGGGGGCGTCGCCCGACGGTCCGCAGCCGAGCGGGCTGAGAAGCAGGGCGAGCAGCGCCGCCGTACGTCCAAGGGCGTGTCTCGGATTTGTAGAAGAAGCGTGCATGGGCGGAAGGGGGCAACCAGGGATCAGGGGGCAACCGGAGATCAGTTCGAGCGGGTCCAGCGGATGCGCGTGCGATTGGTGAGTCCGAAGCGCTGGGCAAAGCCGGCGCGGACCTCCACGACGAATTTGCGGGGGGCGGCAGGCTCAATGGGCTCCTCGGAGAACGGCGTCGTGCGGCGAGCGATGTTGATGACCTGCGAATCGGGCGCCACGAAGATGATATCGAGCGGGAGGGGGGTGTTTTTCATCCACATGCCCCCGCGATCCACCGCGTCAAAGACAAAGAGCATGCCCCGGTCGTAGCCTAGCGAGCGCTGCCGCATGAGGCCGCGCCGCCGCTCCGCGTCGGTATCGGCGATATCGATGGCGATGGTGCGGAGCGTGTCGCCGGTGGGCCGAACGAAGGCGAGGGTGCCCTCCTCTTGGAAGCTCCGCAGATCGTCGGGGTCGTTTTTCTCGGCGTCGCCGGTGCACCGTAGGGCCAGGAGGGGGGGCAGCGCGATCAGCAGCAGGGAGAGGGCAGGGCGCATGAAGACTGGGCAGTCGCTAGAGTGGACGTTCCATATACACGGCATTGTCGAGCGGGTTGGGGTAGTATGCGTCCCGCTCCTCAAAGCCGAGAGAGCGGTACAGCCGCCGGGCGGCTGTCATGGAGGCCACGGTGTCAAGCCGCATCACCCCGTACCCCATGGCGCGAGCCGCCTGCACGACTGCGGTGGCGAGTGCCCGGCCGAGGCCCGCAGCCCGAAAGGCAGGCGTTACGTAGAGGCGCTTCATCTCGCAGGCTCCCTCGTCGTCAAGGGGCTGGACGGCCACCACGCCCACGGGCGTTGCGTCAACCTCGGCCAGCAGAATGGCCCCGCTGGGCGCGGCGTAGGGGCCGGGCAGGGCTGCCATCTCGGCTGCAAAGTCCTGAAAGTCGAGGGAAAAGTCCAGCTCCTCGGCGTACGCCCGGAAAAGGCGCCGGGCGGCGTCCAGGTCGGCCTCGGTTGTAGCGCGGTGAATATCAGGCATGGCGACAAGGGAGCGGTACAGGGCTGGCGGCGGCATCGGGGAGCGGCATCAGGGGGCGAAAGCGAAGCGCGTCACAAGTCGCCGGCACGCTGAGCGTGCGCGCCCTCCGAGTTTCTTCTCAGGCCGCGCGCAGAAGCCGGCGCGTGATGGCGTCTGTGAGAAGGCGCCCCCGGGGCGTGAGGCGGATGCGCTCGGGGGCGTTGTGGAGAAGCCCTTCCGCCCGGAGGCGGTCCAGGAGGGCCGTTGGGCGTCTGCCAAGCACGGTGCCGTACCGATTTTTGAGCACATGCAGGTCGAGCCCGGCGTGCGATCGCAGGCGCAGAAGAATGTACTCGCGGGCCAGTTCTTGCTGGCTCAGCGAGTTGCGGGTGGACACGGGCGCGGACCCGTTTCGGAGACGTGTAGTGTACGCCGCCGAGTCCTCTACGTTCGACCACCGCCGGGCCGTTGTGGGAGTGGAGCGGTCGGCCCACCAGAAGCTCGCGGCGCCGGGGCCGAGCCCCAGAATGTTGCCGTGCGCGTAGGTGTGCTCCTGGTAGTGCGAGCGGTGGCCCGGGCGGGCAAAATGGGTGAGCTCGTACTGCTGGTAGCCGTTGGCCGCAAGAAACCGCATTGCGTGCGCGAGGGGTTGGGCAGAGCCTGATGCTTCAGTCTCCGCCGCCTCGCGCGCGTCTGCAGACCCTTCGTGCAGCGCCACGTGCGGGGCCCGAAGGGCTGCCAGTCGGCGCAGGCGCTTTTTCCAGACGGAAGGCGGAGCCCTACCGACGTAGAGATCGACGGAAAGAGAGAAAAACTCGGCGGCCCGTACGGCCTGGAGGAGGCGCGGCAGGGCGGGGGCGGAGCCCACCTCGGGGCGCGCCGATGGAGGCGCGCCGATGCTGAGCCGGGTGATGCCGAGGGCACGGAGGGCGGCGAGAGCGGACGGAGAGGCGTCGGCCGGATGAAGCTCTAAGGTGACTTCCTCCAGGGCGGCCCTGGCGAAGAGGTTCTGGCAGCTCTCGATCAGCGTGCGCAGGGCCGGTGGGGGAAGAGCAGAAGGGCGCCCACCGCCCACGTAGAGCGTCTGGAAGGGCGCATCGAGGAACGGTGGGCGGGCATGCTGCTCAGCTTCGCGGAGCAGTGCCTCCACGAGAGTGAACGCGCCGGGCGGTGTAGCTCCGGGACAACTCGGAACGTGTAGGTAGAGGGCAGGCATCAGGCAAAAGACGGTCAAGAGGGGGCCGCGGATCCTTCAGGCGAGACCGTGAAGGGCTCTTGCTGCTTCCACTGTCGGATTTGGACGTGGTCTTTGATCACGTCAAGCGATTGCAGCACCATCGAGCGGGCCAACTGGTGGAGGCGCCGGTCGTACTTTGGGCTCATCAGTGCCTCCGTGGAGGTGGCCGTGACCTGCGCGATGGCCTCATCGTTGTCGAGCGAGCACACGTCCTGCACCATCTGGTCGACCACGTTGAAGACAATGTCGCTGATGGCGCTTTCAAGCAGGTCCGCCACAGGGCGTCCCACCCCGGGAAGCGAGGCAATGGTGCCAATTTCCCGGTTGCGGGCCACCGCATCCTCGATAACGGAGTCGAGGTACGTGTGGAAGTCGTCCTGTTGGCTCTCGTAAGCGACGGCGGTGGCCTCTTGCAGCCGGTGAGTAACCGCCTCGATGAGGGCGTCTCGCTGGGGCGCGATGACCTCCTCGCCGATGCGTGCGGTCACCTTGTGGCTCGATCGGATTTCGTTTTGCAGGCCTTCGATAATGCGCACCGTTACCCGATCGCTGATTTCTTCGAGCACGATGTCACGGTATTTTTCGAAGGTCTCGTAGAGATAGGTTTCGCGGAGGTCGATGAGGCCAGTGCGTTGTAGTTTGGGCACCATCGCGATGAGGCGCAGCAGGCGCAGCGAACGGAGCGACCCGACGGGAATGCAGCCCAGTACGTCGTACCAGTGCACAAACGGGTAGAAAAACCAGCGGTGGTAGCGCTGGCGGTAGATGGCCAGCCCCCAGCGCACGAAAATTTCCACCGCAAAGACAGTTACGAACGCAAGGTCGTACGCGAAAAAGTGCTGGTGGATCGTCTGGTCGTACCAGGTGTACAGAACAGGAGCATGGCTCTGCATCTGCGCCTGCACGAACGGGCTGGCAAAGCCCCAGTCAACAATGATGAGGGTAAGGTTGATGATGATGAGCACCATCATCACCACGTCGACGATCAGGCCTAGCGTCTCACGCGTTGATCGGTCAGCCATGGGTAGGGGAGGGTTATGCAGCGGGCTTGGCGGGCAGGGGGCTCCCTGCGTACGGGCACGCCGAGGGCAGACGGAGGGGCGCTCCGTTTTCAGACGTGGGCCTCAGCCTCCCAGCACGGATTCGCACTCCTTCGGTTCGCCGAGGGACGTCCTCTCCGGAGCTGCTCCTTTTGCGGGCAGTGGCGGACCCTGAGAACGACTCTTGGCGCGACTCCCATTCGCAAGGCACCTCGTCGACTTTACACCTCGTCGACTTCCAGCGAGATGCTCGATCTTCGGCAGTTGCGCGACCAGTTGGACGATTTTGAGAGCCACCAGGGCGATCGTGAGGACCGTCGGGAGGCGCAGGAGGAGCGCGCGTGGGCCCTGCTGCGGGCCTGCCACGAGCAGTGGCGGGGGGTGCAGGAGGCGGTGGAGGCCGCCCAGCCGCGGCGCCTCGTGGCCGAGATGCGCGAGCCCCCCGCCGCCACCCATCCCGCGCCGGAGCGCCCCACGCCCATCACCGTTGTGGCCACGGACGGGTCGCAGATCTATCCGGACCGCCACTTGGAGCCGCCCTTCTTTTTGCTGAACATAAGCCAGGTGGCCTTCCAGTACGGCACGACCGAGAAGGCACACCTCGACGCCACCCCGTCGCTTCACTTCCGGGAGCCCCTTGCCGACCGGTTCGGGGAGCCGCTCGACACGATCCCGGCCGAGCTGGTGTCCGCCCTGCGCGACGAGCAGGAGCTGCGTCGTCTTCTCGAGGCCGCCACCACGGCCCGTGTCTCAGGGCGTCCCCTCGTGGCCCTGGCGGACGGGACGCTCATCCGGTGGATGATTCGGGGGATGGACAACGACGCCATTGAAAGCACGCTCATTGCGCGCTACACCCAGTTTCTCGACGGCTTCCGGGAGAAGGGGCGTGCCCTGGCCTCGTACGTGAGCCTGCCGGCGAGTACGGAGATTGTGAACCTGCTGCGGTTTGTGGGGGGCGACCTGGCGGCGGCCCCGCCCGATTTGCCGACGCGCGCTCCCGACGCGCCGCGTCTCGACGGGCTCCTCGACCGTCACGTGCTGGCTCTCATCCTTGGGCCGGGCGAACGGTCGGCGGTGTTCGGGTCGGCCTCCCACATCCAGGCGGAGTACCCAACGGGCACCGACATTGCGTTCTTCTACCTCCGGGTGCCAGGGCCCGGCGGGGGCGAACTCGGACGCGTGGAGGTGCCGCGCTGGGTGGCCGACGATGCCGCCCTGCTCGACCGGGTGCACGCTACGGTGCTGCACGAGTGCCGGAAGGGAGAGGGCTATCCGCTTGCCCTCTCAGAAGCGCACGAGCGGGCGGTGGTGCGGGCCTCGGAGCGCGAGGCATTCTACCGGCTCATGGAGCGTCGCCTGCGCCGCGCCGGCCTCGAGCCCACCGGATCGCGGAAGCGGTGGTCGAAGCAGCGGCCACGGGTGTGAGGGTGGGCGTGTTGACGCACGGGCGCATCGGCGTTCTTTGGCCCGCTCGCCTGGATGACTGCCCACACGCCACGCGACAACCCGTGGGCGGAGTTTGTATATTGTACCAGAGACGACTTGCAATGAAGACGGCTTTCCTGTCAGTGAGAGAGCACGTGCGATGAACGACACCGCCCTTGGCGAAGTGATTGAGGCCACCACCCGACAGTTTGTCGCGGAGGTGTACGAAGAGGCCGACGCGCCGAACTTTGGGGCGTGGGTGCGCGTGGAGCCCGACGGCGCGCCACCCCTGTTCGGCCTTGTCAGCCACGTGGAAACGGGCAGCTACGACTCCAACCGGCAGGCCGTGGCGCTGGGCCTCTCCCCAGAGGAGCGCGCCCAGGAGATGCCGATGGTGGACGAGCTGCTCCGCACCACCGTGCGCGTCCAGATGCTGGCCTGCGAGGGGCCGGGCGGAGACCTGCGACAGACGCTCCCGCCCCAGCCGCCCGGCATCCACGATTTCGTTGCGCCGTGCACGGAGGCGCAGGTGCGGCGCATCGGGGCCCCCTTCGACTACCTGCGCACCCTCGTGGAGCACCCCGACCCCGCCGTGCCGGTCGACGATTTGCTCGTCGCGGTGCTGCGCCGGACCTACGCGGCTCACGGCGGCGAGAACGGCGGACGCGAGCCGCTCGTGCAGGCCGGCCGGGCCCTCAGCCGCCTGCTCGACGACGACCACGAGCGCCTCCAGTCCATCCTGCGCCGCGTTCT
>CAZFJR010000090.1:0-5903 GCA_964519235.1 uncultured Salinivenus sp. | reverse complement strand
CCGACGCTCGTCCGCCCCACACGTCGTCAGGGCCGCAGGGTGGGTAGGGGGGCGGAAGAGGCACATGCCCCTCTGCAGGACAGAGAACCCGTTCTGTCCGTCTCAGCGTGTCTCCAGGGGTCAGAACAGGGCTATGTTGTCGTCCCACGCTTGATGTGCTGCGTCAGCACCGCACGGGCATGACTTCGGTCTTGGCACTCCAAGAGCACTCGTTTCCTGCGTTCACAGCGCTTCGCTCGTGTCGGCGACGCATCAATCCACCAAACAGCTTCTCAAAGAATCACGCCTACACGCAGCGGCACCACCAGCGTGGTGGTTTCGGCCCCGACGAGCACGCCAGGCGTGAACTCGAAAAACAAAGAACTGTCCTGCAGCAGCCAGGCGCGCCCCACGCCCACGTTGAATGTGGGCCCGCTGTCCGTGTCCGTATCCCCGAATGGGACGTACGCTCCGGCCCCGCCAAGCACGTAGGTGCTCTGGGCGTTGGCGGTGGAAAACGACACGATGGCCGACACCTGTGGGTCGAGGGCAAACGCCGAATCGTCCCGTCCCCGAAAAATAAAGCCCGTCAGTCCAGAGCCCACCGCCAGCGACACGTCGGAGTTCAACGGCGTGGAGGCTCGAAAATGCAGGCCCGGGCCCACGTTGTCTCCGGCCGTGCTGCCGAGCAGTTGGAGGCCGAGCCCAAACCGGGACTGTTCGTCTTGTGCCTGCGCGGGCGCTGCGAGCCCAAGCAGTAATCCAAGCACGACCAAGGACCCAAGAAGACGTCGCATGAAAATCTGAGGACTTGGAGAATCAAGAAAGAAAGGAAGACGTTCCTGCACTACACGAACCAAAAAGACCCTGCAGACGAGCCCCGACTGGCTCCGTATTGGCTACCCGGAACGTACGTTTCCGCGCGGCAATCGTCAACACGAAAACGGCCGCCACTGCGCTCATCGGCCTCATGGTCCGTGGTTCGTGGCGCCCTTTCGCCATTTTTCTTGTACTGTTTGCGTTTGCCATGCCCCACCCCGCTCCCCCTGAACCCGAAACGGACCGCTCGCCGCCCGAGACGTGGCGCCCCGAGGCCTTCGAGGCGCCCGACTACTACGCGCTCGACGAGTTGCTCTCGGAGGAGGTGAAAGATCTTCGCGACGAGGTGCGCGCCTTCGTCACGAACGAGGTGGAACCCATCATTGAGGAGCACGCGCAGGAGGCTTCGTTTCCGCACCAGCTCATCCCGACCTTCGCGGAGCACGGCCTTCTGGGGCCTACACTTCCTGCGGAGTACGGGGGCGGCGGCCACAGCAGCATCGCCTACGGCCTTATGATGCAAGAGCTGGAGCGGGGCGACTCCGGCCTCCGGTCGTTTTGCTCCGTGACGGGCTCGCTCGTCATGTACCCCATCTGGCGCTACGGCACCGAGGCCCAGAAGGAGCGCTGGCTGCCCGCCCTGGCCCGCGCCGAGGCCATTGGGTGCTTCGGGCTCACGGAGCCGAACGTGGGCTCCAATCCCTCCGACATGGAGACGCGGGCCCGGCGCGAGGGCGACACCTGGGTCTTGGACGGGCACAAGCGCTGGTCCACCAATGCGAGCATGGCCGACGTGGCGCTGATTTGGGCCAAAGACGAAGACGACGTGGTCCGCGGATTTCTGGTGGAGACGGACCGTGAGGGCGTGTCCACCCCGACCATCGACGAGACGTGGTCGCTCCGTGCGGCCGTGACCAGCGAGGTGGTGCTCGATGGCGTGCGGGTTCCAGACTCGGCCCGTCTGCCTCACGCCGAGGGCCTAAAAGGGCCGCTCTCGTGTCTCACCCAGGCCCGCTACGGCATCTGCTGGGGCACCATCGGGGCCGCCATGGCCTGTTACGACACCGCCCGGCAGCACGCCCAGAACCGCGAACAATTCGGGCAGCCCATCGGCGGCTTTCAGCTCATGCAGGAACGGCTGGTAGACATGGTGCAGGAAATTACGAAGGCTCAGCTCCTGAACTGGCGCCTGGGCACCCTCAAGGAGGCCGGCACCATGCGCCCGCAACAGGTGTCCCTGGCCAAGCGCAACAACTGCCAGACGGCCTTAGAAATCGCCCGTTCCGCCCGACAGATGCTGGGTGGGAACGGGGTTACCAGCATGTATCCCGTTATGCGGCACATGAACAACCTCGAAAGTGTAATCACCTACGAGGGGACCCACGAGGTACACACGCTCATTGTAGGGGAGGACGTCACCGGGCTAAACGCGTTTACCTGATCGCTCCTGCCTCTCGGCCAGAAGCTGCCCTCAGAGCCCCCGGAGAAGAAAACCAGTCCCCCACATTCGTTACAGCGACGGAATAGAAGGGAGAACTTCTCAGGGCTGGCACCGGATTTGTGCACAGTACATATGCTACGACGTCCCGGAGTTTGGGTAAATCCTGACAGACATACAGTCAGGGTGTCAGCGTTTTGTGCTGACGGCCTGACGCTCCTCCTTCCACCCTCACCTCCATCCACAAATACTCCCCGACCGATATGCCTGCGACCACAACCCAGACCTCCGACACCGCCCACGACGAGCCCTGGCGCCCACAACAGATGATCGAGGAGAACCCGATTGGCCTCGATCAGGACGTGGCGGAGCAGCTTATCCCCCAGCTCGACGAGATTCAGTGCACACTCTGGACGCTGTACCACCAGTACCAGAAGCATCACTGGCTCGTGGAGGGCCCGCAGTTCAATGATCTCCACATGTTCCTCCAAGAGAATTACGAGGAGGTCCACAAGTACGTGGACCGCGTTGCGGAGCGCATCACGGCGCTCGGCGGCATCCCGACCAGTGCGCCGGATGCGCAGGCGGAGCTCTCGCACGTGATGCATGAGCCGGAGGGCACGTACCGCGTCCGGCAGATGCTCCAGCACGATCTTGACGGCGAGCGCACCCTGGCCAAGCAGCTCCGCGAAACCATTGCGGAGGCCAATGAGCTTGGCGACCCGGGCACGGAGCGCACGCTGAAGAAGGTGCTCACGAAGGTGGAGGACCGTGCCCACCACCTCGATCACTACCTGGGCGAAGACAGCCTGGAGCAGGGGCGCCCGAACGGAGAGGTGGCGTAGTCCCTCCCGCTCCCTGCGCGTCGTGCCTGCGGCCTGCCAGCAAGGCCTCCCATCGGCGGCCGCTCTACATGCCGATCCAAGCAGCCACAGCCCGGCTCCGGACGCTCCGGAGCTGGGCTGCCTGTGTTTGGGGCCCTGATACCGGCGGGCGGAGAAAGGAGCATTGTCGGTGTTCGGGATTTAGAACACATGGGTCACAAGTGATTTCGGAACGACCCTCCCTCAGCGGGCGTGCCTATCGCGCGAATTCCGTCCGGCGGGCCGTTCTGCCATTCCCCCAGTCCCGCCTGTCCATTTGTCACATCAACTCTGGCACGCCGTCCATGAAGCGTTTAGTTGTCGTTGAGTCGCCCACAAAGGCCCGCACCATTCGGGCATTCCTCCCGGACGAAAATGAGTTTCAGGTGGAGGCGAGCATGGGGCACATCCGTGACCTGCCCGCGTCGGCGGAGCAGATTCCCTCGGAGTACAAGGACGAGGACTGGGCCCGCCTCGGCGTGAAGGTGACCAACGGCTTCGAGCCGCTGTACGTGGTGCCGCCGGACAAAAGAGACGTGGTGCAGGACCTGAGGCGGGCTCTGAAGGACGCCGACATGCTCTACATCGCCACGGACGAGGACCGAGAGGGGGAGTCCATCGGATGGCACCTCGTCCACGCGCTCGACCCGGACGTGCCGGTACGACGGATGGTCTTCCACGAGATTACCGAGGACGCCATCCGGCGAGCCCTTGACGACACGCGCGACATCGATACGCACCTTGTGGAGGCGCAGCAGACGCGTCGCATTCTGGACCGGCTGGTGGGCTACTCCATCTCGCCGCTGCTCTGGCGCAAGATCAAGCCCAAGCTCTCCGCCGGGCGCGTGCAGAGCGTGGCGGTGCGGCTGCTGGTCCGCAAGGAGCGTGAGCGCATTACCTTTGTGCCGGCCACCTACTGGGACCTCGACGCGCAGCTCACGAAAAACGGGACAGGCGTGGAGGCCGAGATGACGCACCTGAACGAGGTGCGGCTTGCGTCCGGGAAGGACTTCGACGAGGACACCGGGCGCCTCAAAGAGTCGCTCACGGACGGAGAGGACGTGGTCCTGCTCGACGAGGAAGAGGCCACCGCGCTGGCCGAACAGCTGCCCCAGGCCCCCTGGCAGGTCGCCGACACACGGGAGCGGACGCGCAGCAAGTCGCCTTTCGCGCCTTTCATCACGTCTACCCTGCAGCAGGAGGCCAACCGCAAGCTCAACCTCTCGTCGAGCCGGACGATGAGCCTCGCTCAGTCCCTCTACGAGAACGGCTACATTACGTACATGCGCACCGACTCCACCAACCTCTCCGACGAGGCGGTGACGGGCGCGCGCCGCACCGTGGCGCAGCGCTACGGCGACGACTACCTGAGTGGCAGCGTGCGACAGTACAGCTCCTCCGAAAGCGCACAGGAGGCGCACGAGGCCATCCGCCCCGCCGGGTCCGAAATGAAGACGAAGGACGAGCTCGGCCTCAGTGGGATGCAGGCGGCCCTCTACGACCTGATCTGGAAGCGCACCCTGGCCACCCAAATGGCCGACGCCAAGGTGCGCTACACCAACGTCTACTTCGACGCGCAGGTGGACGGCCAGGTGGCCCGCTTCCGGGCCTCCGGCAAGCAGATCGACTTCCCCGGCTTCTTCCGCGTGCTGGTGGAGGGCGCCGACGACCCTGAGGCCGCGCTTCGCAAACGAGAGCGCCCGTTGCCGCCGCTCCGTGTCGGGGAGACGTCTGTTGGCTCCGCGTCTGCCCAGTCCGAAGAGGACGACGGCTTCCAGGTGCACTCCGTAGAGCCGCTCGGGCACGAAACCAAGCCGCCCGCGCGCTACACAGAGGCCTCGCTCGTGGAGACGCTCGAAGAAGAAGGCATCGGCCGCCCGTCTACGTACGCCTCCATCATCGGCACCATTCAGCAGCGCGGCTACGTGCGCAAGAAAGGAAACGCGCTTATTCCCACCTTCACGGCCTTCGCCACAAACAACCTTATGGAGGCCCAATTCGAGCCGCTGGTCGACGTCAGCTTCACGGCGAAGATGGAAGATGTGCTCGACGACATTGCCCGCGGGCGCACCGAGCCAACGCCTTACCTGCAAGACTTCTACAAGGGCGAAGAAGGCGTGGAGGCCCGAGTGGAGGAGGGGCTAGAGGCCATCGACGCCCGCGACATCAGCTCCATCCGCTTCCCCAACCAGTGGGGCGACTACGTGGTGCGCGTGGGGAAGTACGGCCCCTACGTAGAAGGAGAGATGAACGGCACTACCGTCACGGCGTCGCTCCCCGACGACCTCGCGCCCGGCGACACCACGGAAGAGGAGCTCCAGGAGATCCTCGAGGAGGCGAACCGAGGCGACCGGGTCCTTGGGATCCATCCCGAGGCGGACCTCCCGGTCTTGCTCAAGTCGGGGCCCTACGGGCCGTACATACAGCTCGGCGACGACGAAGAAGAGGACAGTCCGAAGCGCGTGTCGCTGCCGCCGGGCGTAGAGCCGGAGGACGTGGACTTTGAACTCGGCCTGCAAATCATCAATCTGCCCCGCACGCTCGGCACGCATCCCGAAACGGGGAAAGAGGTGGAGGCCAACATTGGCCGCTACGGGCCCTACGTCCGTCACGAGGGCACGTTTGCGTCCCTCCAGAAGCAGGATGATGTGCTGACGGTGGAGCTGGACCGTGCCCTCGAGCTCATCCGGCGCAAGGAGAACCGCAATCAGCCCGACCGAGTGCTCGGTCCCCATCCGGGCAGCGACGAACCGGTGGAGGTATGGAATGGCCGCTACGGGCCGTACGTGAAGCACGACGGCACC